>CACZGD010000066.1 GCA_902780565.1 Oscillospiraceae bacterium
TGGTGGAAGCGAGGGGAGTCGAACCCCTGTCCGAAAACCCATCCTCCCGACTTTCTACGAGCGTAGTTCCTTGTTTAGATCTCGTTCTCCCCGGCGCGAAGGAACACGCTTCGGGTCAAACCAGCCTCATTGTGCGTGACGAAGTATGAGGTATCGATCGTGCACGTTCACCGCTGATCGACGCCTTGACCCCGGGCCGCGGTACTCCCGGGCAAGACGGCTGCGGCCCTTAGGCGGCAGCTAAAACAGTGCTATTGTTGTTATTTATTTTATAACAATTGGAGCTTTTAAAGAGGTTCCCCGCCTCTGCTCGCTTATCGGATCTCAAGATCCCCGTCGAAATCCTTTCGCTCCCATTTGTGCCGCCGGTGGCGGCGGGTGCGCGGATGTGAGGGAAGCCGGAACGTCAGTTCCGTTCCTTCATGGTGCGGTCGATATTGCGTTTTGCGTCGCGCTCCGCGGCGGCGGCGCGTTTATCGTAAAGCTTTTTGCCCTTGCAAAGACCCAGCTCCAGCTTTGCGCGTCCCTTGACGAAATACACCGACAAGGGAATCATAGCATATCCCTGCTGTTTTGTCAAGCCGAACAGCTTCATGATCTCGCGCTTGTGCATGAGCAGACGTTTGGGACGCAGCGGATCGCGGTTGAAGATATTGCCCTTCTCATAGGGGCTGACGTGCATATTCAGGGCGAAGATCTCGCCGTCCTTGATCTGGCAGAAGCTGTCCTTCAGGTTCACTCTGCCTTCGCGGATGCTTTTGACCTCGGTGCCGTAGAGCTCCAGCCCCGCTTCGTACGTCTCTTCCACAAAATAATCGTGGTACGCCTTTTTGTTGCGGGAAACCACGGTTTTTTCGTCGGGCATGGGAGACCTCCTTTCTGAAAATGCTTCTTTCTTACATGCTTTCCGGCGCGGCGACCTTGAGCAGGCCGAGCAGGTTGCCGAGCACCTGACGGACCTCGGCGCAGAGGAACAGGCGGGCGGCCGTCAGCGCGGGGTCGTCGGTCTCCACGCGGCAGGCGTTATAGAATTTGTGGAACAGGGTGGAAAGCTCCAGCGCGTAGCGCGTGATGCGGCTGGGGTCCAGCGCTCTGGCGGCGGCCTCCACCTCGCCGGTGAGGGTGGAGATGAAGCGGATCAGCTCCTTCTCCTCGGGGGCGGTCAGCAGGGCGGTATCCGCAGGCGTGGCCTCGGCGACCGCGACGCCCTTTTCGGCGAGCTTGCGGAAGATGGAGCAGATGCGCGCGTGCGCGTACTGGCAATAGTAAACGGGGTTCTTGCTGGATTCGCTGACCGCGAGGTCCAGGTCGAAGTCGCAGTGGGTGTTTGCCTCGCGCATGTTGAAGAAGAAACGGGCGGCGTCGATCGGCACCTCCTCCAGCAGGGTGACGAGCGTGATGGCCTTGCCGGAGCGCTTGCTGAGCTTGATCGCCTCGCCGTCCCTGACCAGACGCACCATCTGCATCAGCACCACCTGCAGGCGGTCCGGCTCCACGCCGAGGGCCTGCAGCGCGGCCTTCAGACGCGGCACGTAGCCGTGGTGGTCCGCGCCGAGGATATCCACCGCCAGATCGAAGTTCCGTTCGCAGAGCTTGTTATAATGATAGGCGATATCCGGCACGATATACGTGAAAAAGCCGTTGGAGCGGCGCAGCACGAAATCCTTTTCGCAGCCGAACTGCTCAGCCTTGAACCAGAGCGCGCCGTCGCTTTCGTAGGTATAGCCCTTTTCGGTCAGCATCTCGACGACCTTTTTCGCGGCGCCGGACTTGTGCAGGTCGCTTTCGTGGAACCAGGTATCGTATTTGATTTTATACTTCAGCAGGTCGCGCTCCAGCCCCTGAATGTTCAGCGGCAGGGCGTAGTCCACCAGCGCCTTGCGGCGTTCTTCCTCGGAGGCGGCCATGTATTTGTCGCCGTAAATGGCGGCGAAGTTCGCCGCGTGATCGATGATATCCTGCCCGTGGTAGGAATCCTCCGGCATTTCCACGTCGTCCCCGAAGTGCTGGCGGTAGCGGATATCCAGCGACAGACCGAACTTTTCGATCTGGTTGCCGCCGTCGTTGATATAAAACTCGCGCTCGGTGCGGTAGCCCGCCCAGGTCAGCAGCTCGGCAAGGCAGTCGCCCATGGCGCCGCCGCGCGCGTTGCCCACGTGCATGGGACCGGTCGGGTTCGCGGAAACGAATTCCACCAGCGCGGACTTCCCGGCAAACAGGTCGGAATGCCCGTAGGCCCCGCCCTTTTCCTTCACGTCGAACAGCACGTCGCTGTAAAAATGCGCGCCGAGCGTGAAATTCAGAAAGCCCGCCCCGGCGGCCTCGCAGTGATCGAAATAGGTCCCGGCAAGGTCCATGTTCTGCAAAATCGCGTTTGCGATCAGCATGGGCGCCTTGCGGAAGGCGCGGGCGTTCGCCATGGCGGCGTTCGTGGAAAAGTCGCCGTTTTTGCGGTCCGCCGGGACCTCCACCTTGAAGGGGACGAGCTCGGCCTCGGGCAGGAGGCCGGTTTCGATCGCTTTCTGCAGCGCGGTCGTGACCAGCTCGGTGATCTGGGCTTCGGCGATCTTCGGAATATCTTTCATGTTCGTGCTTCCTTCTCTCTCTTATAATACGGTAATGCGCATCCGCTTTTCGGCGGTCAGCGCGCCCTCGAAATCAATGGTATAGTCGAGCCGCAGCTCGCCGCCGTCCTCCCCGATATCGGAGGACAGCCCCAGCCCGTACACGCCCAGCATCAAGTCGCCGTAGGGGGTGGAATACTGGCAGTTGTGGCGCTTGCCCTTTTCCACCGTGATCTCGCTGATGATGTCGCCGTGCCGCAGGATGGAGGCGCATTTTTTGTCCTGCACCCGGATCACGGTCCTGCTCTTCATGCCGTCGCCGTAATCCTCGTTATAGGAGATCATGTAGTTGTCCGGGCTGCCCTTCAGGGTCCCGCGCGTGGTGATCTCCACCGCGTCCTCGCCCTCGTGGGTGGACTGCAGGTCCTGAATTTTGATCGTTCGTTCCTTCATACGCATTCTTCTTTATCTATAATATGTCATAATATCATAACACGGAACCGCCGAAAAATCAAGTGTTTTTTGCGGGATGGAACGGTCATCCGGGCGCTCTCCGACGGAAAAACCGGTTGCAGGGTCTCCGTTCGGAAAAAATATTTGCAAAACCCCTTGCCAAAACGGGAAAACTATAGTATAATACTTGCGATTTATGAATTTTGCTTCTGTCATGCGGCGTGTTGGTCCTGTGCGGCGGAGCGCCGCGAACCATGTCAGGCGGGGAACCGAGCAGCATTAAGCGGAATGCCCCGGGCGACACAGTCTGCCTGCACGCCGTGTGACAGAGGCAAAATTTTTTTATGTGATCAAACCGGACGAGGAGCATCCATGTATCGCGTTTTGTACCGCAAATGGCGGCCGCAGGTCTTTGACGACGTGGTCGGCCAGCCGCATATCACGTCCACGCTTTCCGCCGAGGTGCGGGAGGATCGGCTGAGTCACGCCTACCTGTTCACCGGGTCCCGGGGAACGGGCAAAACGACGTGCGCGAAGATTTTGGCGAAGGCGGTCAACTGCCTGTCGCCCGTGAACGGGAACCCCTGCAACAAATGCGCGATCTGCCGGGGCATCGACGACGGCACCGTGCTGGACGTGACCGAAATGGACGCCGCCTCCAACCGCGGCATCGACGATATCCGGGCGCTGCGGGACGAGGTGAATTTCACGCCCTCCGCCGCCAAATACCGGGTCTATATCGTGGACGAGGTGCACATGCTCTCTCCCGACGCGTCGAACGCGCTGCTGAAAACGCTGGAGGAGCCGCCCGCCCACGTCATCTTCATTCTTGCGACCACCGAGATCAACAAGATCCTGCCCACCATCCTGTCCCGCTGCCAGCGGTTCGACTTCCGGCGCATCGAGCCGAAGGTCATTGCGGATCGCCTGACGTACGTCGCGGGCGAGGAGGGGAGCGAACTGGACCCCGAGGCCGCCATGCTGATCGCGCGGCTGTCGGACGGCGGCATGCGTGACGCGCTCTCGCTTCTCGACGCCTGCATCAGCGTGAACGGGCACGTGACCACCGAGGTGGTCTTCTCCTGCGCGGGGCTGGTCGGGCGCGAGCAGATCTATAC
Organism: Oscillospiraceae bacterium; assembly: GCA_902780565.1. Classification (GTDB taxonomy): domain Bacteria; phylum Bacillota; class Clostridia; order Oscillospirales; family Acutalibacteraceae; genus RUG806. The sequence goes on from CACZGD010000066.1 coordinate 4,136, forward strand.
GCTGGTGGAGGCGATCGGTCATGCGGACGCTTCCGCGGCGCTCAGAACGCTGGACGCGCTGCACGCGGCCTCCTGCGATACCGGGCGGCTGCTGAGCGAGCTGACGGACCGCTACCGCAGCTTCCTGATCCTGAAAACGGTCAAAAAGCCCGGCGATCTGATCGTCGGCACCGAGGAGGAGCTGGAGCGGCTGAAAAAGCTGTCCGCGCTGTTTACGAAAGAACAGGTGCTTTACGCGCTGAATATCCTGACCGCCACGGCTGCCGCCGCCAGGTCTTCCCAGAACCGCCGGGTCGAGGCGGAAATGGCGGTCATCCGCCTGTGTTCCCCCGAAAACGACGATTCCGTCTCCGCCCTGCAGGCGCGGATCTCAAAGCTCGAGGCGCTGGTGGAGCGGCTGTCCGTGGGCGGTCTGCCGCCGGTAACAGCGGCGCAAAGCGTCGCGCCGCAAAGGGAAAGCGACCGGACCGACGTCCCGCCGCAGTCCGAAAAACCGGCGACGCAGCCCGAAACGCCCGCGCCGCCGACGATTCCTTTCACGCCCGAACCCGCGCCTGACCCCGGAAGCGCCGCGCCGCAGCCGGCAGGGCCAGATTTCACGGGCTTCGGCAATGAGGCCGCCGCCCCCGCGTTTACCTTCGACCCGGAGGAGACGGACGACGCGCCGCTCGACGAGAGCGCCCTGCCCTTCGGGGACGACCCCGGTCCGCTGCCGGAAGCGTCCCTGTTTGACGTGCCTTTGGACGGTCCGCCGCCGACCGAGGAGGAAATGGTCCTCACCCCGCCGGAGGAACCGGCGGACGAAGGGCTGCCCTTCGGGGAGGACCACAGCGCCGCTCCGTCCGCGCCGCGCGATCCGAACGCGCCGGACCCGAATTTCGACGTGGATTCGTTTTTGTCCCGCTACAGCGGCAAGTCCATCGAGGAGGTCAACCGCCGGGACGAGGAGACCAAACGGGAGCATCCCGAGACCCTGACCTTCCGCGTCTGGGCGCAGATCGTGCTGGCGATCGAGCAGACGCATCACGATATGATCGGGCGCTTTACGGATTCCTCTGCCTGTATCAGGGGGGATCGGCTGCTGATCCGGCCCAACAGCCCCATGATCAAGCTCGTGACCCCGCAGGCGCAGCTGGACAGCTACGTCGCGCCCATCGTGGCGCAGCAGCTCGGGCGGCAGCTCCGGGTCGAATTTGAATAAAAAAGAATTTTTTCATAAAGGAGTCATTACTATGAAAGCCAGAATCCAGGGGCAGCCGCAGGGCTCCCGCAACGATATGATGCAGAGGATCCAGAAAATGCAGGAGGAGATGCAGCAGGTGCAGGAGGAGGTCGAGGCGACCGAATTTTCCGCCTGCGCGGGCGGCGACGCCGTTACCGTGACCCTCAACGGCAAGCATGAGCTGGTCGGCATCAAGATCAAGCCCGAGGTCGTGGACCCCGAGGACGTGGAAATGCTGGAGGACTTTATCACCATCGCCTACGGCGAGGCCCTCAGAAAGGCGAACGACACCATGGAGACCCGCATGAACGCCGTTACCGGCGGCATGAACATCCCGGGGCTGTCCGGGCTCGGCTTCTGATATGGAGACCGTCGCCTTACCTTTGCAGAAGCTTATCGAGCATTTTCGCAGAATGCCCGGCATCGGCGCCAAGACCGCGCAGCGGATGGCGCTTTTCGTGCTGAGTGAGGAGCCCGATACCGTGCGGGATTTTGCCGCCTGCCTGACCGACGCGGTGGAAAAGCTGCATCGCTGCCCGGTGTGCTGCAACCTGACGGACCGGGAGATCTGCCCCGTGTGCGAAAGCCCGCAGCGCAGCCGCAAGACCGTTTGCGTGGTCGAAAACACCGAGGCGCTGCTTGCCATGGAAAAAACCAACGAGTTTTCCGGGACCTATCACGTGCTGCACGGGGTCATTTCACCCCTGGACGAGGTGGGACCGGACGACTTGACTGTCAAGGAGCTGCTTGCCCGCATCGAGACCGACGGCGTGACCGAGGTCATTATGGCCACCGGCTCCGGCGTGGAGGGCGAGCTGACCGCGATGTATATCTCAAAGCTCTTAAAGCCCCTCGGCGTGAAGGTCACGCGCCTTGCCTACGGGCTGCCGGTGGGGTCCGATCTGCAGTATGCGGACGCTGTCACGCTGTCGCGCGCCCTGCAGGGCAGAAGGGAGCTGTAAGCGGCGGGTGCGCCGCCTGCTGAACAGGAACGGAGGATCAGCAATGAAACACGTGATCACCTATGATATCGGCACAACGGGCGTAAAGACCTGCGTGTTCCGGATCTCGGACAGGGTGGAGCTGCTGGGCGCGGCTTCCGCCGGATATGAGCTGTACGTCTACCCGGACGGCGGCGCGGAGCAGGACGCGGAGGAGTGGTGGTCCGCCATGTGCCGGACCGGCCGCGAGGCGCTTACCGCCGCCGGGGTCGACGCCGAACAGATCGAGGGCATTTCGTTCTGCTCCCAGATGCAGGGCCTTGTGCTGGTGGACAAGAACGGCGTCGCCGTGCGCCGCCCCATGAGCTATATGGACCAGCGCGCCAGGGAGGAGCTGAAAAAGGGCATCGCCCACGGCCCGCAGATCGCGGGCGCGAACATCCCGATCCTGCTTAAAAGCCTGATGATCACCGGCGCGGTCGCGGCGTCCGTGAAGGACCCCGTGTGGAAATACAACTGGGTGAAGAACCACGAGCCGGACGTTTTCCGGCGTGTGGACAAGTGGCTGGACGTGAAGGATTACCTCATCTGCCGCATGACCGGCAAGGCCACCATGACGCGGGATTCCGCCTTCAGCACGCTGCTTTACGATATCCGCAAGGGGAAGGACTGCTTCTCCGAAAGCCTTTGCAAAACCCTCGGCGTGGACGTGCGCCACATGCCGGCGCTCGTGAAGTCCACCGACTGTGTGGGCAAGCTGCGCGAGCAGCAGGCGAAGGAGCTGGGGCTTTTGCCCGGCACGCCGGTTTACGGCGGCGGCGGGGACGCGTCCCTGATCGGCGTGGGCGCGGGCGCGGTCGCGCTGGGCGACACGCACATTTACTGCGGCACCTCCGGCTGGGTCTCCACCGTGGTGGATAAAAGCATCGTCGATACCTCCGCCATGATCGCCGCGATCGTGGGCGCGGAGGAAGGAAAATACAACTATTTCGCGGAGCTGGAAACGGCGGGCAAGTGCCTGGAGTGGGTCAAGGACCACCTTGCCCTTGACGAGATCAACATCTATCTCAAAAAGGAGCACGTGGCGGATTCCTACGAGAGCGAATACACGAGTCTGTATCAGTATATGAACGACGTGATCGAAAAGGTCCCGGCGGGGTCCGGCGGCGTGATCTTCACGCCGTGGCTGCACGGCAACCGCTGCCCGTTCGAGGACCCGAACGCCCGGGGCATGTTCTTCAACCTCAGCCTCGAGACCGGCAAGAGCCAACTCATCCGCGCCGTGGTGGAGGGCGTGTGCTTCCACCTCAGGTGGTTCATGGAGGCGGAGGACAAAAAGGTGAAGTCCGCCGACGTCGTGCGGTTTGTGGGCGGCGGCGCGCTGAACTCCGTTACCTGCCAGATTTTGGCGGACGTGCTGCAGAAGCCCGTGGAGACCGTGGAAAACCCGCAGAACGTGGGCGCGGTCGGCGCGGCGGTCACGATCGCCGTCGGCAGTGGGGAGATCGCTTCGTTCGAGGCGGCGAAGTCCCTGATCCCCGCCGTGAAGACCTATACGCCCGACCCCGCGAACAAGGCGGTCTATGACAGGCAGTTCGCGGTCTATAAAACGCTTTACACCGCAAACAAGGCCAATTTCGCGGCCCTGAACGGCTGACGAAGATCGAAGAATACTACCGGAAAGGATTTTGCCATATGCTTGAGAGAACGAACGCCATTGAAACGGTCCTGAAGGGGGTCGTACCGGTCATGGAGCAGTGCGGCTTCGGACAGGGAAAGGACGTTGCCCGCGAAAACGCCGTCGTGCGCGATTTTGAAGGGGAGAAGGGCGTGCTGCGCCTCGTGTTCAGCACGGACCGCATCCATCTGCTCTCCGGCGAGACCGGCGTGGACCGCACGGACGACGCCGCCTTCAACCTCGATTCCACCTTCCTCTTTGAGCCGGAGACCTTCGACGAGCGGGACTTAAAGAGCCTTGTCAACGAGATGACCGAGTACCTCTCCGAGACCTACGCGGAGAAGAAGGCGATCGTCTCCAAGAAGAAGAACATCCAGACGGTCTCGCGCACCGCCGCGAAAATGGGCGCGATGGCGTATGACCCCGTCACGCTCGCCAACAAGCTCTGCGCCATGTATCCCGGCCTGAAGGACGAGCTGAAGGAGAACATTGCGACCTACGACGAGTTCCTGTGCGAGGACTTTTTCGTCAACCACATGAACGCCGAGATCCTGCGCGACATCCGGGAAAACAATCCCCAGCGCATGAAGAAGCTGTTCGGCATCCTCGGCGAGATCTATGAGGACGGCACCAACGAGGTCCAGAGCCTGATCGCCGTCACGATCCTCGGACAGATTCAGGACGATCCGGTCCTCACGCAGAATATGCTCCCCTATCTGACGGATACCATGGCGGAGCCGGTCCTCGCCGCCAGCGAGCGCCTGAAAAAGAGCCGCTCCTCCCGTATGCGGCTGGAAAACCCGCCGAAATACAAGCCCAAAAAGCAGAAAAAGAGAAAGGGCCTCATGAGCAGCCTCATGGACGCGCAGAACCAGCAGCGGTGACCGCGCCGCGCCTCCGGACTACCCGTATATGACGGCGTCCTGAAATACGGGCCGTCCGCGCCCTTCGACCGGGCGGCGGGACGGAAAAAGCGAAAGTCGCGCTTTGCGGCGGAGCCTTCGGGCTCCGCTTTTTTGCGTCCTGCCGTGCGTGAAGCGGGGGGGCCGGCGGGGAAGCTGCGCTGGCGCTCGGGGGGAGGGGAGAGCGCAGCCGCAGCGGGCGGACGGCGCAAGATACTCTGACAATTTACACGAAAAGCCTTGCAATTCATGAAACAATATTGTATAATTTTTATGTGTCAGTATCAATTGCTTTACTGATTCTCATAACATGATATGGAGGAATGCATCATGAAAAAACGACTATTGTCCCTTTTTCTGGCGGTCCTGATGGTCGCCGCGGTCTTTGTGCCGCTGATGGTCACGGCAAATGCGGCGAGCGAGCCGGTCGTCCGGATGATCTGGGAAGACTCCGAATACGGTCACAGCTACAGAGAATACGCCCCCTCTCAGTTCACCCAATTGGGCTCCGAATTTTCCGGAGAGGTCACCGCGTCCGTAACGGGAACCACCGTTGCGATCTCGCTGAACAACTTTCAGCGTACGGGCGCGATCGGCACCTACTACGGCATCCACGTGCAGGTCCCGAACAACAAATGGACCGTGACCGTGAACGCGGTCGGCGAAAACAAACTGAGCATCCAGGGGAACAGCTACATTTCCCCCATGGCCGCGCTTTCGACAAACGGCGATCTGTATCTGTTCACCGCGTCCACCGGCTCCACCCTGTCGGTATACGGGAACGTCGGCACGTCCGAAAAGCAGGTCAAGGTCACGTCGGATATATACGGTCTTTACGGGCACAGCATCGACGTCGGCGGTCTGAGACCCGACACGCGCCTGCGGCTGAACGTGTATTTCGACCTGTATCTGACCGGCTTCACGAGCAAAGTCATTTTCCCCTTCTACGCGGACAAGAGCGAGAAAACGACGATCGAACACGCGGACTTTACCTATAATCACTTCTCGAACTACGGCCATTACTACGATTCGAATTCCCGGATCGAACTGGACTCCAATACGTATTTCAACACGGTTTTCTATACGACGACCGCGCCCTCGCAGAACTACTGCTACCATACCGTTACGTATAGGACGACCTTTACCGGCGTTATGAACGCCGAGGTGAAAAACGCGATCTTTGCCGGCGGCCCCTACGGCGGCGAGGGTGTGGAGGGCGGCAAGCAGGCTTCCACCGTTTTCGGCCAGATGCATCAGGCGACCTACGGGGACACCACCTATTATCACAAGGTCGCGAAGAACTGCAAGATCGGCGTGACGCAGATCCCGAGCGAGACGCTGAAAAGTGCGTTCAGCTTCCCGCTGGACTACGGCTATACCCTGCCGGGGCGCATTGAGCGGTCGACGTTTTACGCGGTGATCCAGTGGACGGACCAGTACGGGACCGACGTGACCGACAAGAAGGTCGAATACGCGAAGAAATACCGCGCTATCATCACCATCGTGCCCAAGCGCACGAACATTCAGAGCGTGAATCTGGCCGGGGACCTCAATCTCATCCGTCCCGCCGGGACCTACGGCGGCGGCGTGCTTGAAAACGGCGTCTTCGCGCCGAAGCTGTATCTGGATTACACCGCCGTGCAGCGTCCGGCGCTGACGATCACCAAGCAGCCCGTGGACTATGCCGGCAGCGGCTCCAACAAGCAGGCGCGCTTCTCCATTGACGCCAGCGACGCGACGGCGACCTATCAGTGGCAGAAATCCACGGACAACAAGACCTGGACCGACATTTCGGATAAATACACGAGTTCCGGCTCCACCCAGATCGTCGGCTCCAAATCCAAAAATCTGAGCTACGACTTCAATCAGGTCGACGTCGGCACGACGCTGATGTATTTCCGCTGCATCGTGTCCAGAGCCAGCGACGGCCAGAGCAAGACCTCCAACGTCGTCAAATACACGTATACGGCAAGCACGACGACGGTCTCGCAGATCGTCATCGGCGGCTTCAACTCGCAAGTCAGCGAGTCTGACGGTTTCTACGATTCCCCCTACGTGCTTATCGACGGCGTGAACGCCAGCTGGGGCGGCGGCGGTGACAACTACAAGGTGCAGATCGTCGACCATTTCTGGTATGAGGGCGAAGCCGGCGCTTCGAGCGCCGCAAAGACGACGGAATCCAAATTTGCAGCGGGCAAGACCTATACTTACCGCATCAAGATCAGGCCCGTTGCCGGAAAATCCACCTTTGCGAGCGCCATGACCATCGAACAGGACGGCAACGAAAAAAAACCGGATCACATCAACAAATATACGGACGGCACCTGGGAGATCGACTTTACCTACGGTCCCATCGGCACGGTCATTCGCAGAATCAGTCTGTATGATATCGTCCCGCCTTATAACGGCATGGGCTTCATCGATCCCACCGTCCGCGACAACGCCTACTACAAGCTTAACGCCGGCTTTACAAGAGGCTGGTTTATCCCCGGGACCGACAATATGTCCGCGGGCATACCTCAGATCGGCGAACAGTATTACATGAGTGTGTTCCTGTCTGCAACTCAAGGCAACGAATTCAGCGCGCAAAACAAAAAGCCCAGCGTCTCCATTCAGGAAATGCGGGACCGCGACGGCTTTAACATTTCCGCGGATAAATATGAATACGAATTCAGCAAGAAAAGCGACGGCAGCCCGGACTTCCGGTACCTGATCATCACCCTGACCTTTACGTGCAAAGAGACCCATATCTCAAAGGGCGGCACGATCAAGGACCTTGACAGACCGACGGCGGGCGTGCCGCTTGACACCGACGTCACGCTCTCCACACCGCAGATCGATTTCCAGGAGATGATCTACTATATCAACGGCGATAAGGTCGCGGATCCCGCCAAGACCGCGCCCGAGGAAGGCGACATCGTGGAGATTCAGTTCACCTTCAAGGAGTACGGCGAGGGCGAAACCAAATTGCACTTTGACAAGAGCATTTACACGACCTGGTACGTCGGCGGAAACGAGTCCGAAAACGGCGAGCGCGTTTACCGCGACATGAGTTACCCGGATGAGAATATCGCCGCGTTCACCTACGTGACGCAGGTCGAGGCTGCCGCGGCGCACAAGATCACCGTAACGGACGGCAAAACGGACAAGGCGACCGCAAAGCCCGGCGAGACCGTGACCGTGACCGCAGATCCCGCCCCTGAGGGCAAGGTCTTCGATAAGTGGGAGATCGAAGCGGGCACGCCCGAGATCGCGAACCCGACGAAGGCGACTGTCACCTTCCCGATGCCGAACCACGACGTGGCGCTCAAGGCGACCTATAAGGAGAAGGGCGGGGAAACCGTCATGCTCGGCGACGTGGATAACGACACGAAGATCACGTCCTCCGACGCCAGACTCGCGCTCAGACGCGCCGTGGAGCTGGAATCCTACGCGGAAGGCAGCCGCGAATACATCGCCTGCGACGTGGACCGGGATACCAAGGTCACGGCAAACGACGCCAGAAGCATCCTGCGCGGCGCCGTGGGGCTGGAAAATCCCGCGGATTGGTAAGCGCATCCCCGGACGCAAAACGGTACAACAGACGGCGACATAACGGTGCGCCGTAACAGAACACAATAACGCAGCGCCGTCAAAGACGCCGTAATAAAAATGAACGCCGGCTTTCCCGAACGGGTTGGCCGGCGGTTTTTTTCGCCCCGTGAAAACCGGGATCGACGGGGGAGGGGTAACACCGGTAACACAGGTAACACCGAAAAATACAGAAAATTAAAAAAGTTTTTTATAATTTTGCCGGAATTATGTGTTACCGGTGTTACCAGTGCTACCACTGCTACCGGTGCTGCCACCTGAAATAGAAGAAAATAAAAAAAAGTTTTTTATGTTTTGACAGGTTTTTACCGGTAGCACCGGTAGCACAAGTCATAAAAAAAGAACGTCCCGGTCAGGAGACAGTCGGGGGAACGGAATCGGGTTCCCATTTAGAATGGCAGCTGAGATCTGCCGCGTTACCGGGGGGGGTACCCCGTTCCATATCCCCGACCATGTTCGTACCGACGGTGCTTGGAAAAAAACATATGCACCGAACGGCACTGAGGTGCCGTGCTACCGAAGATTGCTATCCGGCTCCGTTTCCGGTGCCGATCCCTGGTCCCTGATCCCTGGCCCCTGGTCTCTGGTCCCTGAATAAAAAACAGAGCACGCTTTCGCGTACTCTGCAAGTGTCGGCGACGACCTATCTTCCCGGGCAGCTGCCCGCCAAGTATTTTCGGCGCAGTTGAGCTTAACTACCGTGTTCGGGATGGGAACGGGTGGGACCTACTCGGGTTCTCCCTGAGTGCTTAGATATATTATCACAAGGGGACCCGTTTGTCAAGCATTATTTTTGATTTTTGCAAAAAACTTTTATTTTTTCTTCTTGCCGAAGATGCCGCCGGGCTTTTCGTCCGGTCTGCCGCCGCCGGGCTTGCCGGGGTTCAGCTCCGCTTCAAAGGCGCGCAGCAGCTCCTTCTGGCGCTCGGTCAGGCGCTTCGGGACCTCAATGTTCACGCGCACGAGCTGGTCGCCCTTGCCTCGGCCGTTCAGGACCGGGATGCCGCGGTCGCGCAGCTTGAAGACGGTGCCGGGCTGGGTGCCCGCGGGGATCGTATACATCACGTTGCCGTCGAGGGTGGGGACCTTGACCTCCGCGCCGAGTGCCGCGTCCGCGAAGCTGACGTTCATCTCATACCAGACGTTGTAGCCGTCGCGCTCGAAATAGGGATGGCTGCGGACGTTCACGCTGACCCTGAGGTCGCCCGCGCCGCCGCCGTTGGAGCCCTTGTTGCCCTCGCCCCGGATGGACAGGGTCTGGCGGTCGTCGATGCCCGCCGGGATATCCACGTCCACCTTGGTGGGTCTGCGGATGCGCCCGGTGCCCTTGCATTTCTGGCAGGGGGTCGGGATGATCTGTCCCTTGCCGCCGCAGCGGGGGCAGGGACGCTGGCTCTGCATGGTGCCGAGAATGGTGCGCTGGGTGGACGTGACGGTTCCCTTGCCGCCGCAGTCCGGGCAGGACTGCGTGGTGGTGCCCTTCGCCGCGCCGGAGCCCGCGCATTCGGGGCAGACCTCGATGCGCTGGATATCCACGGTCTTTTTACAGCCCTTGGCGGCCTCCTCGAAGGTCAGCGTCAGGTTCGCCTGAATGTCGCTGCCGCGCCGGGGCGCGTTCGGGTTGCGGGACTGCCCGCCGAAGCCGCCGAAGCCCCCCATGCCGCCGAAAATGGAGGAGAAGATATCGCCCACGTCAAAGCCGCCGTCGAAGCCGAAGCCGCCGCCCGCGCCCGCGCCCGCGCCAAAGTTGGGGTCGACGCCCGCAAAGCCGTACTGATCATAGCGGGCGCGCTTGTCGGGGTCCGACAGGACCTCATACGCCTCGCCCACCTCCTTGAACTTCGCCTCGGCTTCCTTGTCGCCGGGGTTCAGGTCGGGGTGATATTTTTTTGCCATTTTGCGGTAGGCTTTTTTGATCTCGTCCTCGCTTGCGCCCTTCTGGATCTCCAAAACCTCGTAATAATCTCGTTTGTCTGCCATAGTTTTTCCTTATTCCTCAGAAGGGGAGCGGGAACCGACCGGTTCCCGTTCCCGTAACTCTTTCCTATGCCGCGTATCCGCGCCTGCGCGCCAGCATACGCGCGCCTTGCGCCTTGCCGCGCCGGATCAGTCGTTCACGTCCGTGTAGGGCGCGTCGTAATAGCCGTCCTCGCCGGGGCCCTGCTGCGCGTCGCCGCCGAAGCCCTGACCGGGGTTGAAGCCTGCGCCGGGGTTCGGACCCGCTTCGGGACCGCCCTGCGGACCGGCAGCCTTATAGAGCTGCTCGCTGACCTCGTAGAAGATCTTGGTCAGCTCTTCCTGACGGGACTTGATCAGGTTGATATCCTCGCCCTTGAGCGCGTCCTTCAGGCCCTCGGTGGCGGAGGAGATGCGGGACTTGTCGCTGTCGGAGAGCTTGTCGCCGCTTTCGCTGAGCAGCTTTTCGGTCTGATAGACCATCTGGTCGGCGTTGTTGCGCACGTCCAGCTCTTCCTTGCGCTTCTTGTCCTCCTCGGCGAAGCGCTCCGCGTCCTTCACGGCCTTTTCAATGTCCTCCTTGCTCATGTTGGAGGAAGCGGTGATGGAGATCGCCTGCTCCTTGCCGGTGCCGAGATCCTTTGCGGAGACGTGCACGATGCCGTTCGCGTCGATATCGAAGGTGACTTCGATCTGCGGCACGCCGCGGCGGGCGGGCAGAATGCCGTCCAGCATGAACATGCCGAGGGTCTTGTTGTCCTTGGCGAATTCACGTTCGCCCTGCAGCACGTGCACCTGCACGGAGGACTGGTTATCCGCCGCCGTGGAGAAGATCTGGCTCTTCTTGGTGGGGATGGTGGTGTTTCTGTCGATGATCTTGGTGCACACGCCGCCCAGCGTCTCAATGCCGAGGCTCAGGGGCGTCACGTCGAGCAGCAGCAGGCCCTGGACCTCGCCGCCCAGCACGCCGGCCTGCAGCGCGGCGCCGATGGCGACGCACTCGTCGGGGTTGATGCCCTTGAAGGGCTCCTTGCCGGTGAAGGACTTCACGGCCTCCTGCACGGCGGGGATACGGCTGGAGCCGCCCACCATCAGGACCTTGTCGATCTCGCTGATCTTCAGGCCGGAATCCTGGATCGCCTGACGCACGGGACCCATGGTGGCTTCCACCAGGTCGCTGGTCAGCTCGTTGAACTTCGCGCGGGTCAGGGTCATCTGCAGGTGCTTCGGGCCCGTCGCGTCCGCGGTGATATAGGGCAGGTTGATTTCGGTGGTGGTCACGCCGGAAAGCTCGATCTTCGCCTTTTCGGCGGCTTCCTTCAGTCTCTGCATGGCCATCTTGTCGCCGTGCAGGTCCACGCCCTGCTCGCGCTTGAACTCGGTGGCAAGCCACTCGATCACGCGCTGGTCAAAATCGTCGCCGCCGAGGCGGTTGTTGCCGGCGGTGGCAAGCACCTCCTGCACGCCGTCGCCCATTTCGATGATGGAAACGTCGAACGTGCCGCCGCCGAGGTCATACACCATGACCTTCTGGTCCTGCTCCTTGTCGATGCCGTAGGCCAGCGCCGCCGCCGTGGGCTCGTTGATGATACGCTTGACGTCCAGACCCGCGATCTTGCCCGCGTCCTTGGTCGCCTGACGCTGCGCGTCCGTGAAGTACGCCGGAACGGTGATGACGGCCTCCGTCACCTTGCCGCCGAGGTAGCTTTCCGCGTCGCTCTTCAGCTTACTCAGGATCATGGCGCTGATCTCCTGCGGGGTGAAGGTCTTTTCGTCGATGCGCACGCGATATTCGGAGCCCATCTGACGCTTGATGGAAGAGACCGTGCGGTCCGGGTTCGTGATGGCCTGGCGCTTTGCGACCTGACCGACCATTCTTTCGCCGTTCTTGCCGAAGCCGACGACGGACGGGGTGGTGCGGGCGCCTTCGGCGTTCGGGATGACGATGGGCTCGCCGCCCTCGATGACTGCTACGCAGGAATTGGTGGTTCCAAGATCAATACCGATAACTTTTGACATAATGCTCTATCTCCTTTACTTGATTTACTGATTTCAGTTCGCAACCTTCACGGTCGCGTGCCGGATGACTCTGTCGCCCAGCTTATAGCCCTTCAGGAACACGTCCGAGATCACGTTTTCTTCGAGCTCGTCGTTGTCCTCGTGCATCACGCCGTTGTGGACGTTCGGGTCGAAGGGCTCTCCCTTTTCGCCGAAGGCCTCCAGTCCCATGGCTTTGAGAATATCCATCAGGCCGGACACGGTCATTTCAACGCCCTTTTTATAGGTCTCGAAGTCGCCGTCCGCGGCGGCAGCGCGCTCGAAATTGTCAAGCGCCGGCAGGATCTTGCCGATGGCCTCCGCCTTGCCGTCCCCGAACAGGGCTTCCTTTTCCTTCTGTGTGCGGCGGCGGAAGTTTTCATATTCCGCAAGCGTGCGCAGATAGCGGTCGTTCAGCTCTGCGAGCTTCGCCTCCAGCGCCTTGACGGGGTCCTCCTTCGGGGGATCCTCCGGCGCCTTGTCCGCCGCCTCCGGTTCCGTCTGTTCTGCCGTGTTTTCCGGTTCCGTCTCCGGGGCTTTGGTCTCCTCCGTTTCGGGGACCGGTTTTTCCGCTTTGTCTTTCTTGCTCATAACTGCGTCCTTTCTCTGTTCTCCTCATCCGCCGACAGCAGCCTGCCGACCACTTCCGAAACGTATTTTACAAGGGGCAGGATGTGGGAATAATCCATTTTTGTGGGGCCGATCACCGCCAACCGCCCGCCGACGTTTTCCCCGGCGCGGTAGCCGCAGGTGACGAGCGTTGCGCCGGACAGGCACTGGTGCGTGTTTTCGGCGCCGATCCGCAGGGTCAGCTCTTCCTCCGTTTCGCCCAGCAGCTCCGTCAGCGCGTCCGTATCCCGCACAAGCCCGATGATCTCCGGCGCGACGGGGGAAAGCCCCGACTGCATCAGATTCCGCTCGCCCGCCAGCACGGCGCGGGGGCTGCGGCTGATCTCGAGCGCTTCGTAAAAGCTTGTCAGCAGCGGCGCGATCTGCAGGGCGTTTTCGCCCAGCGACGTTGTGATGCGCTGCAGGTCCGCCTTGCCGATCTCCTCCCGGTTTCTGCCGATGAAGTTCGCGGCGGCAGCGTTGTAAAAGAGCTCCAGCAGGGGGAAGTCCGTTTCGTCCGTGAGCCGCGCGATGCGGCTGACGGGGCTGCCCGCCGAGGCGGACACCAGAATCATCGCCTGCTTTTTTCCGATCGGCAGCACCTGCACGCCGGTGATCACGGCGTCGTCCCCGGTCGGCAGCGTGGCGAACGCCAGCGTGCCGGTCAGATCCGCAAGGACCTCGCAGGCCTGCGTCAGGATCACGGCGTCGTCGCCCTCAAAGTGGTCGATGCCGCTGACGACGCGGAATATATCCGATTCGGAGGGGGAGTAGGTGCCGAGCAGCTTTTCGGTATAATACTTCAAGCCCTTGTCCGTCGGGATGCGCCCGGCGGAGGTGTGCGGCTGCTCGAGATAGCCCATCTGGACCAGATCCGCCATTTCGTTGCGGATCGTGGCGCTGGAAAGCGTGAAGGGCAGCGCCGTGACGAGGAGCTTGGAGCCGACCGGCTGCCCGGTGGAGATATAGAACTCCACGATCGTGGAAAGGATGCGCTCCTTTCGCGGGGAAAGCTCCATTGCGACGCCTCCTTTTACGGTTTTGAAACTTTAGCACTCTTGCACTTTGAGTGCTAACTTGTCTATACTATATCATTTCCCGCCGGATTTGTCAAGAGGTTTCGACGCAATTTTGAAAATTTTTTTTGCAGAAAGGGCGGGGGAGTGCTAATGGCGGGCAATACCGGGAATCGGCGTGCGATGAGAAGGGGTCAGCGCCGGGGGACGGGGGAGCGGGAATAAAAGAGAAAAGCTTCGGGACCCGCGGTTTTCATTTTAAAAAGGGAC
>CACZGD010000067.1 GCA_902780565.1 Oscillospiraceae bacterium
TCCGCCGCGAACTGGCCGCCTTCGGCCAGGGCCGCCTCCTCCGGCATCTCGGAAAGCAGACACCGGAGGCAGGGCTTTTTTCATTTCTGAAAGGAGTGCTTATGCATGCAAATCCGCATATACCGTTTACATAACTATTATTGTCACCTTGTCACCGCTGATGAACACGGCACACCTGAGCGCGTTTATGAATGTTATCTGAAAGAGATGCACAATCAGAACGATCACAACAGACAGTGGCGGTATCTTGTTCTTCTGGAGTATACGCAGAAACTTGCATTCAAAACCATAACGGAATTCGATATCGACGAAGAAATCACTCTGCACCATAGCCTTGATTATCTCATCTCCATTATCAACGAAGCGTTCCAAACGGAGATCAATCCCAAGGATTACGCCTATTATGATGCAGATACGCTTGAACACCTGAGCGATCTCCCGGAGACGTTCAATATCTTTCAGCCGGAATATCACTTTGTTTTCTTCTCCCGGCCTGAAGATAGATAGCAGAATAGGAAGTTTGCAAGGAAGAATTCCGATGCATATAAGCCGTAGACAAGCACTAAATAAAAATATATTATGAAGGAGATATAAAAACCATTACAATTCCAAACGTTCCGAAAGGTGAGATGAGAGCCTTGGACAAGAAGAAATTTGTCAGCGGAAACCTGAATGGAGTTTATAACGAACTCGCAAATCTTCTCGGTATGGACGACGTTCTGAAAATCCATGCGGCATTTCGCGGTCAGCAAATCACATTTCCCGTTGAATTATTCAGCCGAGAGTTTATCAGGAGGCAGATCATCGAGGAATACAACGGACATAACGTAAAAACACTTGCCACAAAATACGGATACAGCGAGAAATGGATCCGAAAGATTCTAAAAGAACACATTGATTCTGAAGAATCGTAACAATCCGTGAAAACGGTAAAAATATTGAAAGGAACAGAAACTATGGGATTATTCGGAAAACTGAACAAAGACGACTTGCTTGAAAAAGCAAAAAAGGCTGCTTCTTCGGTTACGGACGCAGCAAAGTCCGCCACGGATAACGTCAAGGCGTCTATGGAGCAGAAGAAAGCGGAGAAAGAAGCTCATGAAGCCGAGATGCAAGCAAAGGCTGCTGCGAGAAAAGACGAGATTCTGAACACGCTTCTCTCCAATCAGAACGCGGGGCCGCTCTTCGGCGACGTGGACAGCGCTGCTCTTCTCAGATTCACAAAGGATTTTTACGACAGACTTCTGATGCCCGCCAACAGCGTGAGTCTCAGCAAGATTTCGATGTATCCGTATATTGACGGAAAAGACCTTGAAAAAATCAAAAAAACACTTGAAAATTTCGACGAGGCAGAAACGCCTATTCTTGCGATCAAAGCGGAAAATAAGCAGTTGATCTTGATTTCCGACAAGAGTCTTTACTTCGCCCTTGCATTGGAAGAAGACCCCAAGTATTTTGCGAAGGGAAAGGTTTCGCTTGCTGAGATCAGCGAAATCACATTCAGAACCGGCGAGGAGTTCTCTGATATTATCTGCGACGGCTTTACGCTTGCTTCTTTTAAGAACACCAAAACGGTGACTGAAGATTTTATTTCCCTTACAAACTATTTCGCCTGCATTAAGAACAAAGATTTTGAAATCACCGATGAAGAAGTTGACGCGTTGATCAAAGAAAAAATAGGTGCGAAAATAGCGGGAGAGCTCAAAAAATATATGGTTTACGATGATGAGCTCTTCGTATACTTTGCATGGGGGCTGGACTCTCTCGCCGCAAAGGACTACATTGTTTGTACCAACAAGCAGATCATCGTAATGGATCGCGAAGGCTTTGGAGCGACCAGCAATATCAAGCAGTTCTATTATGAGGATATTACTTCCGCAAGCACTGAACAGAATTCCAACAGCAATGATCTGACAGGGTATCTGATCGACACTGCAATTACAGCCGCGACAAAAACCTGCGATCTATATTTCAGCGTTGCCGGCGCTAAGACTAAAATCAAAACGCTTTATAAAGTTGAGGCTGAGCGGATCGTTGCTATCTATCATCAGTTCAGAAAAATGGCAAAAGACGCTGCTTCAAAACCGCAAGTCATCGTTCAGCAGCAAACCGGTGATGATCCGCTTGAAATGCTGAAGAAACTCTCTTCCATGAAAGATATGGGTATTATCACGGAAGAGGAATTCGAAAAGAAAAAAGCAGATTTACTTGCGAAACTGTAATATACCTTATTCATCAAATGAGCTTCTGAAAACAGAGGCTCATTTTTTTATTTCCCTTTTCCAATTTATCAACCATAAACGGGGTTAGATAGCACATACAATTTCTTCATATCATAACGGGAAAGCAAATGCAAGCGCACCGGACCGGCCGCGCAGCGTTATTTTCACCGAAAAAAGTACGCAAGCGCCGCATTTGCGTCCCGGAGAGAGGTCCCGATCTCCTCTTTGAACGGTTTTCCCGAATTTGTCATTTTCCGGCTTTGCGTACTTGTTTTTTTGCAAAGAATTTGTTATACTTTGTATAATCATAAACCAGGCGGATCGTTCATGGCATATAAAAGTCTATCGAAAAGGAAGATCGGGATGAAAAAGTATTTCGTTGTTTTACTCAGCATCCTTTTGCTCCTGTCCGGCTGCGGGACCGGAGTCCGGAAGGAAACCGAACCGGACGTGTTGACGGAAGCGTCCCAGTCGGACGTGATCTCAGCGGTACCGGAGACGCAGACCGAGCCGGAGCCGGAGCCGATCGTGCGGCACCTGATGGCGGCCGGGGACGTGATGAGCCACATGCCGATGGTAGAGGACGCCTATGTTGCCGAAACGGATTCCTATGATTATACGCATATGATGGCGGAGCCTGCCGAACAGCTTCGGCTTGCGGATTACGCGATCGCGAATCTGGAGACGGTGCTCGGCGGCGGACCGGACTACAGCGGATACCCGAATTTCAACTCCCCTGACGCCCTCGCCCATGCCTGCAAGGACGCGGGCTTCGACCTGCTTTCCACCGCGAACAACCACACGAGGGATCAGGGCATGGACGCGATCTTCCGCACGCTCGACGTGCTGGACGAGATCGGGCTCGCACACGTCGGGACCTATCGCTCCGCAGCGGAGCGGGACGCGAACAACGGCATTTACGTTGCGGATATCGGCGGGATCAGCGTGGCGTTCTTGTGCTATACGTATGGGCTCAACGGGTATCGACTCCCGGACGATATGACCTATGCGGTCAATCTGTTCAACATCGATTACGACACAAATCTGATCGATTTCGATTATGACCGGGTGGATCGGGACCTTGCCGCGGCAAGGGCGCTTGACGCGGACCTCACAGCGGTCATCATCCACTGGGGTGTCGAATACGATGAAACGCCCACAGCCTATCAACGGGAGATCGCGGAGCACCTCTTTCAGAACGGCGTCGACCTGATCTTCGGCGGGCATCCGCACGTGCTGCAGCCTTATGAGACCGTGACCTTCACGGATGATCAGGGGGTCGAAAAGCAGGGCTTCGTGATCTATTCCTTCGGGAATTTCATTTCCAATCAGCAATACGACCCCGAAACGAAGACGACCGTGATCCTGGATCTGGAGCTGACAAAGGACCCGGTGAGCGGGACGACTGCCGTCACGGACGTATGCTATATGCCTTATTACATGCTGCACCGTAACGACCTGCCGGTCGGCTCCCGCAGGCAGCTCGTGAACATCCACAAATCCATCGAAGCATACGAAAACGGCACGACCGAGCTCGTGACCTATGATCTGTATCAGCGAATGCAGGCCGCCCTCACCTATTGCCACGAGATCCTCGGTCCCGAAGGCGACCGCGCGGAATAAGCCGTACAAAAAGAACAGAAAGCATGATATGGATATTTGAACATTTATAAGGGGCGGCATTACGCTTTTCGAGTCTGATCCCCTATGCGCTTGTGATTTACTGCGGACAGGTGAATGAAGATGGAATACGCTTACAGGCTTCCCGGGATCGGTGAGGCTGTACTCAACGAGAGGGACAAAAAATACCTTGATTTCGTAACCGAAAAGCAGCTACTCAGCGAAACGCTTTGGAAAAGCTTTACGGACGTTTTCCGGACAAAGGCCGACGACGTCGACCTCGGCTGGAGAGGCGAATACTGGGGAAAGATGATGCGCGGGGGCTGCCTCGTTTATCGCTGCACGGCAGACAAAAGGCTTTACGCCGTCCTGAAAGGGGCCGTCCTCGCTCTGCTTGACGCTGCCGAAGCGGACGGAAGGATTTCGACCTATTCCCGAAGCCTTGAATGCGCAGGCTGGGACATTTGGTGCCGAAAATACGTCCTGACGGGGATGCTTCATTTCTGCGACATTTGCGACGACAACAAGCTGGTCGAACGCATACTCGACGCCATGGAGCTGCTCCTTGAACGTATCATCGAAAGGGTCGGGACCGGAGCCGGACAGGTCCCCATTACCGAAACGTCAAACTTCTGGCTCGGCGTCAATTCCTGCAGCATTCTTGAGCCGGTTCTTGACCTGTACCGACGAAGGACCAAGGAACGGTTTCTTGCGTTCGCGTCCTATATTATTGAAACCGGCGGCTGCAGCGGCGGAGACCTCATTGCGCTTGCCTTGAATGACGATATTCTGCCGTTTCAATACCCCGAAAACAAGGCCTATGAAACCATGTCGTTTTTTGAGGGCGTGCTCGCTTATTACGAGGTCACCGGCGAGGAGAAGTATCTTCGCGCCGTTCAGAATTTTACCGAAAGGGTTTTTGAAACGGATATCACGCTTATCGGCTGCGCCGGTTGCACTCACGAGCTATTTGACAATTCTGCCGACAAGCAAACCGAATACGCCGAGACAATCATGCAGGAAACCTGTGTAACCGTAACGTGGATGCGCCTTTGCGCGAAGCTTTTCCTGCTTACCGGAGAACAAAAATACGCCGACAGGATCGAAAGATCGGCCCTGAACGCGCTGTTCGGCAGCGTAAACCTCTTCGACCAAAAGATAACCATGCCGAAAAGCGGGGAGGTGCGTTCCCCGCTGCCGTTCGACAGCTACAGTCCCCTGTTCATGAACAGCCGCGGAAGAGGAATCGGCGGGCTGAAGCACTTTTCCGACGGAACGTTTTACGGCTGCTGCGCGGCGATCGGCGCAGCGGGGCTTGCTGTGTTCCCGCTTATTTCTTCGCTCCGGGAACCGGGAAACAAAGCGTGGGAATTGTCCGCGTATAAACGAAACGGCCGCATCGCTTTTACCTACGGCCCCTATGTGCTTGCCCGCGACAGCGTGAAGGAGAACGCCGACATTCGCCTTCCGGTATTCCCGAAGCAAAAAGACGGAAGGCTTTGTTTCACGCTTCTTCCGCCCGAAGCAGGCGAATGTTTACGCATTCTTCTTGAAACGGATACGGGAAAGATTCTTCTGACCGATTACGCCTCATGCGGAAAACGGTGGGCGGATCACGGCGGGATTCTCTCGGTTTGGCTGCCGTGCGAAAGGTAGATCATACGCCGACTATTGACTATTGCTTTCTCCGCAGGCAGACGCCGTGAGATCCCGAAGTTAAGGGGCGACCGGACAGACGGCGAAAAAATCTCCCATGCGCAATGAAGCACATGGGAGTTTTGATTATATCGGGATCATTCCAGCGGGACCGTCACGTCAAAGGTCTTGACCCAATTGGATAAGAAGAAGTTTCTGCCCTTGAGCTCGACCCGGTCACCGTAGACGTACATCACGATCCCCTGCCCGAGCACGTCCTTGCCGCCCTCCAGGAAGGTGCCGTAACCGAAGCACGGGAGGTTGACGCTGATCACGTGAGCCCCGACCTTTTCAACGGTCGTGAAGCCCTCCGGCTCCCCTGCGGGATCGGTCTTCAGGCCGTAATGCTGATGCCCGCTGATATAGATGATGTTCCGATACCGATCCATGATCCGCAATAAGCGTTCGCTTGCGGCGTTATCCCCGAATCCGTTGCTGTGTTCATTATCGCCCACCGCGTGCGTGAAATTCAGAGGTTGATGGTTCACGACGAAGATCGGCTTTCCGTCCGAGGTTTCCGCCGCCTTCGTAAGGGCATCCTCCACCCAGTCAAGCTGCGCGTCCGAGATCACGGCGGAGGTGGAATCGTCCTCAGATCCCATCACGATAAACGTATAGCCGTTGACCTCGCGCGTGAACCAGACGGTTTCAAACGCGGTGTCCATGATCGCATTCGCGTACTTCAGGTAGTTATCGCGCGCGGCTGCGTAATCGTGCCCGTCGTAAGAGGTCCAGGTATCGTGATTGCCGATAGCGATAATGCGCTCGTCCACGTCAAGATACCGGTCGATCGGCTTCCTGAACGCCTCCCAGTTCGCATCGTTGCCGTTATCCGTGCAGTCGCCCGCACACAGGAACACGTCCGGCTTCACGTGGCGTGAAATGTCCTTCACCCCCGCCGGGAATGCAAGCTGCCGGTAAAACGCTTCGCCGACGTGCGTGTCGGCAACCATCGCAACGGACAACTGCACCGCCTCGTCCTTTGGGATGACAAAATTATTCCCGACGCTCAGGGACGTCAGCGTGACGACGATCGCCGCAAAAAATGCGGAAA
The DNA here is from genome assembly GCA_902780565.1 of Oscillospiraceae bacterium. Taxonomy (GTDB): domain Bacteria; phylum Bacillota; class Clostridia; order Oscillospirales; family Acutalibacteraceae; genus RUG806. The sequence continues at coordinate 6,592 of CACZGD010000067.1, forward strand.
TTCCTTGAAGAATCATAATAAACTGCGCCATAACACATCCTCCTTTTTCTTTTATTATAAATGTGGGGAATCGGAAAAATCAAGCGAAAAAACCGAAACGGCTCCCCTGTTCCATAAATGAATTTTATATCTCACATAAAAAATTATTATATTTTGCTTGACAAACGGATCTTTCTGTTGTATAGTGAGAAAAAATCAGAAAGGAAGGGCACGACGATGAACCGAGCGACCGTTTATGCGGGATATGATATGCACAAGCCTGTCTCTGCGCTCTGGCTTCACAGGGGCTTTCATCGTCATATGCTTCCGGTATGATTTTATACCCGAACAGACGGACGGTGTAAGCGATCTCGTTTATGCCGTCCTTTTTTATTTTGAAAGGAGAGTGAACACTATGGACGCGAACGAAGCGATCCGCACATTTTACGAGCACTATGACGAAGACGGGCGGCTGCTCTCCCGCCACGGACAGGTCGAATTTCTGACGACGATGCGCTATATTGAACGCTGCCTGTTCCCCGGCGCGAAGATCCTTGAGATCGGCGCGGGCACGGGACGGTATTCCCATGCGCTCGCAAAAATGGGCTATGTGGTCGAAGCCGTGGAGCTGGTCCCGCATAACATCGACGTCTTCCGATCCAAAACGGCGCCCGGAGAGAACGTTTCCGTCCGGCAGGGAGACGCAACCGCGCTTACCTTCTTCGCGGACGACCGCTTTGACGTGACGCTGCTCCTGGGGCCGATGTATCATCTGTTTACAAGAGACGCGCAGCAGCAGGCGCTGCGCGAGGCCGTGCGCGTCACAAAGCCCGGCGGGGTGATCATGACCGCGTATTGCATGACAGACCCCTCGATCCTGGCATACGGGTTTAACAAGGGGCACGTTCACGAGCTGCTTGAGAAAAAGCTGCTGGACCCCGTCAGTTTTACCGCAATCTCCACGCCGGAGGAGGTTTTCGTGCTGTACCGGACGGAGGATATCGAGGCGCTGCGCAAGGAAGTGCCCGTAACCCCGCTGCGGCTGATCGCCACGGACGGCTTTACGAATCATATGCGCGAGACCGTTGACGCAATGGACGACGAGACGTTTCGCGTTTATCTCGACTATCATTTTGCCGTATGTGAGCGGACCGATCTGCTCGGGATCTCCCACCATACGCTGGATATCTGCAGGAAGGAGGAACCTTGATGCTGACGCACAAAGGAACGGTTCCGCTGACGACACAGCGTCTTCGGCTGAGGCGCTTCCGTCCCGAAGACGCGCAGGCGATGTACACGAACTGGGCAAGCGATCCCGAAGTCACCAGGTATCTGACGTGGACACCGCATGTCTCCCCCGATGCGACGCGCGAGCTGCTGGAAGATTGGACGGCGAAATACGAAGATCCAACCTATTACAATTGGGTCATCGAGCTGGACGGCGCGCAGATCGGAAACGTCAGCGTAGTGCGGTTTGATGAGAGAAGCCTGCACGCGGAGCTGGGGTATTGCATGGGCAAGCGTTGGTGGAACAAAGGGATCATGACCGAGGCGGTTCGCGAGGTGACACGGTTTCTGTTCGGGGAGGTCGGCTTTCACAAGCTGAAGATCCGGCATCTGGTGAAGAATCCCGGCTCCGGCCGCGTCGCGCAAAAATGCGGATTTATCCATGAGGGGATCCTCCGGGAGGAATATCTTTCCGACGGCGAATTTATGGATATCGCCGTTTACGGAAAGCTGAAAAGCGACAGCGAAGAAAAATAAGAAAAATAAGAAAAATATTTTAAAAAATATAAAAAAGGACTTGATTTTTCCATTCAGTTCGGATATAATAGCACATGTTGTTTGGAGAGTTGTCCGAGCTGGTCGAAGGAGCACGATTGGAAATCGTGTAACCGTCAAAAGCGGTTCGTGGGTTCGAATCCCATGCTCTCCGCCAAAAAAAAGAACGAAGTTTTAACTTCGTTCTTTTTTTATCCAAGCCGCCTTGGCGGGTTGGTATGTCATTAGCGGCGAAGCGCCGTGGGGTTCACGGCGCCAACCCCGCCGTGTTTCTCTATTGACATTTGCCTCGTTATCGTGTAGAATATCTGTGAAATCCGAAAAAGGAGACAGACCCATGCTGATTGCGATCGTCGGTTAACTGAATAGAAGCGCGCTTACGGAGGGACAGGTCCCTCTGGTTCGGCGTGCGCCAAGTTTAGTATCTTCTGATCGTGGGACCCGCGGGACGCAGCTATCGGAAGCTGCTTCGCCGCGGTTTTTTTGCGCCCGCGCGGACCGCGCGATCATAAAGAAAGGAAAAAAGATGAAGGATAGAATCATATTGTTCATAAAGATCGTGCTCGTCGTCGTGTTCTTCCCGCTTGTGGCGGCGGCGTTCCTCGTGTCGTGCCTTGTGAATCTTACTGTGCGGGCGAAGAACAAAAAGCTCGTCGAAACGCCGCTCGGGCAGTATATCGAGGTGGACGGGCACCGGATGAGCGTGCTCGTCAAAGGGCGGGGCGCGCGCACGATCGTGTTTCTGCCCGGTATGGCGAGCACGTCGCCGATCCTCGAATTCAAGCCGCTTTATTCCCTGCTCGAAAACGATTTCAAAATCGTGGTGCCCGAAAAATTCGGCTACGGGCAGAGCGATATCGTCAAAGAGAACCGCGATTACATGAACACCGTGGAGCAGTACCGCAAAGCCCTTGCGATCCTCGGGATCGAAGGTCCCTTTATCCTGTGCGCGCATTCCCTCGGCGGCAACGAGGTAGAGCTGTGGGAGCAGCATTACCCGGACGAAGTGGAGGCGTTCGTCGGCATCGACGCGAACCTCGCGAACGTCCCGTGCGATTGGGATCAGGATTTCTGGTACAGGCACTGGAAGCTGGAGGCGTTTTACAGCAACCTGCTGCGCATCGCCGGCTGGTGCCGCCGTTATTTCCGTCCCGGGCTCAAGATACTGCTTACGAAAGAAGAGGTGCGGATCTATAAAGAGCTGAGCTGCAAAAACGAGAGCAATCCCGTCATTTACAGCGAGCTGCACAATAAGTTTGCGGCCAACGATCTCATCAACAGCCTGCCGCTGCCGTCGCAGCCCACGATCCAGTTCGTCAACGCCCCGGCGTGGTACGTCAAAGGCGAAGAGGGAAAATTCGGTCCGTATGAAGAGGACTGGATCAAAGCCCATCAGGACTTCGCCGCCGCTTCGGAAAGGAGCAAAATCCTGTATTTCGACTGCGGCCACTGCATCCACTGCTTTGCATACGAGCAGCTGGCAAAAGAGATCAAAGAATTCGTAAACCCAACGGAGGAATAAAAATGGAACAGCAAGTGCATCTTGAAAAAATCACCTGGGACAACTACTACGCGATCACCAAGCTGCGGGTGACGAAGGAGCAGAGGAACTACGTGGCCGAAAACAAGTGGAGCCTCGTACATGCCTACGTGGGACTGTCGAACGGCTCGCCCGTACCGTTCCCGTTCGGCATCTATCTCGGCAAAAAGCCGATCGGCTTCGTGATGGTCGGCTATAACGGCTACGAGGAAGGGGAACCGGAATACTTCAAAAACACCTATTTCGTATGGCGCTTTATGATCGACAAGCGCTGGCAGGGCAAGGGCTACGGGCGGCAGGCGTTCCAAATGACGCTCGACTTTATCAGAACTTACCCCTGTGGGCCGTCGGACCTCTGCTGGCTCTCGTATGAGCCCGAAAACGAGGCCGCGAAGAAGCTCTACGCCTCGTTCGGCTTCGTGGAGGATCCGGACAATTACAAAGAGGGTGAAGAAATGCCCGCGATTCTGAAGCTGTAAACCGAATGGCAAAGGAGAATAGTATGGATAAAAAGATTATGCTCGAACGCCTTTTCCGTGAAGCGCGTGACAAGGGACTCTTCAACGGCACGTGGCTCTACGCCGAGCACGGCGAGATCGTGTCGAAGGGAGCCGTAGGCTTTCGCGACGCGAAAGATAAGCTCCCGATGCGCGAGGACAGCGTCTTCGATCTGGCGTCGGTCAGCAAGCAGTTCACCGCCGCGGCGGTCATGCTGCTGGTGCGGCAGGGAAAAGTGGGACTTGAGGACGAGATCACAAAGTATTTCCCCGCGCTGCCGTATCCGGGCGTCACGATCCGGCAATTGATCACTCACACCGGCGGCGTGCCCGATTATTTTGATGACATCGAATATCTGATCCAGATCCAACAGGAAGAAAACCGGATCCCCGACAATCATGACGTCGTCCGCTTTCTGTGCGAATGCAAGCCCGAGCCCTATTTCGCGCCCGGCGACGGATTCGAGTATTCCAACTCCGACTACTGCCTACTGGCGCTGATCGTGGAGCAGGTCTCGGGCGTTTCTTTCGAGGACTTTCTGCGCGATAACGTCTTTGCGCCCGCTGGGATGAACGCATCGGTCCGACACGTGCGCAGGGACGGCTACCCCGACGATAACTTCGTGCGCGCGCTGGTGCTGGAAAACGGGAAATACATCCTCCCGGATATTTCGGGCAACGATTACGACGTCGTCGCCGAGGACGGCACCAACGGCGACGGCAACGTGTATGCCGATATCTTCGATCTGCTGGCATGGGACCGGGCGCTGCGGGACGAAAAAGTGCTCACCCGCGAAGAGCAGCAGCTCATGTATACGCCCGTCAAACTTAACAGCGGCGAGGTCTTCACGGACGAGAGCGGCGCGGGCTACGGCTTCGGCTGGGAAGTGCGGCACGACGAAGACCTCGGGCTCGTCGTCGCCCACGACGGCTGGCACAAGGGCTCCTACGCCCAGTATGAGCGCTTCCTCGACACGGACGGCGTGCTCGTGCTGCTCTATTGCCGCGACCCCGAGGATTCCCACGCCGCAGCGGCGTTTCTCGAGGGCCTGCGGGCGATCGTAAGGGGCAAGGAGCCCGGGCCCGTTTGCACGCTCGAAGAGCGCATGGTGCAAAACCCCGACACGTCCGCGTGGGAAAGCTATTGCGGCAAATACGCCCATGAAGAGGACGACACCTTTTACCCGGACGAGGTCTATCTCAGGGACGGCGACTTGTATGTGAAATGGATGCGCGGCTACGGTGCAGGCTTCCGCTGGAAGCTCTATCCCCTCGGAAACGACGAGTTCGCTATCAAGAAGTTCGATTTCACCATCCGCTTCGGCGAGGGACAGCTTATCTGCTTCGACGAGGTCTACAAAAAGCTATAAGCCGCAAAAACCGAAAAAATTAAAAACAGTATGGAGGATACAATATGAAAATATCAACGCTTCGCAATTACGCGCGTCTCATCGCCCGCATGGGCATGAACATTCAGAAGGGGCAGGACGTGATCGTCAGCTGCCAGCTCGACCAGCCGAAATTCGTGGAGCTGCTCGTGGACGAGTGCTATAAGGCAGGCGCGAGAAAGGTGACGGTGGAGTTCAGACATCAGCCGCTTTATAAGCTCGACGTCCGGCACCAGAGCGTGAAGACGCTCGGCGCGGTGGAGGAATGGGAAAAGGCCCGTCTGCAGCACTACGTGGACACCCTGCCCTGCACCGTCTACCTCATTTCTTCGGACCCCGACGGCCTGAAGGGCGTGAATCAGGGCAAGATTGCCAAGGCCGACCGGAGGAGCTGGCCCATCGTGAAGCCCTATTACGACAAGATGGAGAATAAACAGCAGTGGTGCATCGCCGCCGTGCCGGGCGAAGCCTGGGCAAAGAAAGTGTTCCCCGGCCTCAGAAAGAGCGAGGCCGTCAGAAAGCTGTGGGACGCGATCCTGTTCACGTCCCGCGCCGACGGCGACGATCCGATCGCCGCGTGGGAGGCCCACAACAGGGACCTTCACGACCGCTGCGCCTACCTCAACGGCCTCGGCATCACAGAGCTGCGCTATAAGGGCGACAACGGTACCGATCTGAGAGTCGGCATGATCCCCGAGGGGAGCTTCCTCGGCGGGCAGGAGACCACGGTCGACGGCCTGCCCTTCGACGCCAACATCCCGAGCGAAGAGTGCTACACGTCGCCGATGCGCGGCAAAGCCGAAGGCATCGTGTTCGCCACCAAGCCCCTGAGCTACAACGGTGAGCTGATCGAGAACTTCTGGGTCCGCTTCGAGGGAGGCAAGGCAGTGGAGGTCCACGCCGAAAAGAATCAGGCGCTTTTGGAGCAGATGATTTCGATGGACGAGGGCGCGGCCTATCTCGGCGAGTGCGCCCTGGTGCCGGTGGATTCGCCCATCTCCGAATCCGGCATCCTGTTCTGGGACACCTTGTTCGACGAGAA
>CACZGD010000068.1 GCA_902780565.1 Oscillospiraceae bacterium
TTATATATCAGATTCAGGTTTTGTTTTTCGGGAAGGCGTGCCAACCGTCCGATCTGCACGCCGTCCCCATCCCCCAACAGTCTCCCGACCGGGACGTTTCGGCGGCGGATTTATGGGATTTCCCGCTCCCCTGCCCGCGGGCATGAAAAATCCCCGCCCGGGACCCGGACGGGAGATGCTTTTGATTAGGTGAGTTACAAACGCTGCCCGCTGAGATTTACATTTGCGGTGCGGTGGAAAATTGCAGACCGCACCTTTCATAATCCGGTCCCAGATTAGAGACAAAGGTCCCGGACCGCGAGTCGGGCAGGGTTCGGCGCGTCATCATGTCATTCTTCCCGCAGGAAATCGAGGAGCAGGCGCGCGATGCGCTTTGTATGGACGACGTAAGAGCCGTGGTCCTCCCCGGGCAGGAGCCAGAGCCTTGCGTGCGGGATCGCGGCGGCGATCCGGCGGGTCTGGCGTTCGCGGATCAGGTCGTTTGCGCCCGCCAGCACAAGGGTCTTCGCCGTGATGCGCCCGAGAAGCGCGTCCGGGATATGGGGCTCGGTGAGCATCAGCTTTGTTTTGGGGTCTCGGCGGCGCAGGTAATCGACCAGCATGGCGCACCGCGCGGCGGGCTTGACCCCGCCGGGGGTGATATTTGCTCCGCTGACGATCAGACTTGTGATCGCGGGGCATTGAGCCGCCGCCAGCAGACCGACGATGCCGCCGTCCGAGAAGCCGTAAAACGCAACGTCCCTGAGCTCCAGCGCCCCGATCAGCGCAACGAGATCCGCCGCCATATCCGCATAGTGCAGCTCCTTTGCCGGGGCGCTTTGCCCGTGGCCGCGGGAATCCGGCGTATAGCAGGTATAGTGCTGCCGCAGCACGGCGACGGCCTCGTCAAAGATCGTGTGGTCCTCCCCGTTGCCGTGGACGAGCACCAGCGGCCGCCCGGCTCCGGTCTTTTCATAATACAGCGTCGTGCCGTTCACCTGCGCAAGCATACGCTCCCTCCTTCTCAGTGCCGCAGGACCTTCGACAAAAAGGTCTTCAGCCGCGGGCTCTGCGGGTTCTCAAAAAACGTCTCCGGCGGGGCGGATTCCAGGATTTTGCCCTCATCCATGAACAGGATGTTCGTGCCCACGTGCCGCGCAAAGCCCATTTCGTGCGTGACCACGACCATGGTCATGCCGTTGTTCGCAAGGTCCGTCATCACGTCCAGCACCTCGCCGACCATTTCGGGGTCCAGAGCGGAGGTCGGCTCGTCAAACAGCATCACGTCCGGGTCCATGGCAAGCGCCCGGACGATCGCGATGCGCTGCTTCTGCCCGCCGGACAGGCGCGAGGGATAGGCGTCCGCCTTATCCTCCAGCCCGATGCGCCGAAGGAGCGACAGCGCCCGCTCACGGGCCTCCTCCTTCGAGCATTTGCCGGTTTTCACCGGCGCGAAGGTGATGTTATCCATCACATTCAGATTATTGAACAGGTTGAACTGCTGGAACACCATGCCCATGTGCCGCCGAACCTGATCGATATCCGTCTTTTTGTCGTTGACCAGCACCCCCTCGAACCAGATCTCGCCCGAGGTCGGAGTCTCCAGCAGATTCAGGCAGCGCAGGAAGGTGCTTTTGCCGGAGCCGGAGGGTCCAACGACCACGATCCGGTCCCCCTTGTTGATCGTGTAATCGATGCCCCGCAGCACCTCGGTCTCGCCGTAGCTCTTATGCAGGTCTTTAACGTCTATCACTTCGTCTCATCCTCTTTTCGATCAGTTTCATCCCCTCTGCCGCAAGCGAAGTCAGCGCCAGATACAGCAGCGCCAGCACCGCGTAGATCGGCAGCGCCACATAGAATTTGGACACCAGCCCCTGCGCCCGCTTCGTCATTTCCACCACCGTGATCGCCGAAGCGACGGACGAATCCTTGATGAGCATGATAAACTCGTTGCCGAGGGCGGGGATGATGTTTTTGACGGCCTGCGGCAGCACGATGCGCAGCATGGTGGTGCTGTGCGAAAGCCCCAGCGAACGCCCGGCTTCCATTTGCCCCACGTCCACCGCCTGAATGCCGCTGCGGATGATCTCCGCCACATAGGCGCCGGAATTCACGCCGAACACCAGCACCGCGATCAGGATCGCCTTGTGCGAGTTGCCGCGCATGGCGGTGGCGAACACGCCGAAATACGTGAACAGGAGCTGGACCATCAGGGGCGTGCCGCGAATCACGGTGATATACACCCCGACGATCGCCTTTGCGATCTTCAGCAGGACGCCCTTGCCGTCGCTGACCTTGACGATCGCGCACAGCGAGCCCAGCACCACGCCGATGACGACCGCAGACAGGGCGATGATCACCGTGTTGCCGACGCCCTTGAGCATCAGAGTCAGGCCGCCGTTCTCGAAGAATACGCGTTTCAGATCTTCAAAAAAATTCTCGTTCATTTTTCTCCTTATATCGCAAGAGCCGCGCCCGGGTGGGCGGCGGCTCCGTGTTTCTTGTCAGTCCGCGATCACGTCGAGGCCGTTGGCGGTCAGCAGCTCGTTGAGCTTGCCCTCCGCCTTCAGGGCGGCCAGCGCGTCGTTGATCTGCTTCAGCAGCTCCGGCTTTCCCTTCGGCACGGCGATGGCGTAGTCCTCCACGGTCAGCGCGGTCTCGTTCAGCTTGAACTGCCCCTGATTGCTCTCGGTCGAGATCGCCGCCACAGCCGAGGTATTATCAAACACGATGGCGTCGATGCCGCCGCTGCGCAGCTCCTCCAGCGCAAGGGAAACGGAGCTGTAGGAGCGGTAGTTCCCCTCCGGGATCTCCAGATCCTCCTGCACGTAGGCTTCGCCCGTGTAGCCCTCGCAAACGCCGATCACGACGTTATCCTTGAGCTGCGCGTTCACCTCGTCCTTGGTCGCGCCGTCAAAACGGTCGTCGTCCGCGCGCGCGATCACGATCTGCGTGACCTGATAATAGGGATCGGAAAAGTCGACCGACTCCTTGCGTACGTCGGTGATGGTCAGACCGGAAGCAGCGATATCCGACGCGCCGGAGTTCACGGACGCGATCACGGCGCTGAAGTCCATGGACTGGAACTGCATCTTCACGCCCATCTTCTCAGCAAGGGCGTTGCACAGATCTACGTCGAAGCCCACGATCTGATCGGATTCGTCCAGATACTCATAGGGCGCGAACTCGGGGTTCGTGGCCACAAGCAGCACGGTTTCGCCGCCGTCGGTGGAGGCGGCGTCAGAAGCCGCGGGCTCGGTGCTCGCGTCCCCGTCGTTCCCGCCGCAGGCGGCGAACAAGCCGAGAACCATTGCGAGACACAGCAGAACAGATAAAACCTTCAGGACCTTTTTCATAATACAACCTCCTTTTTTGATCGGTGTCTGCCTTGACGTGCCGATTTAATTCATATAATATATCATGTTTTGAAAAATAATCAAGATAAATCATTGAGAATTATATTACAGATGTGTAACTTTTTCTGCAGATCCGCGCGTTTCGGCACCGTCAGCCGCGTTTGCGGCGCTGCCCCTTGAAAATAAAGCCGCGCAGGCCGCTGCTCAGCAGGCTGTAGTCGTCCGTCCAACGCTCGCCGGTCGTGACGTAATTGTCCGGGCCGCACGCAAACGCCGGTTTTTCCGTTTCATGCAGCGGGCCGAACACGTTCATGCGGGTGCCGACGACCGTCACCTCGATCGGCAGGCCCTTTCGCACAGCCTCGGTCACGTCCGCCTCAAAGGGCTCCCAGCCAAGCACCGCGGTCTTCCCTGCGGCCGTCACCTTGACGCAGGCGCCGGTGAAGGACGACGGCGTCAGCACGATCCTGTGAGCGCCGGCAAGGTCCTCCAAAAGCGTGCCGTAGGTCTCGGGAGAGAGCAGATAGGTCAGGCTCCCGGTATAAAACGGCAGCCGGAAGTCAGCGTAATCGCCGCAGCCGATCCGTGACGGCAGCGTGGTCAGCACGCGCCGCCGGTGCTCGAGCTTCACGCCGAAGTCGCCGATCAGATACAGCGCCTCCACGTTGGTCGTCCGCCAGAAGTCCACGTCCGCCGTCACCTCGTTCACGCCGGGCTTCAGGACCCCGGCGGGGATCTCCATCTTTTTGAAGCAGTCGTCCACCCAAAACTCGTTCACGCCGGGCACCGCAAGCGGCACGCCGTTGACCCGGTAGCGGTTCAGCTCCGGCCGCTCCCCCGCAAGAAAAACGGGGCCGGCGGGCAGTTCCTCGATCTCGAACGTGTAGGAAAGCCGGAGCTTGCCGTAGTCCTTTTGGTCGAACCGTTTGGCGTACCACGGCTGCAGCATGTCGCCGCCGCGGTTTTCCAGCCCGAAATGCGCCCGGATCGCGCGGTCCGTGCGCAGCGCCTCGTCCTCCCCGTGCCAGTCCCCGTCCTTTTCGCGCCAGCGGCACCAGTCGAGCACGCAGACGTTCTGCTCGTCGCGGCGATAGGGAAAGTCCCCGGTCAGCGTCCGCTGCCCGACGGTCTCATACGCCGTAAGCGCCGCAAGGCCTTCGTCCTTCTCCGCCGTGAACACGAAGCAGCGCAGCCCGCCCGCCTCCAGATCGAGCCGGATGCGGTAAACGCCGCCGCGTTCCTCCGCGATCGGGGAAGCGTCAAAGCGCAGTCCCGTGTCGGGGTCCCACTCCTCCACCGTTCTGCCGACGGGCGCTTTGATCGTCAGCACAAGGTCCCGGCGCGGGGCTTCCCTGTCCGTATTCAGCACCGCGACCGCGGCGCCGTCCCCGCAAAAGTCCCGGCGCGCCTGCGCGAACACCGCCTTTTCGGGCGCCCCGGACGCGGCCGTCACCGACACGTACGCCCCGGAACGCACCCTGACCGCGTCCACCAGCGCCGCCTCGTCAAAGGGGACGCGGGCGCACCGCGCAGCCAGCGCCGCCGGTTCCCCGGACCGCACGGCGTTCACGTAGGCGGGCGCCTCTCCGCAGAAGATCACGCTGCCGCCCCTGTCCGCGAACGCGCCGAGGAGCCGCAGGGTCGTGGGACGGATCGTGAGCATATCCGAAACGATCACGGTCCGGTATGCCGCCTGCCCGACGACAAGCCGCGCTTCGCCGTTTTCGGTCTCCACGCGGGCGAGCCGGGACATCATCTCCTCCTCGCCGTAGTCGAAATCGACCTGGTTGTCGGTCAGAAAATGAAACAGCGCCGCATACCGCTCTTCATAGGGCGCGATCTCCGGGGCGGCGTTATAGATCCAGTTCGCCCAGCCGGCATAGGCCTGGCACCAGAGCGATTCGATGGGATTCAGCAGCAGCACGTCGCAGTCGGGACGCCCCTCGGAAAGGAACACGCTGAGGCGGGCGAAGTGGTCCTCCACGGTCGGATAGTCCTTATACCACGGCGACTGATGCAGGATCGACGCGGGGTAATCGCGCTTTGCCTCGCCCTCCATCGTATACCACGACAGGTGCTGGCAGCGAACGTTGATCCCGAACAGCGCCTGCCAGTCCCCCACGTTTTTGTGCCCCTTGAAGCTGAAGGCCCAGCCCGTGACGCCGTAAAGCTCCGACAGCAGCCACTTTTTTCCGAGCTGCCGCGCGGCGGAGGCAAGCTGCTTGACGATCCAGTAGCAGCGGTTGTGCTCGGTCAGCACGTCCACGCCGGGGTACCCCATATATTCATAAAACCGCATCAGGGAGCCGTTCGGCACGGTCTGGTTCATCAGGCTGTCCTCGTGCAGCACGTGGCCGGTGAAGATCATGTTATGCGCCCGGCACCAGTCGTCGATCGGTTTTGCGAAGCGCTCCAAAAACAGGGCGTTGGCAAGGTCGATATAAAACAGCTTGACCGGGGCGACCGCCTCGCCGTTTTTGCGATAGAACAGCTCCGGCAGGATCGCCCGGCAGGAAAACCCGTAACGGGCCTCGAATTCCGCGAACAGATCGTCCGTCCACGCGACGGCGCAGGACGTGACGCCGTCCGCCTCCCGACGGTTATCGAAGCAGTGGCCCCGGTGCGGCTCATCCGTGAAAATGCCCTTGATGCTCCGCCCGAGCCGGTCGCCGCAGCGCCTGGCGTACTGCTCGTGGGTCAGCTCGATGAAATGCGCCGTCGCCGCCCGGTTCATGGTATCGAGATAGGTGGTCCCGTTATACACGGAGCCCGGCTCGTCCGGGACGATCGCAAAGCGCAGCGCCTTCCATACGCCCGGCTCGTCTTTTGCGCGCTCCTCCAGCCTTGCAGCCGCGGCGTTCACGGCGCCGACAGCGTCCGCCTTGCAGGCGATCGCCGAAGCGTCCGTCTCCGCATAGGAAAACAGGTTCAGCCCGTCCAGCTTCGCGGCGAAGAGCGCGAAGGACCCCTCGGTCCAGTCGACGTCCTCCGGCGCGGACTCGTAAACGTAAAGGGATTTCATTCTGTAACGCGGGTCCACGGTCGCCTTGCCGCCCGCCGAGCCGGAGGGCCAGCGGTCCTCGTCGTACAGCCACGCCTCCATCCCCTCCCGTTCGGCGGCGTCCGCCACCTCGTTGATCAGGTCGAACCACTCGTCGCCCAGATATTCCGTGATCAGCCCCGTGCGCGAATGCATGAAAAACCCGCCGAGGCCCATCTGCCGCATGACGCGCGCCTGACGGATCAGCTCCTCCCCGCGCAGCTCGCCGTTCCAAGACCAGAACGGCTTGCCGCGGTAGGCAGCGGTGGGGGCTGCAAACAGCCCGGTCAGCTTCTGTTTGTCCATTTTGCGTCTTCCTTTCAACTTTCTGTTGAAGCTTGCGCTTTTTCATTACTATACAACACGCGTTCCGAAAATACAACGCTTTTTTATTTCAAAAAAATTTACCAGTCATTTTTTGCGCGCGCCGCAGCATAATAGGATTGCAAGCGCGTTCCTCGGGTCCTTTTTCACCCGCCGGGGCGTGTTGGCCGCGCCCGGCGGGAACGCCCGCGATCGGCGCGATCCCCAGAAAAAGGAGTGAAAGTGATGAAGAGCGGTAATTCCAACCTCGTGCCCGAGGCAAGAGATGCGCTGAACAGATTCAAGATGGAAGCTGCCCGTGAGGTGGGCGTGAATCTGCAGCAGGGCTACAACGGTCAGCTGACCTCCCGCGAAGCCGGTTCCGTCGGCGGCCAGATGGTCAAAAAGATGATCGAGTCCTATGAGAACGGCATGAAGTAAAAAGCTGTCATCCCGCTTTCTCCCGGCGGGACGGGAGCCGTCCGGCTTTCGCCCCGTCAAAAAAACAGACCTTCGCAGGCGCGGAGGTCTTGTTCATTGATAGGCGGCTGCGGATCAGATCCGGCGGCGGATCAGTCCACGAGCGCCCTGAGCGCGCGGGAAACGGCGGCGACGGGAAACCCGACGACGTTATAATAATCGCCGACGATCCCCTTGACGAGCAGCGCGCCGAAGCCCTGAATGCCGTAGGCCCCGGCCTTATCGGACGGCTCGCCTGTGGCGACGTAGGCGGCGATCTCCTCGTCCGTAAGGGGATAGAACTCCACCTCGGTGCAGGCGGAGAAGCAAATCTCCCTGCCCCTCCGGCTGAGAAACACGCCGGTATAAACATGATGGACGCGCCCGGAGAGGGTGCGCAGCATTGCGGCGGCGTCCGCGTCGTCATGCGGCTTGCCGAGGATCTCGCCGTCGATCGCAACGACGGTATCGGCGGCGATCACGGTATCCTGCGGATATATGGCCGCCACGGCGCGGCCCTTGAGGGCGGCAAGGCGCCTGACGGTCTCGGCGGGGGGCAGCCCCGGCTCGACGACCTCCTCCACGTCCGATACGCGGACGGTAAAGTCTTTGGTGATGAGCCCCAGCAGCTCACGCCGACGGGGCGAACCGGAGGCAAGGATCAGGGACATGCGGGCGCCTCCTCAGTCAACGACCGGGTAATCGAAGGTATAGCCGGTCTTTTCGTTCAGGTCGAAGGTGATGGTCACCTTCCCCACGCCCGCGAGCTTGCCGATCCCCGTGGCGGTGGCGGTCACACGCACGGCCTTATAAAAGTCGACGCTGTTCACGCGCGTGCGGTCCATATCCAGCTCCGCGCGGACCTCGGGATCGAGATATTCGAAGGTGTAGTCGATATCGGCGAAGTAGTCCGAAACCACTTCGAAGTGGGACAGGACCTCCGCCTTGTCGCGCTTTGCGCCGAACACCTTTTCCAGCAGCGCCTCGTCCGCGGGGGTATATTCCTTCTCGCCGTCCCCGTTTTCGGTCTCGGTGAAGTAGCGGAAGAAGAGCTTGAGGATGTTATCGGTATTTTTCGTTTCGGTCAGGGTCTCGCTGAGCGGCTCGCCGAACGTGCTGCCCTCCTCGTCCTCCACCATGTGGGTGACGGGCACGGCGGCTTCGCTGCCGTTTTCGTCCGTGACGAGCTCCGTCACCGCGACGATCTGCTCGTTGCCGTCCTTGTCCGTAACGGGCTCGTGGCTGGCGTTGCGGTCAAGGCGCGTTTCGGTCGCGCCCGCGGGGTCGAAGCCCTGCAGCTCGGTATCGGCGATATCGCTCACCTCGCGCGTCTCGCTGCCGGGGGCGCCGTCCGCGATCAGGTCCTTAAGCAGCCCGGCGGCGGCGTTGAGCAGGTCCACGTCGCCCTCGCCCTCCACGGTGGGGCGGCCGATCTCCATGGAGGTATGCTCCTTCACGACGTGCGCGTCTGCAAAGCCGTTTTTCACCGCGTCCAGAAACAGCGCGGGCGCGTCGGCCTCGGCGGGCGTTTCCAGAATCTCCCGCGCCGCGTTGCGCTCGGCGTTCTCCTTGATATCCTTCAGCATGGAACAGGCGGACAGGCTCAGCAGCAGCGTCAGGCTCAGCAGCAGCGCCAGCGTCTTTTTCATAAGGATCCCCTCCTGCCGTTTTCGGCGAATAGATATTTTTATTGTATCACAGTTTTTTTGCCGTGGCAAGGGGGAAAGCGTTTTTTCCGCGCGGGGCGGACATTTTTCTGCCGCGGGAGCCGCCGTTTTTCCGTCGGTTTCTCTTGCGTTTTACGGGAACATGGTGTATACTGGATTCCGAATGAAACGAAGGAGAAAGAATATATGCGTAAAACAAAGATCGTTTGCACGATCGGCCCCGCGACGGACAAGGACGACGTCATGCGCGGGCTGATGGAAGCCGGCATGAACGTGGCGCGCTTCAATTTTTCCCACGGGACCTATGCGGACCACACGATGCGGCTGGAGCAGGTGCGCCGCGTGCGGGAGGAGCTGGGGCTACCCGTCGCCACCATGCTGGACACCAAGGGACCGGAGATCCGCCTGAAGAATTTCGTGAACGGCTCCGAAATGCTGGAAACCGGCGCCACCTTTACCCTGACAACCCGCGACGTGCCCTGCACTAAGGAAGTGGGCGCCATCACCTTCCCGAACCTGCCGAAGGACGTGCGTCCCGGCAACCGCATCCTGATCAACGACGGCGTGATCGAAATGGTGTGCCGCGAGGTGCACGACACCGAGATCGTGTGCGAGGTTGTCCACGGCGGCAAGGTCTCGAACCACAAGGGCATCAACGTGCCGGGCGTGACGCTTTCCATGCCGTTTTTAAGCGAAGCGGACATGAACGACCTGGAATTCGGCGCGAAGCAGGGCTTTGAGTTCATTGCCGCGTCCTTCGTGCGCTCCGCCGCGGACGTCAACTATATGCGCAAGTTCACGCGCTCCCTCGGCTGGACCAACGTGCGCATCATCGCCAAGATCGAAAACAAGGACGGCGTGGAGAACATCGACGAGATCATCGACGCCGCCGACGGCATTATGGTCGCCAGAGGCGACCTCGGCGTGGAGATCCCGTTCGAGGACATCCCCGCCATCCAGAAGGAGATCATCCGCAAGGGGTATCTTGCCGGCAAGCAGGTGATCACCGCCACGCAGATGCTGGAGAGCATGATCACGAACCCGCGCCCCACCCGCGCCGAGATCACGGACGTGGCGAACGCCATTTACGACGGCACCAGCGCCATCATGCTTTCGGGCGAGACCGCCGCGGGGCAGTTCCCGGTGGAGGCCGTGCAGACCATGGCGCTGATCGCCGAGACGACCGAAAAGGCGATCAACTACAAGACCAGCTTCAGCGCGCGCCCGTCGATCACGGGGGACTCGGTGGCAGAGGCGATCGCGCACGCGACCGTGACCACCGCCCACGATCTGGACGCCGCCGCGATCATCACCGTGACGCTGGGCGGCACCACCAGCCGTCTGCTGAGCAAATACCGCCCCGCCTGCCCCATTGTGTGCTGCACGCTTTCGGAACCCGTGCTGCGGCAGATGAACCTGTCGTGGGGCGTGCATCCCTGCCTGATCGGCGAAAAGACCAACACGGACGAGCTGTTTGAGGCCGCCGTGGAGGCAGCCCTTTCGACTGGGATCGTACATAAGGGCGACACCGTGGTCATCACCGCGGGCGTCCCGCTCGGCGTTTCCGGCACCACGAACCTGATGAAGGTGAGCCGGGCGTAAAAGGGACCGCGCGAAAGGCGGGCTTCGGCGGCAGGACCTCCCCGGCGAAAAAGGCGGACCCTTCCGCCTGCCGGTTCCCGGAGAACACCGGTTCCGCCGCGATCCGCACCATAGCCGGTCCGGACGTTTCCCACGCAGGAGCTGAACGCCGCAAACCGCTGCCGGGACCTGTTCCGGGAATGGCAGACCGCAAAGGAGGCTCATACGGGCCTCTTTTTTCGATTGTCCCGACGGTTCTTTTTTACAACGCATTTTTCCTAATTCATAAGCGGTAATAAATAATATTTATAAATTTCATTGTTATAAATATGGATTTTGAAGCAAAACGGTGCTATGATAAAATTACTATATTTTGACAGGAGGTTGTTCTTTTCCATGAAGCACACGACAAAAAAGGCCGTCAGCCTGCTTTTGAGCGTTCTGATGGTTTTCACCCTCGTCGGGGCGGTTTCGCTCGGCGCGTTTGCCGAGGAGCCCTGCGAGCACCTTTACGGCACCACGGGCGACGCCCGCTTCACCTGCGTCAAATGCGGCGCGGTGCCGTCTGGAGCGAGGACTTTGAAACCGACCCCATTGAAAACGGCTGGACCTTCGTCGATATGGACGACGACGGCAAAAACTGGGAATGGTGGACATCGCAGATGCGCTTCCATTCCGGCTCCGGACTGATCGCCTCCGCCTCCTATGACAACGACGGCGCCCTGACGCCCGATAACTGGGCGGTCTCTCCCGCCGTCGAGATCCCCGATAACGCGGTCCTTTCGTTCTGGGTCGTCGGTCAGGATGCGAGCTGGGCCGAGGAACACTATCAGGTTTACGTGGGCGAGGGCGGCGCGCTCGCCGATCTCAGTCCCGTGACCGATGAACTGGTTTCCAGCGACGCATACGAAAACATCCGCGTCGACCTTGCCGAATGGGCGGGCAAGAGCGTGCATATCGGCTTCCGTCATTTCAACGTCTCCGATATGTTCATGCTGAACATCGACGACGTGGAGATCGGCACGGTCCCGGAAGCGAGCGAGCCCGTCGAACATACCTTCGACAACGACTACACCTGCCTGAACTGCGGCTACGTGAACACGGCGCTCAAGAACGCCGCGGTCTGCGCTGTGGGCGTAACCGACTTCTTTGAGGACTTCGAAACCGATCCCGCCGAGAAGGGCTGGGCATATTATGACACGGACGGCGACGGCTACAACTGGTACTGGCTGGGCGCCGACGACGGTGATTTCAGGACCCATTCCGGCGGCGGCATCCTGACCTCCGCGTCCTACGCGGGCGAGCCGCTGAACCCCGATAACACTGCGATCTCCCCCGAATTCACGATCAGCGAGGGCGCGCACCTCTCCGTCTGGTATGTCGGTCAGGATCCGGATTATGCGGAGGAACACATTGCGGTCTCCCTGATGCTCGGCAACGAGATCATCGATCTTTCCGACGAATTGACCGCCTCGGGAGAGTATCAGGAATTCACCTGCGACCTCTCCGATTACGCGGGGCAGTCCGCCAGCGTCGTCATCCGTCATTACGATACGTACGACATGTTCCGCGTCAACATCGACGACGTCTTTGTCGGCAGTATGACGGAGATTGCCGACGCGCACAACTTCGAGGCGACCTGGGATTGGGCGGAGGACTACGCCTCCTGCGTTGCGACGCTGACCTGCCTGAACTGCGGCCAGACCCACACCTTCGCCGCGGACGTGACGTTTGACGGAGACGCGAACACCTACACCGCCTCCGTCATTTACGACGGCGAGACCTATTCCGACGCGCAGACCGTTACCCCCGCCTGCGAGCACGTTTATGACGACCAGGGCTGGGAGCCTTTCGACGAGAACCAGCACGTGCGTTACTGCACGATCTGCGGCGAGGGCGCCCAGTATGAAGACCACGACGTGATCCTCAAGGGCGCGGGCGACGCGACCTGCACGCTCGACGGCTACACCGGCGATGAGTACTGCTCCGTCTGCAACGCGAAGCTCTCCGAGGGCGAGATCATCCCCGCAACCGGCCACACTCCCGAGCGCGTCGGCGCCGTTGAGGCTACCGCCACCGAGAACGGCTACACCGGCGACCTCGTCTGCGCCGTGTGCGGCGAGCTGCTTGAAGAAGGCTCCGTCATCCCCGCCACCGGCGAACCCGAGCCCGAAGAGCCTGCCGCCGGTCCCTGCCCGTACTGCGGCGAGACCCACGACAATACGACGCTCTCCGGCTGGTGGACCGAGCTGCTCCATCATCTGCTGTTCATCATCCAGCGCATCGCGTTCTGGTGGGCCTGAGGAAGCGCCCGAAAGCAAGGGCTTCCTGCAGCTTGATTGCTCCATAAACTAACCACAGTCCCGGGGGACCCGCCCCGGGACTGTTTTTTTCGTAGGCCGATTCAAAAATCACGTTGACAGGCGCTTTGCCGTGTGATATCATTTCTTCGTGCCGAAGGAAAATACCTTTCGGCGGCATCGTCAGGATCAAAGGAGACAAAACGCCATGACGCACACGTTGTATCTTGTTCTGAAAACCATGCTGGTCTGGCTGTATACGGTCACGGCGGCGTTTTCGCCCGCGGTGGGCGGCGGGGATTTCGAGCCGTCGCAGCCCGTTTCCCCCGGGGATCCGTCACAGTACGTGCAGATCGACGCCGTCGACACGGGAATCGATATTTATACAACCGTCAAGGGAGGCGGCGGTTACCGCTACGGTCCGTCGATGATCCTCAACACAGACGGCAGCCTTGATACCTGGTGCGCCACCAACGGCCCCGGCGATATCTGGGATATGATCGGCTATTCCCGGCTTTACGACGGCGGAAAGCGCAGCAGCGCGGAAAAGCTGCCGATCAAGCCCACGGCGGGCGGCTACGATCATTATTCGACCTGCGACCCGGGCGCGATCAAATTCGGCGGCTATTATTACATCGGCTATACGACGACCCTTGACAGCAGAGGCGTTGACAACGATATCTGCGTGGCACGCAGCAAAAATCCCGGCGGTCCGTATGAGAAATGGACGGGCAGCGGCTGGGGCGTTGAGCCAGCGCCCCTGATCGAATATACCGACAACCCGGATTACTGGGGCGCCGGGGAGCCGTCCTTCGTCCTGATGGGCGACAAGCTCTATATCTATTACAGCTGGAACACGACCACACCGGCGACGCGCCTTGCGATCGCGGACGCCACAGACGAAAACTGGCCCGCAACGCTGACCTATATGGGCGACGTCATTCCGGGAAAGGACGGCGGGTCCGATTCCGCCGACGTCAAGTATTCCGACGAGTTCGGCCGCTTCATTGCCGTTTTCACGTCAAAGCGCTTTTCCCCCGACAGCTATATTTCCGTGTGGGAATCGTTTGACGGGGTCCAGTTCCGGCAGAGCAGCCTTGTGAAGACGAACACCGCCCGGAACCTCCACAACTGCGGGATCTCCGGCCGCGCGGACGGCCATATCGGCGCGGGCGACCCCGTTTATCTCGGTTACTCTTACCTCGATAGAATTGAAGACGGCTGGGCGACAAGGCTCCATGCGGTCCGGCTGCGTCTGGCGGACGCGCCGAAAACGGACGACGCCGCCGAGGAAAACGTGGCGATATCGTTTGAACGGCACCCCGTCAGCGTGGTCCCGGACGTGATGACGGTAAAAGCCGAAAAGCAGGTCTACACCATTTCAAAGCCCACGCAGATCTGGATCATGGCGTATGACAACGACGGCGACATTTTCCCCGTCCTGCTCGGCACGAGGTTTTACGGCTACGACAGATCCGTCGTCCGGGCCGTCGGCGGGCTGATGGTGCCGGTGGGCAACGGAACGACAAGGGTTTTCTTCAACTGGCACGG
Source organism: Oscillospiraceae bacterium (assembly GCA_902780565.1). Taxonomy (GTDB): domain Bacteria; phylum Bacillota; class Clostridia; order Oscillospirales; family Acutalibacteraceae; genus RUG806. The sequence continues at coordinate 14,237 of CACZGD010000068.1, forward strand.
GATCACCGGCGACTTCCTTGTGAACGTAACGGACGAGGGACGATAACGACAGGACCGTGATGATCAAAAAACCGCATGAAAACAATACGCCGGGCATGATCTGCCTGCACGCCCTGCTTGCCGCGGCAAGCCTGTTCGTAAACGGCTTCGGCGTATACCTTACCATTCAGGCAAATATCGGCGCGAGCCCGTGGGACGTGCTGAATATCGGCGTTTCCAAAACGTTCGGGATCCTGTACGGGAACGCCTCCGTCGCCGTATCCGTGCTGATCCTTGTCATTGATATTCTTTTGAAGGAGCCCATCGGCGTCGCCATGCTCATCGACGCCGTCACGGTCGGCAAGGCGGTGGATTTTTTCAACTGGCTGCATCCGATCCCCCCGTGCCGTTCGTGGCACACGGGCGTCCCCATGATGCTCGCGGGGCTGGTGGTGCTGGCGTATACGCAGTTTCTGTACATGTACGCGTCGCTGGGCTGCGGTCCCCGCGATACGCTGCTGGTGGGACTTGCCAAGCGCCTGAAAAAGCTCCCGATCGGCGCGGTCAGCATCGCGCTCCTGAGCGCGGCGACGCTCACGGGATGGCTGCTCGGCGGCCCCGTCGGCGTGGGCACCCTTCTCAGCGCCTTCGGGACCGGTCCCGTGATGCAGCTTGCGTTTCGCACCATCCGGTTCGACGCGACGAAGCTCGAGCACCAGCGCATCCGCGACAGCGCGCTTGTTTTTCTGCGTTCCGTCAAAAAACGGCGGACGGCAAACCAATAAATCCCTATCCGGGATCAGGACGGGCATAAGCCGCCATCGGCGAAAACGGAGAGCCTTATAAAAAAAGACGATCACGCTGTTTCCGCAGCCCGTATGAGGCGGCACGATTGGCAGATCCGTCTGTTTTAGCGGCTTTCGACGAAAAAAATTTACAATTTGTTCATATTTTAAGAATCTCGCTATCATGGAAACTGTTTATAGTGGATATAAATATGTTTTATTATATTCCACAAAAACCGAAAAGGAGAGATTTCCATGAAAAAGTGCGTTTCCCTTTTCCTTGCCGCGGTCATGCTGCTGACGCTCGCTGTCCCGGCGCTTGCGATCGACTATTCCAACCCCAGCACCGACGTGCCGCTGATCCTGCTGGGCGGCGACGGCGAGCCGCTTTACGACAAGGACGGGAACCTCGTCTTCGAGGCCACCAAGCTGACCATGGTGTTCGACAACGTGGAGGGCAACTCCGCGTATGAAGCCGTGGCGTCCGTCTTGCAGCCCTTCCTGCTGGAGGGCGTGCTGTTCAACAAGTGGGACAATTATTACGCAAACCTCGAAAAAGAGATCGGCGAGCTGACCGCCTCCTTCCGGCTGGACGAAAACGGCAACGCGACCAACGGCACCACAATCTCCGCGTCCCGCTTTGCGGAGAACGAGAAGAACATGCATAAAGATAAAAAAGGCTCGAAGGGGTACTACGCCTATAAGGACTACTGCTTCTGGTACGACTGGCGGCTGGATCCCCTTGCGGTCGCCGATCAGCTTGCCGCCTATATTGACGCCGTTCTGGAAGCCACGGGCAAGGAAAAGGTCGCGCTTGCGAGCCGGTGCGTGGGCACGAGCGTTGCGATCGCCTACGTTGCGAAATACGGCACGGATAAGCTTGCGGGCTTCGGCATGGACGGCACCTGCACAAACGGCGGCGAATTCCTGAGCGACGCGATCAGCGGCAAATTCAAGGTGGACGGCAACGCCATCGACCGCTTTTTGACCGACTACGACACGCTCGGCGTGTTCAGCGTGCCGGAATTTGCGATCGCCTCGGTCGACCTGCTCACCAAGAGCGGGGCGCTGGATGCCTTTGTCGGGCTCTCTCGCGCCACGATCTATAAAAAAATCGTGGAGGGCGCGACCTCCGCGCTGGCGCTTTCCACCGTGTTCACCATGCCCTGCTACTGGGCGTTCGTCACGGCGGAGGACTATGAGACCGCGAAGCAATACGTCTTCGGCGATCCCGGCAGCGCGAAGCGGCAGCAATACGCCGGGCTCATCAAAAAGCTCGACGACTATCACGAGACCGTGCGCCTGCATCTGGACGAGCTGATGCGCAGCCTCCCCGCAAACGGCGTAAACACCGCCGTGATCTCGAAATACGGCTTCCAGATCGTGCCGATCTGCGAATCCCGCGATCTGGTTTCGGACCAGTACGCCACGGTCCATTCCTCCTCCTTCGGCGCCACCACCTCCACAATCGCCGATACCCTGTCGGACGACTATATCGCCAACCGCGTCGCCGAGGGCAAGGGCAAATACATCTCCCCCGACAAACAGATCGACGCGTCCACCTGCCTGCTGCCCGACAGCACCTGGTTCATCAAGGGCGCGCGCCACGGCAACTGGCTGGACGCCGAGAATCAGATCCTCTATACCGTCCTCACCGCCGACCGTCAGCTCACGGTGGACGATCTGCCCTATACGCAGTTTATCGTCTACGACGATGAGACCGCCTCCGTTTCCCCGATGACGGCGGAAAACTGCCGCACGGAATACTGGCACGAGGAGGACCTCAAAAAGCCCGAAAGCATCCTCGGGCGCATCAAAGCCTATTTCAAATCCCTGCGCGCGTGGCTGACGTCCCTCGTCGCCCTGCTTCGCTCCTTGCGCGGGTAACTCCCACGCGACCGAATCCCGCAGCCCCGGAAGCCGTTTCCGGGGCTTTTTCTTATTCTGCCGCAAAAAACGCGGGCGTTTCGCCCGTTGGCGGCTTGCGTTCCTTTTCCCGCTGTGGTAGAATAACGGCAGCTTGTTATGCCGCACGCGCTGCGGCGGGAGGGAGAAACCACGATGAAACACATGGCCGTCATCACATCGCCCCCGGTCCGGAGCGGGCGCGAGTCCATTCCCGACGGGGCGATCACCGGCAACGGCGACCTTGCCGTCATTCTGGGCAACAGCCCCGTGGGACTGCGGATCTTTCTGTCCAAAACGGACGTCTGGCACGCGGTCGAAAACGAACGGGAGGGCGGGCTGCGCCCGGTGGGATACGTGGACGTCCCCGTCCCGGAGGACCTGTATCGGCGCTACCGCGTGGAGCAGGATATGGACGAGGGCGTGCTGCGCTGCGATTTCGCGGACGGGACGGCGAGGCTGCGGCTTGAGCTCCGCGTGGCGGCGGATGAAAACGCGGTGCTGATCGAAGCCGAAGGCGGCTTTCCCGGCGATCCCGTTCTGCGCGCCTATGACCTTGGGGACGTCACGGGCAGAAACGACGCGGGGACCGAGCAGGGCGTTTTCTGCGTATCCCGGCACTTTGACGGGGAAGACTGCCTGTATGAAACCCACGTCTTTGCCGCCCTGCGGCAATTGGACGACACGCGCGTCTGCGTGTTTGTCGCCACGAACCATGACTGCCCGTCGCCGAAGAAAGCGGTACTCGGCAAAGCCGCCGCCCTTTCCCCCGCGCGCTTCGACGCGCTGAAGGCTTCGCACGAAGCGTTCTGGAAAGCTTTTTGGGAAAAATCCCGCTTCGAGGTATCGGACCCCACGCTTGAAACCATGTGGGCAGCCTCGCAGTATTATCTGGCGGTCACGGCGCGGAATCCGGGGTTCCCGCCGGGGCTTTACGGCAACTTCATCACCGTGGAGCGCCCGAACTGGCACGGCGACTACCATCTGAATTATAATTATCAGGCGCCGTTTTACGCCGCGTGCGCCTCGAACCATCCGGAGCTGACGGACGGCTATCTCACGCCGCTGGAGGAATTCGTCCCGCGCGGCAGGACCTTTGCAGCGCGTTACGGCTGCGGGGGCGTGCTGTTCCCCTGCGGGCTCGCGCCGAAGGGCTATATGACCGAGTTTGTGCCGGGCATCCGCTACGAATTCGAGCGCCCCTTCATGGGGCAGAAGAGCGACGCGCTCCACGCCGCGGATATCGCGGTGTTCCGTTGGAACGCGACAAGGGACGCGGACTACGCAAGAGACCGCGCTTACCCCTTCCTGCGGGAGTGCCTCGATTTCTTCACGGACTACGCCGTGGAGGAGAACGGGCGGTTTTCGATCAGGGACGACGCGATCCACGAGGTGCCGTATTACCGCAAGGATTTCGACGAGAAGGACTGCCCCGAGATCCACGACAAGAATAACGTGCTGACGCTGGGGCTGCTGCGCCTGTGCATCCCTGCCGCCGTCGACATGGCGAAGACGCTCGGCGTGGACGCGGACCGGCGGAAAACGTGGCGGGACCTGCTGGACCGGCTGTCCCCCTTCCCCACGTTCATCCGGCGCGGAAAGCGCGTGTACCGCTACACCGAAAAAGGCATGCGCTGGAACAACGGCAACGACGTGGGCCAGCAGCACATTTACCCCTGCGGCTGCGTGGGGCTGGGGTCGCCCGAGGAGGACCTGCAGATCGCCCGCAATACCGTGAACCAGCGCAAATACTGCTTCCTGGACGGCAACGCCGTATCCTCCTTCTATGCCATCGGCGCGCGCATCGGCTTCGACCCCGCCTATATGATCGACCGTCTGCGGGAATGGAACCGGCAGACCACCCTGCCGAACCTTCTGCACGATATGCCCGGCGGGTGCCTCGAATACTGCGTCGTGAACGCGCTGGCGCTCAACGAAATGGCGCTGCAGAGCCATCAGGGGACCGTGCGGGTCTTCCCGGTCTGGGACGCCCGCCTCGACTGCGAATATGAAAACCTGCGGGCGGACGGCGCGTTCCTCGTCTCGGCAAAAATCGAGTCCGGCGCCGTGCGATACGCGAAGCTCGTTTCGGAAAAGGGCGGGACGCTGCGCGCCGCCTTCCCGGCGAAGCGTTTTACCGTAACGGTAAACGGCGAACCGACCGCGCTTACGGCGGCGGACCTTGCGCGCGGGATCGAAACCGCCCCCGGGGACGAGATCGTGATCCTGCCCGCGGCGGGAGATTCTCTTTGACGCGGAGGAAAAAGAAAGAGCAGTTGCCCCCCCCCGAGCCTGCCGCGACGCGTGAAAAGCGCCGCAAGGCGAACGGCCCCGCCGCGGGAAGGGCGCAAGCGGACCGCAGCAGAAACAAAACGACCCCGACGGAGCTTTTCCGCCGGGGTTTTCCGATAAGAGCCTTCGTCACACGAACGGGTCGGCGCCCGCCGTCACGCCGCGTTTTTCACGGTCGGCAGACGGAAGAAGACGCGCAGCTTTTCCCAGAAGCTGCCGGGGTCCACGTGCGGCAGCTCCGCGCGGTCCCAGCCGAGCTTTGCGGCCACGCGCCCGGGGATGCTGCTGTTTTTCACGGCTTCGCCGGGCTTAAACAGATCGTCCGCGCCATACACCAGCAGCGGCACGTTTTTGCCGGTATGGGAGCCGGAATGGAAGGTATAGCGGCCGTTTTCCTCATACAGGTCGCCGGTCTCGTGGTCCGCGGTGACGACCACGAGCGTATGCCCGTCCGCGCGGGCAAATTCCACCGCCACGCGGATCGCCGCGTCAAAGCCGCGCATGGCCTCCACCGTGTCGTTGACCTTCGCCGGGAAATCCGTCTTGCCGTCCTCGGTCCGGTGGGAGTTTTTATCGATATGCGCGCCCTCGATCATCAGGAAGAACCCGTTTTCGTTCGAGGCGTTCAGCAGGGCGATCGCCTTTTCGCTCATTTCGGCAAGCGTAGGCACGCCCGCGCCGGGATTCATGCGCCAGGAGTCGCCCGGGAACTGCCCGAAGCTGCGCCCGCCCGGGGTCAGGGCGTTCATGTCGGCTACGTTTTCGATATAAGTCCAGCCCTGTTCGGCGGCCGCCAAACGCGCGTCGGTTTCGGCAGGCGCGCCCCAGATCAGGTCCAGGTCGCCCGCAAGCTGCGCGGCGGTGATCTCATCCGTCATGCTGCGCTTTTTGACGTGCACCGAGAACCCGGCGGGCGTTGCGCCCGTGGTGCGGTCCGTGGTGACGATGCCGGCGCGCATGCCGTGCGCGATCGCGTTTTCGGTGATGATGCGCGGGCGGAAGAACAGGCCGTTCGGGTCTATGGGATACACGCACAAAGCGCTGTTGTTGACGCGCACCCCGCAGGAGAGCGCCGTGGCGCCGGCTGCGCTGTCGGTGACTTTATTGTTGAACGAGCGGGTCTGCGACTGGCCGCGCAGGTCGCAGGCGGTATCCATGAACAGGTCGACGCCGTGTTCGCGCGCGAGGGCAAGGTGATTTTCTCCCATGCCGTCGCCGATCATGAAGATCACGTTTTTGTAAACGGTTCCGGGGTCGGCCGCCGCGAAGGCGGGCGTCCACATACAAAACAGCAGCAGGATCGCCGCAAGCAGCGCGGCAACACGTTTTTTGTTCGTCATTTTCGCATCCTCCGTTATGTTTTTGATAGTTTAATTATAGCATCGATCCTTCGCTATGTAAACAGGGAATTGCGGGCGCAGCCCTTTTTTTTGCGCGGCGTCAGCGGTTTTTCTCTTGTATCCGGCGTTTTCGTGTGATATAATCATCCCCGAACGAAAAACGGACCTCGTACCGGAAAGGAGGCGGACCGCCGATGGATCCGCGAAAGCTCGGCAGGCGCATCGCGCGCAGGCGCAAGGCGCTCGAATGGACGCAGACGGCGCTGGCGGAGCAGCTCGGCATTACGCCGCAGACGCTGGCCGCATGGGAGGCGGGGAACGCCCTGCCGGACGCCGCCGGGCTGGCGGCGCTTTGCGACAAGCTCGGCGTCTCCCCCATCGCGCTGCTCGACGCGCCCCGCGCGGAAACGACGGACGAAAAGGAACACGAGGCGCAGATCCTCCTCTCGCTGGTCGGAAAAAAGCAGCTCGCGGACCGGCGCGCCCGGCAGATGGGGATCGTGATCGCGGCGCTGGCGGCGGCGCTGTTCTTTGTTACGGTCGTGCTGCCGGCGTTTTTGCTGATGCCGGACGCGCTGCGGGTCGTTCTGATCCTGCTGGGGCTTTCCGGCGGCGTGACGGCGCTGCTGTTCGCGCCGCGCTTCATGCAGACGGCGGAACCGCGCAAATGCCCCACGTGCGGACGGACCTTTCTGCCGTCAAGAGGCTGGCTGCTGATCTCCGCGCTGCGGAACCGGTCGCGGCAAACGCCCTGTCCCGCCTGCCGCAAAAAGGCGCGTCGGAAAACGCGGACCGAAAAAGCGCCCGAAACAAAAACAAAACCGTAACAGGACCCCCGGTCGGCTCCTATACGATCCCCGGCGGCGTCGGCTTTGTGATGGTCAACGCCTATCCGCTTTATCCCGCGCCCGAGGGAACCGAAAGCGGTCCCTGCGGCTTCTGCGGCAAGACCCACCCGAACACCCTTTGGGGCAGGATAGTGGCGTTCTTCCACATGATCTTCGCCTTCTTCCGGGACCTGTTCAAGGCCTGAGCCCGCACGGCGCCTTTCCGCCGCCTTTCCACGATACCGAACGCGTCCCGCGGCTACGGGGCGCGCTTTTTGTTCCGCGCCCGGCGTCGGCGCTGCCGCGGCAATTATCCCACCCCGGCAGACGGAAAGCCCCGTTCCGGTAGACCCGGAGCGGGGCGGTTTATGCGCATAGGCGCAGGAAAATCATATGCAGCCGTCAGGATGCAGCATACTGCACGATCGCCGCGCGGGGACGGACGCCGACGGGGAGGTCGATCCCTTCATACATCAGCGTTTTTCCCGTGGCGGTGACAGAAAAGGACGGATCGTCCGGGTCGGTCAGCGTGTAGGTCTTTGCCGTGGACAGGCCGTTGAGCTTCAGCCGCCAGACGGATTCCTTCACGTCCGCGCGGAAATAGACCAGCGCCGCGCCGGCGTCGGCGGAACCGAACTGCATGGCGAGCACCCTTGCGGGGTCCGTACCGCCGAGGGCGAGCGGGAAATAATTTTCGGTCATATACGCCCGGATCTGATCATAGGCGACGTACTGGGCGGGGTCCGGCTCATAGACCGAGGGATTCGTCAGAATGGCGCTGCGGATCGCGTAGGACGAATGGTAATACTGGTTCGTCCCGCTCATGGGCAGCCAGACGGAAAGCCCCGCGGTCATGGCCTGCGTGGCCTCCAGCACGTCGGGCTTGATGTTGCCCTCGGCGTCGCCGCAGTTATAGTCGCTGCGCCAGAAGGGCACGCTGCGGCGGCTCATTTCCAGATCCAGCCGTTTGCCGCCGCTGGCGCAGTTGTCGATCAGCAGCCCGTCCACGCGCGACGCGAGGCCGTCGAGATAGCGGTACAGGTTCGTGACGTAGTGATTCTCCGCTATGCCGGTCCTGCCGCCGTAAAATTCTTTATCCGCCTTGCGCCAGTATTCCAGCGGCGTGAAGTTGAAGTCCTGCCGATAGATCGAAACGCCGTTTTCAAGCAGGGAGCGCGCAATGCGGTCCGTTAAAAAGTCGCAGGCGCCGTCGCTTGCGAGGTTCCACATCAGGTTGTCGCCGAGCCCCACGATCCAGTCCGCATGGCGCATGCCTTCGTCATACAGCGCCGTGCCCTCGCGCACGCGCTCGGGCTCATACCAGAGCAAGAAGCGCTTGCCCCTTGCCGCCATCGCGTCCGAAAGGGGCTTGAGCGACGCCGGGAAGCGCGCGGGGTCCGGGGTCCAGTTGCCAACGCCGTCGTGCCAGCCCTCGTGATATTGGTACCAGCCCGCGTCCATCCAGAAATAATCCGTGTGCTCCATCACCGTGGGGTCGATCGTATCCAACTGCGCGATCAGCTCGTCGCAGGTCAAGGTATTGAACTCGTTCGCGATCACGTAGCCCTTCAGTGGGGCGGCGTTTTCGGGGAAAACGCAGTCCAGCTCCCAGCGGCGGAAGGACTCGAAGCCCTTCAGCGCGTTGCCGCCCTCGTAGAACGTGAGGGAGGTCAGGGGCGAGCGCACGCTTTCGCCGGGCAGGAGCTTCGCGTTCAGGAATTCCTGCCGATCCACCGCCTGCACGCCCTTCACACCCTGCCGCAGGGAGGCGTGCCACTGCCCGGTCCAGCCCACCGCCATCACCGCGCCGTACGTTTCGCCGCAGAGGTTGAAATAGGGCAAAAAGGACTCGCTGCGCCCGCCGTTGGCGTTGAAGGACATCGTTGTGGGCGACACGGCGGTTTTCACGAGCGTGAAGTCGTCCGCCGCGGGGGAAGAGCCCTTGCTGACGTAGAGCGTTGCCCTGCCCATATCGAGCGCGCAATTGACGCCGCACAGGTCCCGCACGGCGGGGGAATCGGAGGACCCGGCGTTTATAAGGCGCACCGTCCACTCGCAGGTGGCGTAGTCCTCATAGATCGTGGCCTCCACCGCAGCCTGCAGGCCGCTTTTTTTGTGCCGCAGCGTGATCTCGGTCGTTTTGCCGCCGCGATAAACCGCCCCGGCGGCGCTCTCCGCCCCGACCGTGATCTCCCAGTCGGACAGGTGCTTTTGCAGCGAGCGGTTCCCGACCGTGAAATCATACGCGGGGGACGCAGCCGTGCGGATATGCCGGTCGAACCAGGCGCGGCAGCGGGCCTTTTCCGAAGCCGTCACGGGAATCGCCTCCGCCTCGATCGGCGCGAAGGAGAAATGCTCCACGCCCGTGACGGACAGCGCGGCGCGGTCC
>CACZGD010000069.1 GCA_902780565.1 Oscillospiraceae bacterium
CTGGGACCTCCTTTTCCCAGACTAAAGTCTACCACTTTTTTCTTCCCACACTAACGTCCACGGTTATTTCCACTGTGGAACTTACTTTGGGAATTTACTCCGCAAAATCCATCGAAATTTTTCGTCAAAAGGGCTTGCAATCCCCGGCGGCAGTATTGTATAATGTAGGTTGAATTATTATAGAAAAAGGATATTTTATGAGTTTTAAAGAGGATAGATCCGGCTCCGCGGCCGCCGTTCGGCGCGGGGACCGGCAAAGGGACCCCGATCGGCGCGAAAAACCGCGTCGGCAGAGCACGGAAACGCGCGGGGCGGACCGGGAGCGGGAAGACCCCCGGCGAGAGGAACGGGACGAGGAGCTGATCGTGGGCAGAAACGCCGCGACAGAAGCGCTGAGGTCCGGGCGGCCGCTGCACGTGCTTTACGTCAAAAAAGGCGAAAAGACCGGTCCGCTGCTGCCGATCATCGCCGCCTGCCGGGAACGGGGGATCCCCGTGAAGGAGGCGGACGGCAAAAAGCTGGACTTCATGTGCGGGCACCAGAACCACCAGGGCGTGATCCTGATCGCTGCCGTGAAGGACTACGCGACCGTGGAGGAGATGTTCGCCGCTGCGGCAGAAAAAGGCGAGGCGCCGTTCTTCGTGATCTGCGACGGCGTGGAGGACCCGCATAACCTCGGCGCCATCATCCGCAGCGCGGAGGCCGGCGGGGCGCACGGCGTGATCGTGCCGGAGCGCAGAAGCGCCGGGCTTTCCGGCATCGTGGGCAAGACGAGCGCGGGCGCGCTGGAATACCTGCCCGTGGCGCGGGTGACGAACCTGACGCAGACGATCCGGGACCTGCAGCAAAGGGGCGTGTGGGTCTACGCCGCCGATATGGACGGGCAGTCCTACCTCGAAACGGATTTTTCCGGTCCCGTCGCCGTGGTGATCGGCAGCGAGGGGTCGGGCGTGTCCCGGCTCGTGCGCGAAACGGCGGACGCCGTGGTCTCCATTCCCATGAAGGGGCAGATCAACTCCCTGAACGCCTCCGTCGCGGCGGGGATCCTGATCTTCCGCATTGCGGGCGCCAGAGCATAACGGATAAAATGAAGGGTGAGAGCAAATGAGCAAGAAGAAAAAGAACCGTCCCGCCGCCACCGGCGCGCATGAGGACATTATCATAGAGAGATCGCTGAAGGCCGAAGAGGAGGTCCACACCGCGGAGGAGCCGTCGCCCGTGTATATCCCGGACGAGACCAAGACCGACGAAAACCGCGAGATCCCGGGGGACCGCACCCGCCGCTTCATCCGCACCGGGGAAACGCCCTTTGTAAGCGTGCGCGGCGAGACCGCCAAAAACGAGACGAAGACCGCCGTTTCCAAATTCACCGACCGCTTCGTGACCCCCAAGGGGGAGGAGCAGGTGCACACCGGCTTCACCGGCAAAATGGGGACCTATGACGAGGTACACGCGGTGCAGGAGACCGACGGCAGAATGATCGACCCCGGCGCCTTCCAGATGCGTTTTGACGTGCCGGAGGAGGAAGAGGCCGAGAAAACGCCCGAAAAGCCGAACGACCGCGGCAGCCTGCTGCGCGAGATCGCGGGCACGGCCGACGAGGACGTGCGCCGCAACCCCGACCAAATGATGATGGAGGGGTTCGAGGTCATCGGCATGAAGACCGCCGAGGAGCTGGAGCAGGAGGAGGCGCTGAAGGAAGAGCTGGACCGCAACCGCGAGAAGAAGATCGGCGACTTCCGCTTCTGGAACAAAAAAGAAAACGAAAGCACCGGCGAGACCGAGGACGGCAAATTCGAGAAGCAGCCCGTCGGCAAGGCGCTGCCGCTGGCGCTGGACAAGATCTCCAGAAAATTCGCGCATCTCGAAACGCCCTTTACGCCCGTGAAGGGCGCGGAATACGAGGACCACAACGCCCGGCGCGAGGGCTTTGCCGCCATTAAAGGCGCGCGCAACCTCACGCTGCTGCGCGCCGGGACGCTGGCGCTGCTGGGGCTTGTGCTGCTGATCATGGACGCCGTTGCCGCAGGGAACGTGGCCAATAACGGCGGCAAGATGACCGCCTTCGGCGGGTCCTCCGCCGTGCTGGCGATCATCAATCTGGTCTTCGCGGCGCTGGGGGCGCTTGCGGTGCTGCCGGAGCTGAAAAACGCGGTGTTCTCCATCCTGAAGCTCCATCCGCGCACGGACGCCGTGCTGCTGGCGCTGACCCTGACGAGCGTGCTGCAGAACGCCCTTGCGATCAAAACGGACCTTGTGCCGCAGGCGGACTTCCGTCTGCTCACGCCGGCGCTTCTGCTGCTGGCGGCGCCTTACCTTGTCAGCAAGCTGTTCTATTACGATTCCCAGCACCACTGCTTCAAGACCGTGTCCACAAAGAGCGACAAGTCTTATCTCCGGCAGGTCTCCGATCCCGTGCTGGCGGCGCGCCTGAACAACACCGACGACCCCGAGAAAAAGGCGCTTTATATCGGCAAGACCCGCTTTATCAGCAATTTCTTCGCCCGCTGGACCAATCCCCAGAAGGGCGCCGAGCCCTATGGGCGCGCGGTGGCGCTGTGCCTGGCGCTGACGGGCGTGACCGCGGTCGCCGCGTGGATCATCAGCAAGAGCTTTCTGTCCGGCGTGTCCGCCGCCTCGCTCTGCCTGAGCTTTTCGTTCCCGGTGTGCAGCCTGCTTTCCACCGGCTTCTATCTCTCCCGCCGCAACCGGGCGCTGTCCGTGAAGTCCTCCTTCCTCGGCAGCTGCGCCGACGCCGCGGCCTTTACCAAGGTCGAGAATATCGCCGCGGACGCGACCGACCTGTTCAACGGCGCCGTCACCTCGTGCCTGACCGCCAAGGGCGTGACCGAGCGGCAGGTCCGCTTTGTGGCAGCCTCCATCGCCAAGGGCGCGGGCGGCATGATGAAAAAGATCTTTGAATCGGATATCGAGACCTTTGACGAGAAGATCCCGCCGAGCGAAAGCCTGCATTACGAAGAAAAGCTGGGCCTTTCCGCCTGGGTCGGCGGCTGCAAGATCCTGCTCGGCACGCACGACCTGCTGACGAACCATTCCGTGGAGGTCCCGGACGAGAACGTGGTCACGAACGCGATCGGCGACGGGGAAAAATCCCTGTACCTTGCGATCGAGGGCCGCTTCACCGCCGTGTTCTCCGTGAAATATACCTGCCGTCCCGGCGTGTCCGCCGGCGTGAAGGAGCTGGTCGAGAACGGCACCGTGCTCACCCTTTCCACCACCGACGCGAACGTGACGGACGGCTTTGCCGAAACGCTGCTGGGCCTGCCCGCCGAAAGCGTGCGCATCATGAGCGCCGCGGCAGCCGAGGGCCTGACCGCCGCCGCAGCCGTGGTGACGGAGCGCGAGGATCTGGGCGCCGCCTTCGGCGAGGGCTTCACCGGTCTTTGCCGCACGGCCGAAGCCGCCGTGATGCTGGATAAGGTGAGCAGGACCTCCAGAATGATCTGCACCGCAGGCGCGTTCGTTTCGCTCCTGCTCGGCATGATCCTGGTTTTCACCGGCGCCTATAAGGGCACCGGCGTGTGGAGCGTGCTGCTGATGCAGGCGCTGCTGACCGCCCTTTGCTTCGCCACGCCCTTCTTCGGCGGCGGCCTTGAAAATATCAGACTCCCGAAGCTGAAGCTCCTGAAGAAAGAAGAACCGCAGAAGGAAGAAACCGCCGAGGAAAACGACTTCGTGGATCTTTCCGACGTGCCCGATACCTCCAGGGTCTTCGACGAAGCAGCGCCCGCCGAAAAGGCGGACGACGGCGCCCGCGTGCAGATCGTTTCCGACGCAGCGCCCGCCCTGTCCGCCGAGGAGCGCGCGGACCGCAGCCGCCTGAACCGCGAGGCCCCCGCGCCCGTGCTGCGCGACAAGCCCGCCGGAAAGGCGATCCCGGACCCGGATCTGATCCCGGAGCCCGAAACCGTGGTGCCCGACGACGTGACCGACGCGACCGACGACCGCGCGTTCTCCCTGTTCATGAAAAAGGAGGACCGCAAGCCGAAGCCCAAGCCCGCGGAGGAAAAGCGCGGCATGATCGTTTCCGATTCCATGAAGAAGACCTTCTCCGGCATCGGCAGCTTTTTCAGCTCCCTGACGGATAAGGAGGAGCGCGCGCCCGAGCGGGAGGAACAGCGCTTTACCCTGTTCGGCGACGAAAAGAGCCGCCGCGGCCCCAGCCCCGAGGAGATCGAGCAGGCGTATGAGGACAGAAAGCGCGAGGAACGCGACCTGCGCTCCCGCTTTACCGCGCCCGAAGCGCCCGAAGCGCCGATGTTTGACCTGAGCCGCAAGCCCGAGCCCGAGCCGCAGCAGGAGGATACGGCCTTTGCGCCCCCGACGGACGAGGGCGGCGTGGACCTGTTTGATGAGGACCTGTGGAGCCGCTTTGAGGACGACAAGGTCTTTGCCGGGCTGCACGAACGGGACGAGGATGAGGACGACGGCAGCCTGTTCGACTTCTGACAACCCGATATTCCGCATCCGACCCTGAAAGAAAAAAACCATGAAAGCATCCGATCTCTATAAAAAAACACCCGCCGTCCACGCGGCGAAAACGCCCCCGATGGGCTTCAACACCTGGGACTGCTACGGCGCCGCCGTGAACGAGGAGCAGTTCCTTGCGAACGCGAAGGTGCTTGCCGAAAGGCTGCTGCCCCACGGCTGGCAGTACGCCGTGGTGGACATCCAGTGGTACGAGCCCACCGCCGACAGCTACGCCTATCACAACTTCGCGGACCTGTGCATGGACGAGTATTCCCGCCTGCTCCCGGCGGAAAACCGCTTTCCCAGCGCGAAAAACGGCTGGGGCTTCCAGAAGCTGGCGGAGAAAATCCACGCCATGGGGCTGAAGTTCGGCATCCACATGATGCGCGGCGTGCCGCGGCAGGCCGTGCACGGAAACACCCCCACCGTCACGCCCGGCGTTACGGCGCGGGATATTGCGGCGCAGTATTCCGTCTGCCCCTGGAACACCGATATGTACGGCGTGGACCCGAATAAGCCCGGCGCCGCCGCGTATTACGATTCCCTGTTCCGGCTTTACGCCGAATGGGGCGTGGACTTCGTGAAGGTGGACGACATCGCCAACACCGAATATAAGCCCGGCGACCCCTATTCCGCGAAGCGCGAGATCGAGCTGATCCGCGACGCGATCCGGAAATGCGGACGCGAGATGGTGCTCAGCCTCTCCCCCGGCCCCGCGCCCCTGTCCGCCGCCGCGCACCTGTGCGAATACGCCGATATGTGGCGCATGAGCGGCGACTTCTGGGACCGGTCCGACGCGCTGGACAAAATGTTCGACCTGTGCGAAAGCTGGTACCCCTTCGTCGGGGAGGGCCACTGGCCCGACTGCGATATGCTGCCGCTCGGCACCCTGCAGCTCACGGAGCAGCTCCCGCAGTACCGCGCGCGCCGCACCCGCTTCACCCCGAACGAGCAGAAGTCCCTGATCACGCTCTGGTGCATGTTCCGCTCGCCCCTGATGTTCGGCGGGGAGCTGACCATGGCGGACGAGGAGACCTTCCGCCTTATCACGAACGACGACCTGATCGCCATCGATCAGGCCTCCACCGAAAACCGCCCGGTCGTCAGCAACCGTCGCCACGCGGTGTGGACCTGCCTGGACAGGGACGGCAAGCGCGTGGTCGCCCTGTTCAACCGCCTTGCCGAACGGCAGAACGTGCCCCTCGGCGTCGCCCTGCCCGAGCCCGTCACCGTGACGGACCTGTGGACCGGCGAAGCCCGCACCCTCGCCCCCGACACCACCGTGCCGCTCGACGCGAAGGACTGCTTCGTCTTCCGCATCGAGGAAACAGAATAAACCGTCAATCATCAAACCGGGCAGCTCACTCAGTGAACTGCCCGGTCGTTTGTTTTGATATCGAGTATGACCCTTTAAGCCGTGCGCTTCAGCGAAGCGTGACCGTGCTGCCGGCGGGCAGGGGTTTGCCGAAGACCGGGAAGCCGCAGCGCCAGATGAAGGGCTGCACGCGGACGGTCCTGCCGTTCCAGCCCGTGCCGGAGACGAGGTTCGCGTGATAGACAATATAATCCGTGCCGTCCGCGCCCCGAAGAAAGCTCGGGTGCCCGGGGCCGTAGGCGGTATCGGTCTTTTTCAGGACCGGGACTGGGCATTTGGCCCAGGCGGCGGGGTCCGTGGGATCGCCGGTCAGGGTGAGCAGCCCGAGACAGTAGTCGTCCGTCCAGCTCCCGGACGCGGAATAGACCACGAAGGTTTTGCCGTCCCTTTGCAGCACGGCGGGGCCCTCGTTGATCGGCGCGCCGTTTTTCTCCCACTTTTTCGTGGGGACGCTGATCTTCACGCGCGCGCCGTCGATGCGCGTCGGGTCCGCCATGTGGGCGATATAGAGGTTCTGCCCCTCGTCGGTCTCCCCTTCCCACCCGGACCAGATGAAATACCGCTCGCCGCCGAGCGTGAGCACCGTGCCGTCGATGGCCCAGAAGTCCGCCTCCGGCGCGATCTTGCCGAGCATTTCATAGGGTCCCGTGGGGGACTCGCTTTTCAGCACGAACATGCGGTGCGTCTCGTTCCTGCCGTCGCAGGCTGCGACGTAAATATACCACGCGCCGTCAAGGTAGTGCATTTCCGGCGCCCAGTAGCCCCAGGAGTGGTCCGTGCCGGGGTCGGCGTGATAGGCGATATATTCCGTGCCGGTCCCAAGCGTGGAGACCCGGTCGCTGACGCGCACGCCCACGCCCTCGCCGATGGAATAGCAGTAATAATACCTGCCCTCGTGCTCCACATACCACGGATCGGAGCCGCCCTCCAGCGGCAGGGTCAGGGTATCGACCGGCGCGCCTTCGCCGCTGCCCGCGAACAGGGACCGTGCGGGGACGGCGGGGATCCACCCCGTGAGGGCGGCGAACAGAGAACAAAGGGACACCAGAACGGAAACGATCGCAGTCATAGGCTTTTCCTCCGCTGTCGGCCGGAGCCGTATTCGTTTTGAGTATAGCATGTGAAAAACGCGCCGTCAAGCAAAACGGCGCGTTTCTTGTATAAATATCAGACAAATTCACAGCACGCTGTCCAGCAGCCGCCGGGTATAGGGATGCGAGGGGGATGTGAACACGGTTTTCACGTCGCCCTGCTCCACCAGCGCGCCGTCCTTCATGACCAGCACGCGGTCGCAGAGGGACGCGATCACGTTCAGGTCGTGCGAAATGAACAGGAACGCCGTGCCGGTCTCCGCCCGCAGCCGGCGGATGAGCTCCAGGATCCCCGCCGCCACGGTCACGTCCAGCGCCGAAACGGGCTCGTCCGCCACCACCAGCGCCGGGCGCGTGATCAGCGCCGCGGCAATGGCGACCCGCTGCTGCTGCCCGCCCGAAAGCGTGCCGGGCCTGACAGCAAGCAGGGATTTTTCCAGCCCGCACTGCGCCGCGATCTCCTCTACCCGCGGGGCAAGCTCCGCCCTCGGGACGCCGGAAACGCGCAGCGGCTCCTCCAGAATCCGCCGCACGGTGAACGAGGGGTTCAGGGACGCGCCGGGGTTCTGGAACACCATGCGCGCCTGCCCCGCCAGCGCAACGGCGCCGGAGGCTGGCATGACGACGCCGAGGATCATTTTGGCAAGCGTGGACTTGCCGGTGCCGGACTCGCCGACCAGCCCCACGATCTCCCCTTTGCCCACGGTGAAGCTGACGTCCCGCAGCACGGGACGCCCCTGTTTGCCGAAGAGGGTCTTTTTTTCATAACCGCCGCACAGCGACGAAACGGTAAGGATCGGGTCTGACATGGGAAGGGCTCCTTTCGGGGTGGGAGTGTTGGATGAAGGGGTCAGGGGCCGGGGACCGGGACCTGCGGTCGGCATTTTAAAACGGGGGATGGCGTGAAACCCTATCCGAGATTCCGCATTCAGAATTTGTATTTTTCATTTGAAAAAATGGGGGGGGCGGCAAAGCCCCGTCCGAAACTTTTCTTTTCTCGTTTTTCATTCCGATCCCGCGTCCCCGCGCATCCGGACACCCGCAGCCCCGCCGAACGGCTTCGGCGCGGCGGCGATGAGCCTTTTTGTATAGTCCTGCCGCGGGGCGCGGAAGAGCGCTTCGGTCTCGCCGGTCTCGACGAGCTTGCCGCCCTGCATGACGGCGACGCGCTTGGCGACGTGCCGCACGACGTTCAGATCGTGGGAGATCAGCAGCATCGAGATCCCCTTTTCGGCATTGAGGCGCTTGAGCAGCGCCAGGATCTCCGCCTGCACGGTCACGTCCAGCGCGGTGGTGGGTTCGTCGAGCAGCAGCAGGGAGGGGGACGAGACCAGGGCGGAGGCGATCATCACGCGCTGCTGCATGCCGCCCGAAAGCTCACGCGGGTAAGCGTTGTAGACCCGTTCGGGGTCCGGCAGCTCCACGTCCCGGAACGCCTGCAGCACGGCGGCTTTACGTTCGCTTTTCGGAAGCTTCGTGTGCAGGGCAAGCGCCTCCCCCGCCTGTTTGCCCGCCCGCATCAGGGGGTCCAGCGCGGCGGCGGGGTCCTGAAAGACCATGCCGACGGCCCGCCCGCGCAGGGCGGTCAGCCTGCGCGCCGGAAGGGTGAGCAGATCCTCGCCGTTCAGCAGGATCCGCCCCGAGACCTCGCACGCGCCGCGGTCCAGCAGCCCCGCGGCCGCCGTTGCCGTGACGGTCTTGCCGGAGCCGGATTCGCCCACCAGCCCCACGATTTCGCCGTCCGGCACCGTAAGGTCGATCCCGTCCACCGCAGGGACGGGTCTTGTATAAAAATGCACCCGCAGGTTACGGATCTCAAGCATGCTTCAGTCCCTCCCCAAGCAGGCCCACGCCGAGCACCGCGACCAGCAGCACACCGCCGCAGGCGAGGGCGTACCACGGCGCGGCGGACAGCAGGCCCTGCGCTTCGCTCAACATATAGCCGAGGGAGGCGTCCGGCGGCGTGACCCCGATGCCGAGGTAGCTCATGCCCGCCTCCGCCAGCACGGCGTTTGAGAAGCCGATCGTGACCGCGGGCAGCAGCACGCGGCGTGTGTTCGGCAGCATATGCAGCAGCAGGACCCGCGGATCGGACGCGCCCTGCAGCCTTGCCGCCGTGACGTAGGGCTTTTGCCGCTCCCCCGCGAAGGCCGCGCGGCTGACGCGGGTGAAACTCGGCACGAACGCCAGCGAGAGCGCCAGCACGACGTGATACTTACCCGGTCCCAGCAGGCTGATGATCAGCAGCGCCGGCAGCATCGCCGGAAACGCCGTGAGCGTATCCGACAGCCGCATCAGGATCGCGTCCGCAGCGCCGCCGTAATACCCCGCGACCGCGCCGAGCAGGCTGCCCGCCGCGCCGCCGAGCGCCACGGTGAACAGGGCGACTGAAACGGTGGTCAGCGTCCCCTTCATCACACGGCTGAAGATATCCCGCCCGAATTTATCCGTGCCGAAGAGATGCGAAAGCGACGGCGGCGAGAGCTTTTCGAGCCCGTTCATTTCGGTGGGGTCATAGGGGGTATAGAACGCGCCGATCAGCGTGAACAGCAGGACCGAAAGCGTGAGGACGAGCCCGAGGATCAGCAGGACTCTCCCGGCCCGGCCGCCGGAGCGCACGGCAATACGGTTACGCATGGGACTTGCCTCCTCTCCTGCCCGGGTCGATCATGAGGTTCACTGCGTCCGCGAGCGCGCCGGAGACCAGCACGAAAAACGCGAGCATGACGATGACGGTGCACACGACCGGATAATCCCGGTTGCCGATGGAGGCGACCAGCAGCCGCCCCACGCCCGGCACGCCGAAGACCTGCTCCACGATCACGCCGCTGCCGACCAGCTCCGCCATGGTCTGCGCCAGAAACGCCACGGTGGCGGGCAGGGCGTTTTTCAGCACGTGGCGCGTGAGCGCCTGCCGCCGGGTCGCGCCCCGCGCCATGGAAGCGCGCACGTAATCGCGCCCCAACTCCCCGGAAACGCTCATGCGCAGCATACGGGCGGTCATGGCGATGCGCGGCACAGCCAGCGCCAGCGCCGCGAAAAACAGATAACGCACCGCGCCCAGCGGGTCCTCCGACAGCGCGGGGAAATCCCCGGGCGTGAAGGCGTGCAGCACGACGCCGAAGCCCCACGACAGCCCGATGCCCAGCACGAAGGGCGGGACCGCCATGATGAGCTGCTCAAAAAACGTGCGCACGGCAAGGACCGCCGGATGCTTCCAATGCGCGGAAAAAAGCCCCAAGGGGAGGCCGCAGACCGTGATAAGCAAAAACGCAAGCGCGCCTGTCACAGCCGTCGGCCCCAGCTTTGGGGCAAGAATCTCCCAGACCGGCTGGCGGTAGGAGAAGGAGACGCCGAAGTCCCCGGTCACGAAGCCGCCGAGCCAGCCGATATATCTTGTAAAAAACGGTTTGTCGAGTCCCAGCTCCGCCTGCAGCGCCTGCACGCGCTGCTCCGTCGCCTGATCGCCGAGCATCGTCCTTGCGGGGTCGCCGTCGATCAGCTCGAAGGCGAGAAACACCAGGAAGGAAGTGAGCAGCAGGGTGAGCAGCAGCGAAGCCGTCTTTTTCAGGAGCGTTTTCACTGTCCGCTCCAGGACAGGGCGGCAACGTCCAGCACGTAAACGGGATAGAACGTCAGGCCCGTAAGCCCCTTGCGCACCGCCACCATATCCGCGAGATCCTGAATATACACCGACGCGGCGTTCTGGGCAAGGTTCTTTTCCATCTGTTTATAGAGGGCGACCTGCTTTCCGTCGTCGAAGGTCTTCTGCGCCTCGGCGAACAGCCGGTCGTAGTCGGGATCGTTATAGTTGATGAAATTCTTGCCGTAATCGGAGACGAAGCGCTCCAGCATGGCGCGCGCCGTCATGGACGAAGCGTCCACGCCGATGACGGTGGACATGAATTTCCGCTCCGTATACACGTCGTCCACCCACACGCCCCATTCCACGGGGTCGATCTTCGCCTTCACGCCGATCTTGCCGAGCTGATCGACCAGCACCTCTGCCGTATCCATGTGCGGCTGATAGTTCGAGGGCACGGTGACGGTCATTTCAAAGCCGTCCGGATAACCGGCCTCGGCAAGCAGGGACTTCGCCTTCGCGGGGTCGTAGGAATAGGTATCCGTGAGCGAAGCGTCGAAATATTTCGTGAACGCCGGATACATGGAGGAGCCGAGCAGCGTGCCGTGCCCGTCGAACGCAAGGTCCAGCAGCTTTTGCCGGTCCACGCCGTAGCACAGCGCCTGCCGCACGCGCAGGTCGTCGAAGGGCTTGACGGCGTTGTTGAGATACAGCGCCTGCACCAGATTCATGGTGCCCTCCCGGATCTCGAAATCCTCGGACTTGACGGACGCCGCCTGCGTGACGGTCAGGTGGTTCACGAGATCCAGCGCGCCGGACTGCAGCCCGAGCAGCAGCCCCTCGGCGTTTTCGATGATCTTATACGTCACCTTTTGAATATGCGCCTTTTCGCCCCAATAGTCGTCAAAGCGCTCCAGCACGATGTTGTCCAGCGCCTTGCGGGAGATGAATTTATAGGGACCGGTGCCGACGGGCGCGGTCGCCTGTTCGGTATAATCCGCCGGGATGATCGCGAACGTGAGATAGGACAAAAACTCCGGGTTCGCCTCCGACAGCGTAAGGGTCAGTTCGTTTTCGCCGGTCGTTTCGGCGGTTTCGATCGCGGTCAGCGCCGGGATCAGCGCCTCGCCTCCGGTCTCGTCGCGGTTGCGGTCCAGCGAGTACAGCACGTCCCGCAGCGTCACGGCCGCGCCGTTATGGAATTTCACGTTTTCACGCAGGGTGATCCTCACCGTGGTCCCGTCGTTTTCCACGTCCACGGCCTTTGCGACGGCGGGAATGAGATTGCCGTCCGGATCGGGCTTCAGAAGCCCCTCGAATACGTTGAACATCACTTCTCTGGTCCCCGCCGCCACGGCGTAATGGGGGTCCAGACTCTCGTCGAGGTCCTGCGCGATGCCGACCGCGAGTTCGTTTGCGCTGCGCCGCGCGGCGGCGCCGTTTGCGTCCGTTCCGTCGTTCGTCCCGTTGTTTCCCTTGCTGCCGCAGGCGGTCAGCGTGAGAAGAAGGACGCACAGCGCCAGAACGATCGCCGTAAATTTCCTTTGCATAAAGCATGCTCCTTTCATCATAGCCCAAATGGGTCCATGTGCGGCGGTCGCCCGCCAAAATCGGAAATGGGGATCTTCGGTCATTGACCGCGGTATAGTATAAAGGAAAATTCCCCCTTTTGCAAGAGGGAATTTACCGGATCGCCGATTTTGCGGCGGAAAAGCGGGGTCATTCGAGGGGGAAGCGCAGGGACGAGGGGATCGGCAGCCCGTACGTTTCGCCGTTTTCATCATGATCCCGGAAGCAGCAGAGCTGATAGGCCGACTGCCGGATCTCTATCGTTCTTTCCACGGCTTCGGAATACCCTTCGTCTGAACGGGTCGGCAGCGCACACCAGCGCGCGCTTCTTGTTGACCTGTTTTCGGGGCTTTGCCCGCCGAACGTCGTCCCATTCCGGCGGCGCGTTGAACGAGCCGCCGCAGACCGGGCAAAACGCCTGCCCGTCCGCGACTTCGGCTCCGCAATAGGGACAATTCATGCAAATCGACTCCTTTTCTGCGCCTGAGCGCCTGATAGCTTTATTTTACAAAAGTTTGCGGTGCGATGCAAGCGATCCGGCATGAACGGTCGGATTTCGGTATAACCGGCAAAAGACGGCGCCCTCGCACGGAGAGCGCCGTCTGTTTGATCTTCTGCTTATTCTTCGCCCTTGTAAAGGCCTGCGCCTGCGTTCCACGCCTTGCCGACGCGTTCGCCGATCGTGTAATAGCCGTTGCGGAACTGGTCGAACAGGATGGCGTTCAGCTTGGAGGGGCGCACCTTGCCGGTTTCGTCCAGCACCGCCTCGTCCGCGAGGACATTGACGATCTTGCCGACGTAGCAGTGCAGGGTCTCGGAATTGACCTCCTCCACGAACTCGCACTCCATCGTGAGCGGGAATTCCTCGATCACGGGGGCGTTCACGCGCTCGCTCTTCACGGCGGTCAGGCCCGTGCGCTCGAACTTGTCTTCCATCTTGTTGCCGGAGGCGATGCCGAAGAAATCCGCTTCCTTCATGTGGGCGTGGTCCGCCAGCGCCACGGTGAAGGCCCCGGTCTTGTGCATATTCGAGACCGTCTTTCTGTCCCCGCCGAGGAACAGGGTGATCTGATCCATGTCGCTGATCATGCCCCAGGCGGCGTTCATCACGTCCACCTTGCCGTTCTCGTCGTAGGTGCCGATCATCAGCACCGGCATCGGGAACACGGCGGGCAGCGCGCCGAGAGATTTTTTCATGGTGATGTTCTCCTTTTCGTTTGTTCTCAAAATCAGTTTAACAGAAAACGCTGAAAAAAGCAATAAAAAAGGCGGGACAAAAACACGCCCTGCCGCGCTTTTCCGCAAAATATCGCCGTTTGCGTCATTTTTCCGCAAACCGTTAAAAAAATAACAAATTTCCTGTTGCACTCATATAAATAATATATTATAATAATTGTGTATGTGTGCAAGCGCCCCTCGGCGCGTCCACGACAAATAATATACCTTGGAGGTACAAGCATATGGACTACAGAATCGAACACGACTCGATGGGTGAAGTCAAAGTCCCCGCCGACAAATACTGGGCGGCGCAGACCGAGAGAAGCCACGAGAACTTCAAGATCGGCGTCGGCATTGAGACCATGCCCCGCGAGATCACCCACGCCTTCGGCGTGCTGAAAAAGGCCGCCGCCATCGCGAACCACGCCCTGAAGCCCGAAAAGATGACCGACGAAAAGCTTGCCGCCATTTCGCAGGCCTGCGACGAGGTCATGAGCGGAAGCCTGAACGACCACTTCCCGCTCGTGGTCTGGCAGACCGGCTCCGGCACGCAGTCCAACATGAACGCCAACGAAGTCATTGCCAACCGCGGCAACGAGATCGCCGGCAAAAAGCTGCTGCACCCCAACGACGATATCAACATGAGCCAGTCCTCCAACGATACCTTCCCGACCGCCATCTCCATCGCGGCGGTGCTGGGCATCGAGGATAAGCTCTTCCCGGCGCTCGATAAGCTGATCGGCACCTTCCTGCGCCTTGAAAAAGAGAACGAGGGCATTGTGAAGTCCGGCCGTACCCACCTGCAGGACGCGACCCCTATCACCTTCTCGCAGGAGATCAGCGGCTGGCGCACCTCTCTGGAAAAGGACAGAAGGCTGCTCGAGATCGCCCTGCCCGAGCTCAAGGAGCTGGCGCTGGGCGGCACGGCTGTGGGCACCGGCCTCAACGCCCCCAAGGGCTTTGACGTCAAGGTTGCCGAAGCGGTTTCCGAGATCACCGGAAAGGACTTCATCACCGCGCCCAACAAGTTCCACGCCCTCACCTCCAAGGATGAGATCGTGTTCGCGCACGGCGCGCTGAAGGCGCTGGCCGCGGACCTGATGAAGATCGCGAACGACATCCGCTGGCTTGCCTCCGGTCCCCGTCGACGTGGCCGTCGGCATGGCAGCAAGCCAGGGCAACTTCGAGCTGAACGTCTTTATGCCCGTGCTCATCTATAATTTCACCCAGTCCGTGCGCCTGCTGAGCGAGGCCATGGTCTCCTTCAACGACAACTGCGTGGTCGGGATCGTCGCCGACAGGGAAAAGATGCACGATAACCTCCATCACTCCCTGATGCTGGTCACGGCGCTCAACCCCTACATCGGCTATGAAAACGCCGCCAAGACCGCGAAAAAGGCCTTCAAGGACAACATCTCCCTGAAAGAGGCCTGCGTGGAGCTCGGCTTCCTGACCGCGGAGCGCTTTGACGAGGTCTTCCATCCGGAGCAGATGGTTTAAGCCGCGCTCCCCGCGGCTGACATCCCGTGCATCCGTCGCCGCGGGCGACCGATGCTTTCCCGCCGCGAAAGCGGCCAGACAACGAAAGGTTGAAAGAAAACATGGAGTTTTTATACTATCCGGGCTGTACGCTGAAAAATAAAGCCAAGGACCTGGACCTTTACGCCCGCCGCACGGCCGAGGCCCTCGGCGTGACGCTGACGGAGCTTCCGGAATGGCAGTGCTGCGGCGGCGTGTATCCCCTGGGGCGGGACGAGATCGCGACGAAGCTTTCAAGCGTGCGTAATCTGATCGCCGCCCGGGACGCCGGACGGGATCTTGTGACCGTGTGCGCCGCCTGTCACAACGTGGTCAAGCAAGTGAACCACGACATGGCGACGGACGATTACATCCGCACCCGCGTGAACAACTACCTGCAGCCCGAAACGCCTTACGAGGGTGAAACGCAGGTGCTGCACCTGCTGGAGGTGCTGCGGGACAAGGTGGGCTTTGACGCGATCCGGGAAAAGGTCGTGAAGCCCCTGACCGGCAGAAAGATCGGCGCCTATTACGGCTGCCTGCTGCTGCGTCCCTCGAAGGTGCTCGCCTTCGACGACCCCGAGAACCCCACGATCATCGAGGACTTTCTCCGCGCCCTCGGCGCAGAGCCCGTGATCTACGCCCAGCGCAACGAGTGCTGCGGCGCCTATGCGGCGATCGAAAACGAAAACGTCCCCAAAAAGCGCGCGGGCGCGGTGCTCTCGAACGCGAAAGCGAACGGCGCCGAGGAGCTGGTGACGGCCTGCCCGCTGTGTATGTACAATCTGAAAAAACAGGCCGACGGCACGGGCGTCAAGGTGACGTATTTCACCGAGCTGCTCGCCGAAGCGCTGGACATTCGGTAAGGAGGACGGCATGGAAAACAACAATTTGCGCGAACAGATCCTTTTTACCGCGAACGCGGACCCCAAAAAGTGCATGAAGTGCGGCAAGTGCTCCGGCGCCTGCCCAAACTATGACGAGATGGAATACCATCCGCATCAGTTCGTCTCCATGGTGCAGAACGGCGATATCGAGCCGCTGCTGAAAAGCGAGTCCCTGTATCTGTGCCTGACCTGCATGGTGTGCGTGGAGCGCTGCCCCCGCAACGTGCAGCCCGCCCGCTTTATCGAAGCGGTGCGCCTTGCGAAGATCCGGCAGCAGGGCGAAAACCGCCTGACCCCGCAACAGATCCCCGCAAAGATCGAAGAAGACACGCCCCAGCAGCTGCTGGTCAGCGCCTTCCGCAAATATACGAAGTAAAGGAGGAAACTGAACGTGCAAAGAATCGGCGTATTCGTATGCTGGTGCGGCTCGAACATCGCAGGCACCGTGGACGTGAAAAAGGTCGCGGAGACTCTGGGTCACGAGCCCGGCGTGGTTTTCTCCACCGACTACCAGTATATGTGCTCCCAGTCCGGTCAGGATCTGGTCAAGGATTCGATCCGGACCTACAACCTCACGGGCGTGGTGATCTGCTCCTGCTCCCCCAGAATGCACGAAAACACCTTCCGCAAGGCGGCGGCGAGCGTGGGGCTGAACCCCTATATGGTCGAGATCGCGAACATCCGCGAGCAGGTCTCGTGGATCCACAAGGATATGGAGACCGCCACCGAAAAGGCGATCATTCTGGGCCGCGCCGCGATCGCAAAGGTCCATCTCAACGCCCCGCTGATTGCGGGCGAGACCCCCGTGACCAAGCGCGCGCTGGTCATCGGCGGCGGCATCGCGGGCATTCAGACCGCCCTGGATATCGCGGAGGCCGGCTTTGAGGTCGACATCGTGGAAAAAAGCCCCACGATCGGCGGCAAAATGGCGCAGATCGACAAGACCTTCCCCACCCTCGACTGCGCGGCCTGCATCCTGACCCCCAAAATGGTGGAGGCCAGCCAGCAGGAGAACATCAACATCTACGCCTTCTCCGAGGTGGACGAGGTGAAGGGCTTTGTGGGCAACTTCACCGTGAAGATCCGCAGAAAGGCGCGCTACGTGAAGGAGGAGCTTTGCACCGGCTGCGGCCTGTGCACCGAAAAATGCCCCCAGAAGAAGGTCCCGGATGAATTCAACCTCGGGCTTTCCAACCGCCGCGCCATTTATATCCCCTTCGCGCAGGCGGTGCCGAAGGTCGCCACCATCGACCCGAACTACTGCACGATGCTGAAGACCGGCAAGTGCGGCGTGTGCAGCAAGGTGTGCGGCGTGAAGGCCATCGACTACACGCAGAAGGACGAGATCGTGGAGCGCAAATACGGCGCGATCGTGGTCGCCACCGGCTTTGAGCCCATCAAGGTGGATAAATTCGAGGAGTTCGCCTACGCCCAGAGCCCGGACGTGGTCACGTCCCTGGAATACGAGCGGCTGATGAACGCGGCCGGCCCCACCGGCGGCACGCTGCTCAGACCCTCCGACAAAACGCACCCGCACACCATCGTGTTCGTGCAGTGCGTGGGCTCCCGCTGCGACGAAAAGAGCGAAAAGGGCAAGCCCTACTGCTCCAAGGTCTGCTGCATGTATACCGCGAAGCACGCGATGCTGACGCGGGAGAAATATCCCGATACCGAGGTCTACGTCTTCTATATCGACGTCAGGACCCCCGGCAAGAACTTCGACGAGTTCTACCGCCGCGCGGTGGAGCATTACGGCGTCCACTACGTCAAGGGCATGGTGGGCAAGGTGACGCCCGAAAACGGCAAGCTGAAGGTGCAGGCCAGCGACCTGCTGGATAACCGCCAGCTCCACATCGACGCGGACATGGTGGTGCTCGCCGCCGCCATTGAACCGGACAAATCCGCCCGCCCGCTCGCCACGATGCTGACCGCCAGCATGGACACCAACGACTTCTTCACCGAGGCGCACCCGAAGCTGCGTCCCGTGGAAAGCCCGACCGCCGGCGTGTTCCTCTCCGGCATGTGCCAGGGCCCCAAGGACATCCCCGAAACGGTCTCACAGGCCTCCGCCTGCGCCGCCAAGGTCATCGGCCTGCTGGTCAAGGATAAGCTGGTAGGCAACCCCTGCGTGGCGCATTCGGACGAAATGATGTGCAACGGCTGCTCCCAGTGCCAGAACGTGTGCCCCTACGGCGCGATCACCTATACCGAAAAGGAATTCCGTATGCCGGACCGCACCACGGCCGTGCGCCGCGTGGCGCAGGTGAACCCCGCCGTCTGCCAGGGCTGCGGCGCCTGCACCGTGACCTGTCCCTCCGGCGCGATGGACCTGTTCGGCTTCAGCAATAATCAGATCATGGCGGAGGTAGACGCGATATGCAAGTAAAGAACGAAAACTGGAAGCCCCTGATCGTGGCGTTCTGCTGCAACTGGTGCTCCTACGCCGGCGCGGACCTTGCGGGCACGAACCGCCTGAACTACCCCGCCGACGTCAAGATCATCCGGGTGCCCTGCTCCTGCCGGGTGAACCCCATGTTCATCCTGCGCGCGTTCCAACGCGGCGCGGACGGCGTGATCGTGTGCGGCTGCCACCCCGGCGACTGCCACTACACCTCCGGCAACTACTACGCCAGAAGAAGAATGACCCTGCTGTTCTCGATGCTCGACTACCTCGGCATCGAAAAGGGACGCACCCGCGTGGAGTGGGTCTCCGCCGCGGAGGGCCAGAAATTCGCCGAGACCATGAATTCCTTTGTGGAGACGATCACGTCCCTCGGCGAGAATAAGAGATTGGAGGACCTGAGATGCAAGACAGAATGATCGCGCGCGCGAAGGAACTCCTCGCGGACGGCACCGTCGACCGCGTGATGGGCTGGAAGAAGGGCGAATTCCTGTATGACGCGACCCCCGCGGTGTTCTATTCCGCCGAGGAGCTGGACGCGGGCTTCGTGATGAACGCCTTCACCGCCGCAAACGTCTCGAAATACCTGATCAAAGAAACCAAAAAGGAAGGAAAAATCCTTGCCTTCCTGAAGCCCTGCGACTCCTTCTCCTTCCGTCAGCTCATGAACGAGCACCGCGTGGACCGCGATAAGGTCTATATCGTGGGCATCCCCTCCTGGGGCAAGGCGGACATGGAAAAGATCCGTCAGAAGGGAATCACCGGCATCACCTCCATCGAGGAGCGCGAGGGCGACTTCGTGGTGAACACGATCCTGCGCGAGACGCACGTCATAAAAAAGTACGACGTGTATCTTGAAAAGTGCAAAAACTGCAAATCCAAGGAGATCGTGGTCTATGACGAGCTGCTGGACGGCGAGAACGGCGCGGCGGTGACGAACAGCCGCTTCGACGAGGTGGCAAAGCTGGAGGCGATGACCCCGGACGAGCGCTTCGCCTTCTGGCAGAACGAGCTGTCCCGCTGCATCCGCTGCAACGCCTGCCGCAACGTCTGCCCCGCCTGCACCTGCGAAAAATGCGTGTTCGACAACCCCAAATCCGGGCTCGAGAACAAGGCGGCGGCGACCTCCTTCGAGGAGAATATGTTCCACATCATCCGCGCCTTCCACGTGGCGGGCCGCTGCACGGACTGCGGCGAATGCTCCCGCGTGTGCCCGCAGCACATTCCGCTGCACCTGCTGAACCGCAAGTTCATCAAGGATATGAACGAGCTGTACGGCGACTTCCAGGCCGGGGAAGCGGAGCAGCAGCGTCACCCCGTGACGAGCTACCGGACCGACGACGCCGAGCCCGGCGTGATCTATACGAGAGGAGGGACCGGCAAATGAAGCGCATCGCACTGACTTCCCTGGACGCGCTGCTTGCCCGCATCGCCGAAACGCAGGCGCTTTACGTCCCCGTGGACGCCAAAGGCGGCGCGCGGTTCGAGCAGTGGGAGGCCGGCAAGGTCCTGTCCGACGCCACGAACACCGCCCGCAGCGCGAAGGACTTTTTCTTCCCCCAGACCGAAAGCCTGTATGACGTGAAGATGACCGGCAAAAAGCTCGAGATCGTGGACACGCGGGAGGACGGCGAGGACTTTGTGATCTTCGGCGCCCGCGCCTGCGACGTGAGAAGCTTTTCGATCCTGGATTCCGTGTTCCTTGCGGACCCCGTGGATACCTATTACAAGAGCCGCCGCGACCGCGCCACGGTCGTGTCCCTTGCCTGCACGAAGCCGGAGGAGACCTGCTTCTGCCAGGCGTTCGGCATTGACGCCGCCGCCCCCGAGGGGGACGTTGCCGCCTGGAAGGAGGAGGGCTACCTCTACCTGAAGGCGCAGTCCGAAAAGGGCGAACGGCTGCTGGAAGCGCTTTCGGACCTGCTGGAGGACGCCGACGAAAAGGCGGTGGAAACGCAGCAGATGCGGACCCGCTGGTTCCTTTCCGCCCTGCCGCTGGGCAAGGTGAGCTTTGAGGGCATGAAGCAAACGGACCTGATGGATCACTTTAAAAATGAAAAGTGGAAGTCCCTGTCCGAGGCCTGCATCGGCTGCGGGACCTGCACCTTCGTCTGCCCCACCTGCCAGTGCTACGACGTGCGGGAATTCGACGACGGCAAAAAGGTCCGCAAGTTCCGCTGCTGGGACTCCTGTATGTATTCCGACTTCACCCTGATGGCGCACGGCAATTCCAGAAACAGCCAGCTCGAGCGCTTCCGCCAGCGCTTCATGCACAAGCTGGTGTATCACCCCAACAATCACGACGGCGAGTTCGGGTGCGTGGGCTGCGGGCGCTGCCTGCAGAAATGCCCCATCGGCATGAACATCGTGAAGGTAGAAAAAGCATTGGAGGCGCCGCATGAAGAATGACGTTTTAATGCCCCTTGTCGGCGTTGTGACCGACATCCGGCAGGATACCCCCGACGTGAAGACCTTCCGCGTCAACGCCCCCGGCGGCGGCAAGGTCTTCGAGCACATCCCCGGCCAGTGCGCCATGCTGTCCGTTCCCGGCGCGGGCGAGGGCATGTTTTCCATCACCTCCTCCCCCACGAACAAGGCGTTCATGGAGTTTTCCATCAAAAAATGCGGCTGCCTGACAAGCTGGCTCCACCAGATGGAGGTCGGGCAGGAGATCGGCATCCGCGGGCCCTACGGCAACGGCTTCCCGGTGGATACCGCGTTCAAGGGCAAGGATATGCTCTTCATCGCGGGCGGCATCGGCCTTGCGCCCCTGCGCAGCGTGATCAACTACTGCCGCGACAAGCGCGCCGACTACGGCGAGATCGACATCGTGTACGGCGCGAGAAGCATGGACGACCTTGTGGACTACAGGGAGATCATTGACGAATGGATGGCGGACGAGGGCATTCACGTCCACCTGACCATCGACCGCCCGCAGGAGGGCTGGGACGGCCACGTCGGCTTCGTGCCGAACTACGTGAAGGAGCTGGGCTTCGACACGAACAAGACCGCCATCATCTGCGGACCGCCCATCATGATCAAATTTACCCTTGCGGGGCTGACAGAGCTCGGCTTTGACAAAACGCAGGTCTACACCACCATGGAGCTGCGCATGAAATGCGGCGTCGGCAAGTGCGGCCGCTGCAACATCGGCGACAAATACGTCTGCAAGGACGGCCCCGTGTTCCGCTGTGATCAGCTCGATCACATGCCGGACGAATACTGAGTTGGAGGAGTTTTTATGAACGAGAATTTCGTGAGTATTTATCTGTTCGGCAAAAAATACGACGTGCCGGGCAACCTGACCATCATGGGCGCGATGGAATACGCGGGCTATCAGCTCAAGCGCGGCTGCGGCTGCCGGAACGGCTTCTGCGGCGCGTGCGCGACCATCTACCGCGTGAAGGGCGACCGGGAGCTGAAGGTCTGCCTCGCCTGCCAGACGAAGGTGGAAAACGATATGTATATCGCCACGCTCCCCTTCTTCCCGCTCGTCAAGGCGGTCTACGATATCAATAAGATCCCGGTCAACGAGCAGGTCATGATGCAGCTCTATCCCGAGATCTATGCGTGCGTCGGCTGCAACGCCTGCACCAAGGCCTGCACGCAGGGCCTGAACGTGATGCAGTATATCGCCTACGCCCAGCGCGGCGAGTTCGAGAAATGCGCCGAGGAGAGCTTTGACTGCGTCATGTGCGGCGTATGCTCCTCCCGCTGCCCCGCCGGCATCTCCCATCCGCAGGTGGCGCTCCTGGCCAGACGCATCAACGGCAAATACCTCGCCCCCGCCTGCGGCCACCTGGAGGACCGCGTGAAGGAGATCGAGAACGGGACCTACGAGGACCTGCTGCACGATCTGATGGGCAAGCCCGTCAGCGAGCTCAAAGAGCTTTATAACAACCGTGAGATCGAGAAATAAGGAGGCGGGACAAGATGTATAACAAAGAAATGCTGGAATCCATGGCAAAGGTGGCGGCGAACCGCGCCGCGAACACCGACTTTGAACCCCGCCGCATGACCGCAGAGGAAAAAGAGACCCTGCTTGCGACCTACCACCCCGACTACAAGGAGCACGAGTTCCGCATCCTTTCCGTCGGTCCCAACAAAGGCGGCAAGGTGCCGACCGAGCTGTCGGCGCTCCTGCAGGCGCATTCCCGCATCCGGGACGTAAAGCTGGACCTGAACGACCCCGCCTACGACGTGGACGTGCTGATCATCGGCGGCGGCGGCGCAGGCGCGGCGGCCGCGATCGAGGCGAACGAGGCGGGCGCAAACGTGCTGGTCGTGACGAAGCTGCGCATGGGCGACGCGAACACCATGATGGCGGAGGGCGGTATTCAGGCCGCCGACAAGCCGAACGACTCCCCCGCGATCCACTACGTGGACGCGTTCGGCGGCGGTCACTTCGCGGCGATCCCGGAGCTGCTGTATAAGCTCGTCAACGAGGCCCCCGGCGCGATCAAGTGGCTTTCCGACCTCGGCGTGGAGTTCGACAAAACGCCGGACGGCACCATGGTCACGACCCACGGCGGCGGCACCTCCCGCAAGCGTATGCACGCGGCGAAGGACTACTCCGGCGCGGAGATCATGCGCACCCTGCGCGACGAGGTCCTGAACCGTCAGATCCCCGTGGCGGATTTCACCGCCGCCATTGAGCTCATCAAGGACGAAAACGGCAGAGCCTCGGGCGCCGTGCTGATGAATATGGAAACCGGGGAGCTGCTGGTCGCGAAGGCGAAGACCGTGATCATCGCCACCGGCGGCGCGGGCCGCCTGCACTATCAGGGCTTCCCGACCTCCAACCACTACGGCGCGACCGCCGACGGCCTGATCCTCGGCTACCGCGCGGGCGCGGAGCTGCTGTATGCCGACACGCTGCAGTACCATCCCACCGGCGCCGCCTATCCGGAGCAGATCTTCGGCGCGCTGGTGACCGAAAAGGTCCGCTCCCTCGGCGCGAAGCTCGTGAACGTCAACGGCGAGGTCTTCATGCATCCGCTGGAGACGCGCGACGTGTCCGCCGCTTCCATCATCCGGGAGTGCTCAGACCGCGGCAACGGCGTGCACACCGACGACGGCGTGGGCGTGTGGCTCGATACCCCCATGATCGAACGAAAGGGGGGCGAGGGCACCATCGAAAAGCGCATCCCCGCCATGCTCAGAATGTTCGCGAAATACGGCATCGATATCCGCAAGGAGCCCATCCTCGTCTACCCGACGCTCCACTACCAGAACGGCGGCCTGAAGATCCGCGCGGACGGACAGACCAACGTGGAAAATCTGTACGTCGCGGGCGAAGCCGTCGGCGGCATCCACGGCAGAAACCGCCTGATGGGCAATTCCCTGCTCGATATCATCGTCTTCGGCAGAAACGCGGGCGTGAACGCCGCGGCAAAGGCGAAGGAGACTACGGTCGGCGCGCTGAACCTCGACCATGTGGCAGCCTTCGAGAAGGAGCTGGCGGACGCCGGGATCGAGACCGACCTCGTCTCCCCGAAGCTTCTGCCCACCTACACACACGGAAACCCCAAGTTTGAGGCAAAATAAGGAGACATCATGAACGTATCCATTGCGATCAACATTCAGGCTATCACATTCCTGACCTTTTCCGCCTTTGCCATCGCGGCGCTGGGGTATCTGCTCGGCAAGATCACGATCAAGGGCGTGAACCTCGGCACGGCGGGCGTGTTTATCCTCGCGCTCGTTTACGGCTGTTTCCTGTATTCCAGACTCGGCGAGCAGCTCATGCTGGGCGAGCAGACCTATGTTTCAAACGCCTTGAAAATCGTGGAGAACATCGGGCTCGTGCTGTTCGTCACGTCCGTCGGCTTCATCGCGGGGCCGAGCTTCTTCAAGAATCTGAAGGCAAACTTCAAATCCTACGCCCTGCTGGGCGTGATCATCATCGGCTCCGCCGTGGCGGTCACGCTGGCGATCTACTACATCGGCAGAGGCAGCTCCGGCATCACGCTGGAAAACGGCGGGACGTCCGCCGAGGGCTTCAAGAGCATGCTGGTCGGCATTCTGTCCGGCGCGCTGACCTCCACCCCCTCCTTCTCCGCCGCCAAGGAAGCGGTCGCGGAGCTGGCCGCGGGCAACGAGGCGCTCGCGGTGGAATACGAGAACCTTGTCGCGGTCGGTCATGGCATCGCCTATCTCTTCGGCGTGATCGGCGTGGTGCTGTTCGTGCAGCTCACGCCCCGGATCGTCAAGGCGAATATGGAGGTCGAGCGGCAGAAGATCTATCACCATCCCGGTGAAAAGAAGCAGAAGGAGACCAAGCTCATCGAGCTGGACGAATTCGGCATCTGCGACTTTTCCATCGCCGCGATCTTCGGCATCGCGATCGGCTCCATCAACCTCTACGGCTTCTCGCTGACCACCACCGGCGGCTGCCTGCTGGTCGCCCTGATCCTCGGGCATTTCAACCACATCGGGCGCATCAACCTGCTGCCGCACGAATCGACCCTCAAGGTCTTCCGGGAGCTCGGCCTCATGCTGTTCCTGATCGGCGCGGGCGTCGCGGGCGGCTCCAGCTTCGTGAAGTATTTCAACGGCATCTACTTCGTCTACGGCGTGCTGATGACGATCGTGCCGATGTTCGTCGGCTTCTTCTTCGCAAAATACGTACTCAAAATGCCCCTGCTCAATAACCTGGGCTCCATCACCGGCGGCATGACCTCCACCCCCGCGCTCGGCACGCTGATCTCCACGGCCGGGACCGAGGACGTGGCGTCCGCCTACGCCGCCACCTACCCGATCGCCCTGATCGCGATCGTGCTGGCAAGCAAGCTGATCATCAGCCTTTGCTGAGATCCGCACAATACAAGCTCCGCCCCGCGCCGGGAACCCGACGCGGGGCGTTTTTTTGCATTCAGGAAAACAATGCAATATTTAGGGTCTTCACGGATAATTGTGGGATTGGGGAAATGGTGCTTCGCACTGGGGGACCCCCGGCGTCCTCCCCCTCTGTCGGCGTTGCCGACATCTCTCCCTCGCCGAGGGGGAGTCTTCCCACACGCAAAAACAGTCACGCAGGACTGTTTGTCTCCCCTCCTGCGCTGCTGACGCGTTGTTTGATGCTCCGCAGGCAAGGGGCTCTGACCCAGTCAGAAACATTGTCGCCTGCCTTCGCTTGGAGCGCTCGGCACGCTCTGTGTTTCTTCCAGGCTGCGGTTCGCCTTCATCCGCCCCCGGCGGTTCGCCTTCATCCGCCCCCGGCGACGGCGAATCCTCGCCCCCCTTGACCCCCGCAAGCCTTTCGAGAAAGGCCCCCGCGAAAGCTTTCATCCCCCAACTTTTCGTGAAGAACCAGTATTTTTATTCATTCAACATTGTTTTCCGACAGGTCGATTCAGGCGTCCGGACGCGCGGCGTCCGGTTCCTGCGGCGCGGGACGCTTGCGCCTTCCGGCGGACGAAAAGCGGATCGCGACGACGGAGATATCGTCCCGGTGCCCGACGGGGGACCTTGCGACCGCCTCCGCCATGACCCGGTCGGCGAGGGCGTCGGGCGGCGCGTCCCGGGCGGCGTCCAGGATCCCGCGCAGCACAGCGGGCTTCACGCGGTCCGCGCCGTCGGTCGTCATCAGGACCAGATCGCCGGGGGCGAGCGAGAACGCGGTCTCCTCAAACTTCACCTCCGGCAGGATGCCGAGCGGCAGGCTGGATTTTTCCACCTGCAGGGTCTTCTCGCCCATCCGCACCGCGCTTGCCGCCGCGCCCGCTTTCAGCAGCCGCGCCTCCCCGGTAAACAGATCCGCCTGCAGCACGTCCAGCGTGGCGAGGGTCTCCTCCGTCGCCTTCTGCATAAGCGCGAGGTTCACGCACGAGAGCGCGGTTTCGGGCGAGACGCCGCTTTTCAGCAGCCGCGTCATCAGGGAGACCGCCAGCATCGCGTCCAGCGCTGCGGACCTGCCGGTGCCCATGCCGTCCGAAATAACGCAGTAGAAGCGCCCGCGCCCGTCATAGAAGCGGGAGACCGCGTCGCCGCAGATCCCCTGCCCGGAGGCCGCCTGTACGCGCTTCGCGCTTTCCGCCGTCAACGCGCCCGTCTCGCAGAACAGCAGCAGCGCACCCTCCTTTCTGAGCCCCTGCACGGCGGGCGGCGCGAAGTCAAGCCCCGTTTTCAGG
Source organism: Oscillospiraceae bacterium (assembly GCA_902780565.1). GTDB lineage: Bacteria > Bacillota > Clostridia > Oscillospirales > Acutalibacteraceae > RUG806. The sequence goes on from CACZGD010000069.1 coordinate 26,266, forward strand.
CGCAGGGCGGCGACCATGGCGTCCGCGTCCAGCGTTTCGGGCAGGACCGGGCACAGCGCTGTCAGGGTGCGCCGCCCGTCCGCAAGCGTTTCGGCGGCGACGTCCCGCACGGCGACCCCGGCGGCGGCAAGCGCGTCCGCGCAAAGGGCGGCAAGATAGGGCTCCGGCGCGCCGGAATCCGGCACGCGCCCGGCGGCCTCCTCCAACACCGCCCCGGCTTTGCCGAAGGCGGCGGCACTCAAACGGCGGAGCTCCGCAGACCCGCTCGCGGTCTCCTGCAGCGCCCCGGCCTTCGTCACGGCGGCGGCAACGTCCCGGACCGCGGCGGCGGCGTTTTTCAAATCCAGCGTCAGCTTCGTGCGGATCGCGGCGGCGGGCTGCTCCCGCGTCAGGGGCGTAAGCGCCGTCTCCAGCCGGGAGAGGAGCCCCACGGGCAGCAGCAACAGAAGAAGAGACCCGGCAAGGACCACGAGCGCGGGCGGGAGGAACGGACCTTCCCCCTTCAAAAACAGAAACACGAGCTGCGTGAGGGCATTTGTGGCGGCGGCGGAGGCCCTGCCGAACGGCGCGGCGGCGCACACCAGAAAGCCCGCCAGCGGCAGCGCGAAAACCAGATAGCCGCTGCCCGCCCGAAAGCCCAGCACCGCCCCGAGCGTGACGCCCACCGCCCCGGCGGCGTAGGGCCCGGCCGTAAACGCGAACACCGGCAGCAGCGCCTCGGCAAGCAGAAACGCGAGGTCCAGCGAGCCGATGCGCACCCGGCTGAAAAAGACCAGCTCGATCCCCAGCGCCAGCAGCACGCTGACCGCGTCCGGCGGGGCGGTCAGCACGGGCTTTGCCTTGCCCGCCAGCACCACGCCCGCGCGGCGAAGCAGCACCGTAAGGCAGCCCGTGAGCAGCGCCTCCCCGAAAAAGGTGAGCAGGAGCGTGGGCGTGAGGGGCGTGAAGAAGCCTGCGGCGGCGGAGGCGACCAGCACCGAGCAGAACGCCAGCAGCGGGTCCCACAGCGCGGACCTTGCCCCGCCGCCGAGCTTTTCCACCGCCTGCCGCGAGACGAACAGCAGCAGCGCCGCGCCCACGTTTTTGACCGCCGTGACCGGCTGCGTGAATACCGCCGCGCCTGCCGCCGCCCCGAGGACGGACGGCAGCAGAAGCCTGTCCGGCGACCCCGCCGCAAACGCCGTGCCGAAGGGAGAGACCGTCCCCTGCAGCGGCACGCCCGCCGCGAAAAACGCCATCCCGCCCGCCGCCGCGCGCCGCAAAATCCGTTTCACCTGCGCCTGTCGCCGGGAGACCGCCTGTTTTTCCGTTTTCTGTGTTTTCACCGTCACCGCCATGGGATCACGCCCTTTCCTTGGATAAGCCATATTTTACCATATTCCAAACGCGAAACGCGTCGCACCGTGGCGGGAAGCATGAAACGCGCGAGCAACGGCGGCGCGCTTCGTCTGTCCGGCGTTTTAAGAAGACCCGCATATTTCGTTACGGGAAACCGTCATTTCGCGTCCGAAGGGTTGCTATTTTCTCTTTTATTTGATACAATGAAATCAACAGACCGCGTGCGGACCTTCATATACACGCCCTGCGAACATCAATTTGAAAGGACGATCCACCCATGAAAAAACGCTCCCTTCATTACCGTTCCTGCCGGACCGCCGTGTCGATCCTGCTGACCTGTCTGCTTTTGTTCGCGCTGCTGCCGACGGCGATCGCGGCGCAGGAGCCGACCGCCCGTTTGGAGCAGCTTTCCTCCGAGGACGACTTGCTGGTCTTCGGTCTGTATCTGGACGACGCGATCGGGCTGGAGGCCTGGAACCTGCAGCTCGGCTACGACCCCGCCGTGCTGGAATTGCGCGGCAATATTCCCGGAAAAGATGCCGCAGCGGCCGCAAACCTCAAAGAGAACTACTTAACAAGTGAGATCTATGAAATGGAAACCGGCAAGCTGCTCATTGGCGGCTATTTTGTCAACGCGCTTGGTGCCGCCGCGAACCCGGGGGAAACCGTTGAGATCGACGCCGGGCATTTCGAGCTGCTCCGCCTGACGTTCCGCCCTGTGAACGCCGCCGCGATCGACACGCCCCTGACGGTCAGGGTCACGTATGCGCAGGGGCTGAGGCTGCAGGGGGAAACGCTGCAGGTGCGCTGGCACAGCGCGCACACCTTCGGCGACTGGACCGTGACGAAGGAGCCGACCTGCGAGGAAAAGGGGACCGAGACCCGGACCTGTACCTTCTGCGGCGCGACCGAGACCCGCGAGGTCGACGCGACCGGTCACAGCTTCGGCGAATGGAAGATCAGCAGGGAGCCGACCTGCGCGGACGGCGTGATGGTCCGCCTTTGCGGCGTTTGCGGCGCGACGGAAACGAAGCCCATCCCCGCCGTGAGCGACCACAGCTTCGGCGCGTGGACCGAAACGAAGGCAGCGACCGCGACCGAAGAGGGCGAGGAGACCCGCTCATGTACCGTCTGCGGGGCGACCGAGACCCGCGCTGTCCCGAAAAAGCCCGCCGTGACCGCCGATAACATCGGCGACGTGGACCGTGACGGGAAGATCACCGCCTCCGACGCGAGACTTGCGCTCAGAGCCGCCGTGGGGCTCGAGACCTTCGACGAGGAGACGACCGACGTCGCCGACGCGGACCGCGACGAAAAGATCACCGCCTCCGACGCGAGACTCATTCTCCGCGCCGCCGTAGGGCTGGAGGACCGCACGACGTGGTTCGCCGCGTAAACGGCGTCTATCAAAACAAATCCATACCATGCAAACAGCGCCGAGGAAAAACCTTCGGCGCTGCTGTTTTATGCGGATTCAACATATGCATCGAACGGGGCGTCGAGGACGCCGCACCGTCCCCGTCCCCGACCGGATTTCCACCGCAACAGCACATTTCGCTCCCGAAATCCGCGATTTCGTTCCCAAGGGGTTGATTTCTGTTTGACGGTCCGATACAATAGGCATACGCCGTCCGTTGCCGCAACCGCGCACGGACGCGGGAGCCTCGCCGACAAAGGGCGACGGTCCGCGATAACCGGTTCGCGCCGCGTCACGCTGCGGCGCGTTATCCTTTGCGGCGTCATACCTATGCGCTCTCCATCCGATCCAACAGACGGCACGGGACGTTTTCGCGTCCCGTGCCGCCCTTTTACGTAAAAAAACCGGGCCGGGAATGCCCGGTCCGGTCTGATCGTGTGCCGATCTCTCTTACATGCAGGTATAGCCGCCGTCGACGGGGAGGTTGACGCCGGTGACGTAGGCGGAGGCGGGGGACGCCAGGAACAGAGCGGCGGTATCCAGCTCGCCCTCCTCGCCGTAGCGCTCCTCGGGGATCATGGTTTTCGCGTTCTGCTGGAAGAAGTCGGAATTCAGCGTGTCGCGGGTCAGATCCGTATAGAAATAGCCGGGGCAGATGGCGTTGACGGTGATGTTATACTTGCCCCACTCGGCGGCGAGGGCTCTGGTCATGTTGACCACGCCGCCCTTTGCGGCATGATAAGGCGCGGAGCCGGCGATCTTGTTGCCGACAAGACCGTACATGGAGGCGATGTTGATGACGCGGCCGTACTTTGCCGGGATCATTGCCTTTTTGGCGACGGCTCTTGCCACGCGGAAGGAGCCGAACAGGTCGATGTTCATTTCGTTATAGAACTGCTCGTCCGTGATATCCTCGGCGGGGGCGACCGCGCCGGTACCGGCGTTGTTGACAAGGATATCGATGCGGCCCATTTCGGCGATCACGGTATCCACCATGGCGTTCACGGCGTCCGTATCCGTAATGTCGCAGCGCACGGCAAGGGTCTTGACGCCGAATTCCGCGGCGATCTCCGCCGCAACGGCGTCGATCATGTTCTGGCGTCTGGCGACGGCCACGATGTTCGCGCCCTGGCTGGCAAGCGCCTTCGCCATCTGCACGCCGAGTCCGGTGGAGCAGCCGGTCACAAGGGCGACCTGCCCGTGAAGATCAAAATAGTTTTTCATAAAAGAGTTCCTTTCCCTTCTTTATATTTCGTTTTCTATCATAACGAATATTGACTGTTCTGTCAAGAAACAGTCTGTGAACTTTTCAGTTTTCCCGCACGGCCTTGCCGGTCATGTGCCGGACCGTCAGCCGCAGCACCGTGACGCGCGCGCCGTCCTTGCGGATCTCCGCCTGCGTGTGCGCGGGCGTTGGGAAATACTTGTTCCCGAGGGCGGTCAGCGCCGCCAGCTTTTCGTCCGGGTCCGTCACCTCGGCAAGCGCGCCGAAGACCACCGCGCTGCTGACGTGATACCACCATTCGCCCGGCTCCTGCCGTTCGTTCCCATACACCGTGAAGCAGGCCTTTTCGTCCCGCCGCAGGGCGTCGAGCTTGTGCCCTTCCCCTGCCGAATGGAAATAGATCGCGCCGTCGAGCAGCACAAAATCCATCGGCACGGCGTAAGGGTAGCCGTCGTCCCCGTGCAGCGCCAGCACGCCGCGTTTTTCCGTTTGCAGAAGGGAGAGCGTCTCCTCCCGCGTCAATTCCTGTTTGAACCGGCGCATCCGCCGAAACATAAGACCGCCTCCTTTTCGCTTATTCTATCACATCCGCGCAAAAAAGGCAAGCCCCCGCCGACTCCCTCTTGACGGCGGCGCAGGGCTTCGCTATAATAAAAGCATTACGACAGGAGGGGTCCCTATGAAAAAACGCGCGTTTTCTCTGCTGCTCGCACTCCTATTGCTTGTATCCTGCTGCGTTCCCGCCTTCGCCGCCTCCGGCAGGGGGACGGATGCGAGCGCCGGGCTGACCATGGTCGGGCACCGCGGCTATTCCGCGATCGCCCCTGAAAACACCCTCGCCGCGTTCCGGCTTGCCGGGGAAGCGGGCTTCCGGGGCGCGGAATGCGACGTTTCCAGAACCGTTGACGGGCGCTGGGTCGTGATCCATGACGACACGGTGGACCGCACCACAAACGGAACCGGCAAGGTGCGCGACCTCACCTTCGAGGAGATCCGCGCGCTGAAGATCGACGGCGGGAACGGGCTGGACCGCTATCCCGACGAGCAAATCCCGACGCTGGAGGAATTCCTGACCGTCTGCCGCGCGTACGGGATGCGCCCCTTTGTGGAGGTGAAGGAAGCGAATCCCGTCGCCGAAATGGACGACCTTGCCCGTGTGCTGCGCGAAAGCGGCGACGACTGCGTGCTGATCTCCTTCGGGCGGGAGCACATCGCCGCGCTGCACGCGCTGCTGCCCGAAAATGAAACCTATCTGCTGACCCGCTTCCCGTCCGCGGACGACGTCCGCTTCTGCAAAGCGACGGGCCTGACGGGCGTGGACCTCCGCTACCCCGCCCCGTTCGCGGAGGGGGTCCTCCGCCGCGCGCAGGCCGCCGGGCTCCGCGTTGCCGCGTGGACCGTGGACGAACCGATTTACGTCAGGGAGCTGCGGCAAAAGGGCGTGGGGCTGATCACGACGAACGCCCTGTCCCCCGCGGACGTGGCGGACCTTTCCGGCGTCTCCGCCACCCCGGTCGACCGGCTGGTCATCCGTGTCCGGACGCTGCTGTCGGCGCTGCTCGGCGCCTTGCGGGAGGCCGGCATTCTGAAATAACATCAAAAAAAACGATCCCCCGAGGCCGTAAGCTTCGGGGGAATTTGTATGTCCGTTTATTTCTGGAGCTGCTCCTGCGCGAACGCGTGGATGGCTTCGCTGTCGCCGGAGGAGGCGATATTCGCGGCCTGTCTGCGGCGCTCCAAGAGCTCGGCGTACATTTTTTCCTTCTTCTTGCCGTGCAGATCGTAGAACAGCATGGGGATGATGCCAAGCGCGCCGGTAACGGACGGCACGATGGTGAACATGGCGAACAGATAGAATTTGACGTAGTCGGGCTGCTCGGTACCGCGCGTGTAGGCGTTCTGGTCGTAGCCGACCATTTTCATCAGCGCGGTGGAGATGATGCCGGACACGGAGCCGGAGACCTTTTTCGCAAGTCCCTTGGCGACGCTGGTCATGGCCTCGGTGCGGTAGCCGTTCTTCCATTCGCAGTAGTCCATGGCCTCGTTATACAGCTCGGTGCCGATGACGTTGCGCAGGCCGTAGAACAGGTTCCAGATGACCTCCCACAGCGCCATTGCGCCGAACATGGGCCAAACCTTTTGGTACATACCGCCCTTAAAGGTCTTGAAGTCCATGCCGATACAGCCGAAGGCGAACACGCCCGTGAGCAGGATGTTGGAGATATAGTGCGAAACGATATACAGCAGGCGGCTGGAGAACCGACGCCGCAGCCACGGCACGTAGGCATAGGACAAAGGCGAGAGCGGCGCGCCGGGAATGCCCGCAAGCATGGTCATGGAGGCGAAATGCAGCACGTCGATATAGTAGTCGCTCTTGCTGCCGCCGATGCCGAAGTCGGACAGGAACTCGGACAGCGTGATCAGCAGGATCGGCTTGTTGTTCACGATACTGCGGATGGAATCCGTCAGCTTCGGCGTTTCGATGCTCTGCATGATGCGCTCCTTGGAGTTCATGAAGAACCACATGCTGAAGCCCGAGGCAAGCACGGTGCAGAACGTTCCCATGCCGACGAACGCGCCGGTGAGCTGCTGCTCCACGGTCCGGGCGGAATTCTTGAACGCCTTGTTATCGATCAGGTCCAGGATCACGGTCATGACCTGCTCCGGCAGCTTTTCGCCGAACTGCCCGGAGGCGAAGGTGGCGATCGTGATCAGCCGCGTGCGGTCGTTCGGGTGCGGCGTGATGGTGGACAGCAGTCCCGTTCTTGCGATATCCTGGAAGGTGCCGACGCCCTCGCGGATGACCTCCAGCGCCAGATAGATCGCGAACTTGAAACCGGACGTTGCGGGCTGCCCGCCGAACAGCAGCGGCATGAACCAGTACAGCAGCGTGAAGATCGCGCCGGGGACCGCAAGCCCCAGCAGGTAGGGACGGAATTTGCCCCACCGGGTGCGGGTCTTTTCGACGATCGCCGCGGTGAAAATATCGTTGACGATATCCCAGACGCTGTTGACGGTCCTTGCGACCGTGAGGTAGCCGAGGTCGATCTTGACGATGTTCCGGATGAACCGGCTGGAGTAAGTGTTGATGTTCAGGCTCTGGGCGGCGTCCCACAGCACGAAGCCGACCGTCTCTTTCGTGCCGACGTACCGTCGGTTTTCATAGACGTATTGCAGGTCTTCCGGCTTGGGCGCGGGTTCTTTTTTCTCGGTTTCCACAGTTTTCACCCCGCTGAAGAAGAATATATGGTTATTTTAACATATACCGTTCCCTTTTGCAAGGGGGAAACGGAATTCCGCGCAAGTTTTCGGGAACGGAAATCCGGCGGATTTTGCCGCCGCCTATTGACCCGACCGGCGCTTTGGGCTATAATAGATTGGAATGAGTCAAATCGGAGGAAGCAACATGCGAGATATTATCATCATCGGCGCGGGCCCCGCGGGGCTGACCGCCGCCATTTACGCCCGCCGCGCGGGCAAGGACGTGCTGATCATCGAAAAGGCCGCCATGGGCGGTCAGATGACCTTTTCCCCGCTGATCGAGAACTACCCCGGCATGCCGGCGCTTTCGGGCAACGAGCTGGCGGACAAAATGGTGGAGCACGCGCTCTCCCTCGGCGCGGACGTGGAGCTGGACGAGGTGACAGGCGTAGAGGACCTCGGCGACGTGAAGCGCGTGCACGCCCTCGGCGGCAGCTTCGACGCAAAGGCCGTGATCGTGGCGACCGGGGCGAAGCACCGTCACCTTGGGGTCGAAAACGAGGAGCGGCTTACGGGCGCGGGGGTCTCCTACTGCGCGGTGTGCGACGGCGCGTTTTTCGCGGGCGAGGACGTAGTCCTTGCGGGCGGGGGCAATTCCGCCATGCAGGAGGCGCTGCTGCTCAGCGAGACCTGCAAAACCGTGACCATGGTGCAGAACCTCGCCTTTCTGACGGGCGAGGAGACCCTGCGGCAAAAGCTCGCCGCGCGGGAGAACGTGCGCGTGATCTATCACAGCGTTGTGACCGGGCTCGAGGGGACGGATACCCTGACCGGCGTGCGTATCCGAAATACCGAGAGCGGAGAGGAATCCACCCTGCCCGCGGCGGGGCTGTTCGTGGCGATCGGGCTGCTGCCGGATACCGCAGCCTTCAAAAACGCCCTGACCCTGAACGAATACGGCTACGTGCAGGCGGACGAATCCTGCCGCACGAATCTGCCCGGCGTGTTCACCGCCGGGGACTGCCGCACCAAGGCGATCCGGCAGGTCTCCACCGCAGCCGCCGACGGCGCCGTCGCCGCCCTCGCGGCAGTACGGTATATCGGGTGAGTCAGCGCGGGGATGCGGACCGTGTCCTGTGGCTACCCGCGCCTTCCAAAGAAGACACAGCGCCGAAGGGCTTTCCCTCGGCGCTGTTTTTATTTCTATGGAGGATCGTTTCTTTGGATGCTCTGCCGCTTTTGACGAAATCACCGACGGCATGCGGTCGTCGCGTTACGCGGCGAGCCAGTTTTTGCGGTCCTCCAGCCCCACGGCGGCGCGGAGAATGAGTCTCGCGTCGGAGGCGGTGATCTTCCCGTCGCGGTCCGCGTCGGCGATGTCGGTCGTCTCGTCGTCAAAGGTCTCCAGCCCCACGGCGGCGCGAAGGGCAAGTCTGGCGTCCGAGGCAGTCACCTTGCCATCGCGGTCCGCGTCGCCGATGGTCTCTGCTGTCAAAGGGAATGAGGAAAACACAATAACAGCCCGCTGCAACGGTTGGTTTCCGGTCTCCTGCTTCACAGTTATCCACTTTTCCTGCGTATCGCCGTAATAAACCGTTTTCAGAGAATTACACCCGTCAAAAGCGTAACGTCCGATCACAGTTACTGTTTCGGGAATTGCGATCCATTCCAAAGAATTACAATAAGCAAAGGTTCCGCGTCCAATCACGGTGATCCCTCTCGGAATGACGACCTCATGAATCAAAGAGCAGCCTTCAAAGGCGGATTCCCCGATTTGTGTAAGTCCGGCCGGAAGAGTAATCCTGTTTAGTCCCGTGCAATAAGCGAACGCCTGTGAGCCGATTTCCCGAACACTGTTCGGGAACGTGACTTCCATCAGTATCCGACATTCATAAAAAGCGCCGTTGGCAATTGTCGTGACGCTGTCCGGGATTTCGACTTCCTGCAGGAAACCCGGAAGAAATACGGTCTGGATGACGGTTTTTGACGGATTGTAAACGATATTGTCCTCCAACAGACAATCGTAATAGGTAGGGTTCTTTTCGCTCAAATTCTTTACTTTAGCCCATTTTTCTTTTGATCCGAAATAAAAAATACGCACAAGCCTGCCCTGATTCTCAAAAGCGCCTGCTCCTATTTGCGTAATCTGATCGGGAATCGTCACGTTTTTCAGGCGGGCGCACGATGTAAACGCGTATGCTCCGATCGTTTTTGTGCTTTCCGGGAGCATGACGACCTCCAGATCCGTACCGGAAAAAGCGGCGTCTCCGATTTTTGTCAAGCGATCCGGGAGATTTACGGTTTGCAGGTTCCGACATCCCGAAAAAGCATTGTTCCCGATCTCCGTTACCGTATCCGGGAAGGTCGCCGATTCCAATTCTATGCAGTTATAAAATGTGTAATCGCCGATCTTTGTAACGCCCTCCGGAATCGAAAGATTATGCACCTTCTCTCCATTCAGAAACAAATTTTTTGCTCTGCCGAGAGGGTTGGCGGTTTCGTCCTCAAATTCAGAATCGCACCAGGAGGAAAGGTCGGAAATGTTGATCCGGTTCATCCCGTTACAGGACGAAAAAGCTTTGCTTTCGATCGTCTTTTTTCCCGATCCGAATGAGATCGTCTGCAGCCCGTTGCAGTACGAAAAAGCAGAAGTGCGAATGCAGAGTTCTCCGTCTCCGAATGAAACGGCTTGCAGCGCATAGCAATTGGAAAAAGCAAACCAATCAATTTCAGCCATACTATCCGGCAATTCGACGGAAGTCAGGTTTGTGCAGTACTCGAATGCTTCCCGCCCGATTGTTGTTACTCCTTCAGGGATGGAAATCGATGTCAACCCGTTTTCACCTTGAAAAGCAGAAGGGGAAATCCCGACAGTTCCGGGTTTTATCTCGATGTGGGAATCGGACGGAACATTCCCTTTGTATTCATATGCAACACGTCCTGCATATACAACGCCTTCCGGTTGGTTATTATACCACAACGTCCCATTCAATGCATACTTTCCGATGTATGATACACTGTCCGGAATGCTGATGAAAGGCAATTGGCAGCAACCGTAAAACGCGTATTCGTCTATTCGTTCCAATCCTTCCGGGAGGGATAATTCTGCAAGTCGAATACAACTATCAAATGCGGAATACCGGATCGCGTAAAGACTCTCCGGCAGAAAAACGGAAGCAAGCTGCGCACATTTTATAAATGCATTTGCTCCGATTTTTGTAACGCCTTCCTGAATCGTCACCGCAGTAATTTCCTGTCTTTCAGAATGCCACGGCGCATCGGAATCAATTTGAAAATCCCTCATTTCTCCCGTGCCGCTGATGGTGAGCAGCCCCTCGTCGTCCAGCGTCCACGTGAGGTTTTTGCCGTCGCCCTCGCCGCCGCAGGTGCCGGAAGCAATGATTGTCGCGGCCCTCGCGGGCAGCGTGCGGGCAAGGAGCAGCCCCGCCGCGCAGCACATAACCAGCGCGAGGGCAAGGAGACCAAGTCGTTTGAGATGTTTCATGGCGTCCTCCTTTTGCGGCGTCAGCCGCGGGGAAGGTCCCGGCGTCCGTGCGCGGACGCGACAAAGGACCGTTTTTTATATTTTATCGGATTGCCGAACCGAAATCAAGCTCTTGCGGGCAAAATCACGGATTTCGGGAACGAAATATCGACGTTCCCGCGCGGATCGCCCGGGTCGTACCGGGTCGGGGGATGGGGACGGTGCGCCGTCTTCGTAGCACGGCACCTCAGTGCCGTTCGATGCATGGTTATTTTATAAAAACCGGAAGCCCGGAATCAGGTTGGGGGATGGGGACGGCGCCCCTGCCGGCGGAATTGGGACCGTTCCCGTTGATCCCGAACGCGTCCTGACCGAAAGCACCTGAAAAAGATAGAAATGTTCCGAACGGCACTAAGGTGCCGTGCTACCGGGATGGATCGTCGATTCGCCGATCCCTGTCATATATACGCTGTTCCGCGGGCGGCACAGGTGTGCCGCGTTACCGGGGTGATTTTGTACCCGGCTCCGTTTCCGGTACCTTTCCCTGTCCCCCGGCCCCTGTCCTCTTATTTCAATCGCGGCGCAGCCGCAACCGAAGCTTTTATTTTTTCTTTTTTTAACTTTTATTTCCGTACCCCGTCCCCGTCTCCCGCCGGGCTTTGCCCGGCTTTAAAACGAAACAAGGACCCTTGCGGGTCCTTTCTCGTGAGGTTTTTCTTATTCCGCCGAGGGAGCGCCCACGGGGCAGGTGTCGGCGCAGGCGCCGCACTCGATGCAGGTATCGGGGTCGATCACATACTTATCAGCGCCCTCAGAGATCGCCTCAACGGGGCATTCCGCTGCGCAAGCGCCGCAGGAGATGCATTCATCAGAAATTTTGTATGCCATGAATAGTTCCTCCTTTTCTGTTATTTGCCCCTATTGTATCATGAATTTCAGAAAAATCAAGAGGTTTTTCCGTAATTTTTCACAAAATACCGTCCGTTTTGTTGTTAGCATTTGCTAACCGGCTGAAAGATAGGACGGGGACGCCGCGCGGCGTCCCCGAGGGGG
>CACZGD010000070.1:0-859 GCA_902780565.1 Oscillospiraceae bacterium
GTGGTTTTTCAATTCAGCGGTTGTTCAATTTATCTGGATTCTGCTTTTTACTCCGTCCCGAAGCGGAAGCCGACCGGATTTTCGCCCGCGGCCTGTTCGTCCGTGCCGACGTAGGCGATATAGTCGATATCCTCCTGCACGAAGGCGCGTTTCCCTTCGTCGTAATAGGCAAGATCCTCCTTTTCCGCGGTCAGCAGCACGGTTTTGCGTTCGCCGGGCGCCAGCTCCACGCGACAGAAATCCACCAGCGTCTTCACGGGCCTTTCCACCGCGCTGCCGGAAAAGCCGATATAGAGCTGCGCCACCTCGGTCCCTGCGCGGTCCCCCCTGTTTTCAACGGTCACGGCAAAGACCGCCTGTTTTCCATCGGCGTGATCGAGCTGCACGTCCGTGATCGCCGTCTCGGTATAGGACAGCCCGAAGCCGTAGGGATAATCGCAGGGCGTGTTGTCATGCTCCAGCTTCTGATAGCCGTGGTAATAGCCGTAATGCGCGTGCGGGGCGTTCCATTTCATCGCGGGGAAGTCCTCGTCCCGCCGCCCGATCACAAACGGCAGCCTGCCGGAGGGGTTCACCCTGCCGAACAGGATATCCGCAAGGGCGCTGCCGCCCTCCATGCCGGGGTAATACGCCAGCAGGATCGCGGGGACGGCGTCCTTCCACTCATGTACGCGCAGCATGTTGCCGCCGGTGAGGATCACGGCGGTGTTTTTGTTCAGGGACCCCGCAAGCCGGATCATCTCCACCTCTTCCCGATGCACGCCGAGGTCCTTCCGGTCGCCGCCGATCGTGAAAATGAACTCGCCCTCGTCCCCGTGGGCGCAGCCCGCCATGACCAGCACCGCGTCCGCGTTTTTGA
>CACZGD010000070.1:869-13581 GCA_902780565.1 Oscillospiraceae bacterium
TAGTTCTTTTCGATCGCCGCCTTCAGCGTGACGACGTAGGGCGGGCGCACCATGCTGGAGCCGTGGTCGCCGATGTTCTCGGTATCGCACAGATCCCCCACCAGCGCGATGCGGCGGTGCACGGTCTCGTCCAGCGGCAGCAGCCCCTCGTTTTTCACCAGCGTAACGGATTTTTCCGCCACCTCCCGCGCCAGCGCGACGTGTTCCGCACAGGCGATCAGATCGGGCGGATAGTCGCCCTCATCCTCGGAGGAGGCAAAGGCCAGCAGCGTGCGCACGATGCGCAGCGCCGCCTCGTCGATCTGTTCGGGCGTGATCTTCCCAAGCTTCAGCGCCGCCTTGATGAACGCGGGCTGAAAGTATTTGCGCATGTGCATCTCGATATCCAGCCCCGCGCCGATGCATTTGGCGGTGGAGTGCGTGCCGAAGAAAAAGTCGCTGATGACGAAGCCGTCGAAATCCCACTCGCCCTTGAGCACCTGCCGCAGCAGATAGGGATTGCTGCCGCAGAAATGCCCCTGATAGCGGTTATAGGCGCTCATGACCGCGGCCGCGCCCGCCTCGATGCATTTTTTGAACTGATAGAGATAGATCTCGCGCTCCGTGCGCCTGTCCGCGGTCACGTTGACGTAGAAGCGGGCGTTTTCCATGGAGTTGAACGCGAAGTGCTTCACGCAGGCGATCACGTTCTGATTCTGGATCCCCCGCACCAGCGCCGCGCCCATTTTGGCGATGTGGCGCGGGTCCTCGCCGTAGACCTCCTGACTCCTTCCGGCGCCGGGGTGATAGGGGACGTTCAGGCAGACGCCGCCGTAAAAATTGCCGCCGTTGGCGCGGATCTCTTTGCCGATGGCGTTGCCCACGCGCTCCTCGAGCGCCGGGTCAAAGGTCGCGCCCCGCGCCATCGTGACCGGGAAGCAGGTGGAGCGTCCGCTGACGCACCCGCGGGGACCGTCGCAGAATTTCATTTTCGGCACGCCGAGGCGTTCGCACCCGCCCGCGGTATAGGGACGCGCGTTATAGTCGCCGCCGCCCATGCTGGAGGCCGGGGTTTCGTCCCCCGCCATGAGTCTGATCTTTTCGTCCGGCGTCATCGCCGCCACGATCTCCCTCGCCCGTTCTGTAAAGGTCAACCGGTATGCCTTCGTGTTTTTCATGGAAGCACCACTCCTTCTCGTCTGATACTGCCGGCCGCAGGTCCCTTCTCCCGGTCCCGGGTTTATTCGTCGATTCGCCGGATCCGGTCATACGAACCGCGTCCCGCGCGCCCGCGTCCCCGCGTCTATTCCGTTTTTATTATACCGCCGCGCCGAGGGAAAAGCAACCCGGAATCTTGACATTGCCGAAACGAAATGCTATACTGATACCAAGCATCACGTTCAAACGGAGGGGATCGTATGGCGATCAAGGGCAAGAACATCAAATGGAAGGACCGCAAGCGGTTTCTGCGCATGCCGCTGAGCTTCACACGCTACGCGCTGTCCGACGACCGGCTCTTTCTGCAGACCGGCGTTTTCAACCTGAAGGACGAGGAGGTCGTGCTGTACCGCGTGCGGGATATCGGGCTCAAGCGCAACTTCGGGCAGCGGCTGTTCGGGGTCGGCACGCTGACGATCCAGTCCTCCGACCGGTCCATGCCCACGCTCGTGCTGAAGAACATCAAGGACCCCTATAAGGTCAAGGAGATGATCCACGACGGCGTGGAGGAGATGAAGATCCGCCGCAAGGTGCGCATCGGCGAGTATTCCACTTCCCTTCTGGACGATCATGACGACGAGGACGACGACCTTGACGACCTGCATGACGACGAGGACGACGACGATTAACGTCGCCGCGCTCTGAAAGGAGTGTTTCCCAATGGCATATAACAACGGCGGCAGACCGACCTCCGGCTGGTCCTGGGGCGAGGAGATGCCGGCGGAGGAGAACCAGTTTTCCTATTCCGGTCCCTACCGCTATTATTTCGAGGGCGTGTTCCGGGAGAGCTTTCCGACCTACGCGCTGCGCGTGGAGACCGCGAACAAGGACCGCACCACGGTGTTTTATTTCTTCGCGGGCAACTTCTGCAAGCTGATCGTGGAAGTCACCAGCGACTCCTACCGCAACAACCATACGTTCGAGGAGGCCTGCAAAAAGGCGGGCATCCCGCACCTGAGGTTCTATCACGACCATCACGGCTGGTGGAACACGCGCTCCTACGTGGTGGCGCGGGTCAGAAGCGCCCTGAACGGCTGATTTCGCATAAAACAGAAAGAGAACGCGTTTGCGCCTGTGAAGGGCCAGGCGCGGGTCCGAAACACGGCTTCGCAGGCAGCCGACCCGCGTACGGTCTGACCCTGTCAGGCATATTATGCCTAACAGGGGATTCCGCACATGACATTCCCTCATGTGCGGATTTAAGTCCCTTCTCTTTCTGTTTTTTTCTTTTTGTGAAAGGAAGGGGAACCCATGTCCCTGCTCGAAAGTCTCCGGGACCCCGCGGTCTGGGAGCTTTTTTATACCTATAAGGAGGACCGCGGCTGCCAGCCGTATTTTCTGCAGGACCTGCGGCGCTTTATCGACCGGCGGAAATACCTGCCGGTGTGCGACGTGATCGACGCGGGGACGCGCTTTCCCCTGCCACGCCAAAAGGAGATCCCGAAAAGCAACGGGAAGCTGCGCACGGTCTATACCTACCCGCACGACGAAAACACGGTGATGAAGCTGCTGACGTGGCTCATGACCCGTCGCTACGACCCGCTGCTGCCGGAGGGGGTCTATTCCTTCCGGCCGGGCGTTACCGCGAAGGACGCGGTGCGCGCGCTGGCGCGCACGCCGGGGATCGGAAACAAATATGCCTATAAGGCGGACGTGAGCGACTATTTCAATTCCGTGCCGGTGGAAAGGCTGGTCCCGCTGGTGCGTCAGGCGCTTGCGGATGACCCCGCGCTTTCGGACTTTCTGACCCGTCTGCTGGAGGAGCCGGAGGTGCTGCGCGGGGGCACGCCCCTGCGCGTGCCCAAGGGCATGATGGCGGGCACGCCGATGGCGGCGTTTTACGCGAACCTGTATCTCAGCGCCTTGGACCGCCGGTTTACTCAAGCCGGGGCGATCTACGCGCGGTATTCGGACGATATCATCCTGTTCGCCGACACGCCGGAGGCGCTGGAAACGGGCGTCGGCGCGATCCGCGCGGCGCTGGCGGAAAACGGGCTGCGCCTGAACCCCGACAAGGAGACCTTTTACACGCCCGAAACGGGCTTCACCTTCCTCGGGTTTTCGTACCGGAACGGGGAGCTGGACGTGGCGGCGGCCTCCGTGGACAAGCTCAAAAAGAAGATGCGCCGCAAGACCCGCGCCCTGCTGCGCTGGGCGCACCGCAAAAACCTGCCCGGGGAAAAGGCGGCAAAGGGCTTCGTCAACGCCTTCAACCGCAAAATGTACGGGGGCGGCGCGGACAACGAGCTGACCTGGGCGCTGTGGTACTTCCCCGTCATCACCACGGACAAAAGCCTGAAGGCGCTGGACGCCTACGCCGAGGAGTGCGTCCGCTATCTCTGGAGCGGCACCCGCACGAAGGCGCGGTTCAACGTCCGCTACGAGCAGATCAAGGCCCTCGGTTTCCGGTCGCTGGTGCATGAGTACTATTTGTTTCGGGAGCAGAAATAGGACCGGGGACCGGGGGTCCGGTAGCACGGCACCTGACGTGCCGTTCGATACATTTGTTCTTTTTCGAAGCCTGTCGTTCAGAACCCGTTACCGGATACGGGAACAGTTAAAAATCCCTCGGCAGCGCGGCGCAGCCGCAACCTTCATCCAACCTCCAACACTCCACATTGCCGGACTTTGCCCGGCACGAAAAAACCGCCCGAAGGCGGTTTTTTACTTGATAATGATCCTGTGTCCGGCGCGGCGGTCGAGGCGGGGATGCGAAGCGAGGTATTCCTCCAGCACCTGCTTGCAGGAGGTGGCGACGACGCGGGGCGGCGCGACGGCCCTGACGGTCTCCGGCGGCAGCCGGAAGATCTCCGAAAAGTTCGTGAAGTGGTAGCCCTGCATGCCGAGGGTATAGTGCCGCGCGTCCTCCACCGGCTCGTTTCTGAAGCTCAGCTCCTCAAAGGTATGCGTTTCGCGGTCCCAGACCGCCCGCAGCCCCTCCGAAAACTGATAGAATTCGCAGTGCGCGCCCGCAAAAACCTCGTCGCGCAGCATATAGGTCAGCATTTTGCGCAGGGTCTCGCCCGTCACGGTGACGAGGTAGGCGGCGTCGTCGAACGGGAAGGCCTCCACGAGATCCCCGAACAGGACCACGGGCCCCAGCGCCTTGACGCGGATGGAGCCGGAGGCCAGCAGCATGATATCCACGCCCAGGCTCTCGCTGAGCGCGTCGGCGAACAGGTTGCCGAGGGCGGTCTCCTGAATGCGGGACGGGTGGGTCAGGCGGCGGCGGAAGCGCGTCACCACGCGCCCGTACTTGCGGTCCGTCACGCTCTTGTAGTCCCCGATCATCACCTCGATCGCGGGGTCGGGGACGCTGGTCCCCTCATTGATCGGCACGGGGGTCCAGCGGTAGTCCGCGACCCTGTTCAGCAGCGTGTCCACCGTCAGGTCAAAGCGCCCGATCAGGTCCGTGCCGGTGCCCGCCTGCGCGATCAGAATGCCGTTGACCACGGCGGGCTCGGTGAGATAGGTATGCGAATGCCCGCCGACGATCACGTCCACGCCCCACGCGGGGTCGATCTTTGCCGCGAGCTTTTTATCCTCCTCAAAGCCGATGTGGGTCAGCAGCACCGTCAAATCGATATCCTCGCCGTTATAGGCGTTGCAGATGCGCCCGATCTCCTCCACGGCTTCGCCCACGTCCACAAGGGAGCCGATCAGCTCGTCCTTGCGCGTTTCGGCAATCACGTCCTCGGTCAGAATGCCGATGAACAGCACGCGCATCCCGTCGATCTCCTCCACGAGATAGGGACGGAACAGCCTTGCCCCGTTGGACTTGACGTGCAGGTTCGCGTTGATGATCGGAAAGCGCGCGCATTTTTCGAGAAACAGCAGATGCCCGAGACCGTAATCCGTTTCATGATTGCCCAGCGTCACCACGTCCGGCAGCAGCAGGTTCACGATCTCGATCGTGGAAACGCCCCGGAATTCGGAGTCGATCACCGAGCCGCGGAACATATCCCCGGCGATGCAGTACAGGGTGTTCGGCTCCTCCTCGCGCACTTTGCCGATATAGCCGGACAGCATGGCCACGCCGCCGGTCTGTTTGCCGTCCACCGTCTGGGGCAGGAAATCCCCGTGCATATCGTTGGAATGCAGAAGCGTCAGTTTTTTATAGCGTTCCATCGGGTCCTCCGTGATTTTGCGTATCCCCGGGCGAGGGCAGCGCCGGGGCAAACAGGCGGAACAGCTCCACCCGCGAGTTGATGCCGAGCTTTTTGTAAAGCTCCGTCGTGTGTGTTTTGACCGTGGATTCGGAAAGCCCCAGCTCCCCGGCGATCTGCCGCCGGGTCTTGGCCTCCAGCAAAAGCGAAGCCACCTCCCGCTGGCGCGGGGTCAGGGCGAAGGGGGCGAAGGGGTCCTCCGGCGGCTTGCCCCGGCGCAGATCCTCCGCCTGCCGCGCGTTCAGGTCGCCCAGCCACGGGGCGGAAAACAGATCCCGAAAGCTGAAGGGCGCCAGCACCGCCAGCGCCAGCACCGGCAGCAGCGTAACGAGCATGGTCACGACGGGCACCGCCTTCGGCACGAAATACAGCAGCAGCTCGTCCGAGAAATTCAGCAGCGGCGACCCCAGCACGAAGGCGACGGTCGTGATCTTCAGCAGCCGGTAATCCGCGAAATAGCTCTGGGCGGCGGCAAGGGTCAGAATGGCGGCGGGCCAGCCGATCAGGGCGACCCCGCCCGCGAGCTGCAGCGGGACGGAATTCCCCGCCGTGCCGGGCAAAACGGCCAGCACGCCCATGGCGGCGGCAGCCACGAAGGTCAGGTTCCAGACGTGCCACACGCCGCGCCGCAGGCGCAGCAGCACGAAAAACAGGACGGAGGAGACAAGCACCGCGGCGAGGTGCCAGCGGCGGTCCCGCCCCGGCACGTCCGTAAACAGGTCCCAATGGTAGCCGTCCACGGTGAAATAGACCATGAAATAGGCGACCGCCCAGACCAGCGCCCGCGTATCCCCCTTTTCGGTCGTCTGCCGCACGGCGAAATCCTTTTCCCGGAACATCAGCAGGCAGACGCACATGCCCAGCAGCAGCGCGACCGGCAGGATATAGAGCGTGAGCACGTTATTTGTCCCGTCCGCGTCGACCTCCCGGATCAGAAACGCGCCGAGCAGGATCAGGAACATCCCGAACAGGCGCTCCGTCTGGTTGCAGGCGAAGGCGTAGCCGCACCTGGCGGCGGTCACGCAGCCGCCGAGCCCCGCGAAGGCGGGCAGGGCGATCCAGAAGCGCGGCATGCCCACTGGCAGAAAAATATAGAGCAGAAAGCCCGGCAGCGTGACGGCGACGCTCCCGAAAACCAGCCGCCGGAAATCCGGCCGCCACAGCAGCATTACGAGCAGGGAGCCGAGCCCGTAGGCGGCGACGCCAAACAGATAGCCCGGCAAGCCCAGCACCCGCACCCCGGCGCCGAGGTAATGCCCGCGCGTGAGCCACAGCACCATTTCGAGCGCGTAGGCCAGCGGATAGATCAGGCGCGACAGGCGCACGGAGAGCCGGGCGGCGGAACCGCCGTCCGTTGACGGGACGCTTTGCGGGAAGGATCGCTGCAGGGGACGCATGAGGAAGCCTCCATTCGGGCGGGATCGGGAACGCAGAGGGGTTTTTTTTATTATACCATCCCCGCCCACCGAACGCAAGGGGCTTTTCATGCCTGCGAAAAAATGAAAGGAATCCGACGTTTCACAGGCAGTTTGTTGTATATATAGGCTCCCCCGCCCCGTCTCCCCCAAACGTCCGAGTCGATTTCCGCGCGTTTTCATGCTACGATGAAGGTACCTTACAGAAGGTACCTTATAAAGGAGGAGCCCATCATGAAGACGAAAAAAATCCTTTCCGCGCTCCTTGCGGCGCTGCTGCTCTGGTCGCTGATCCTTCCGGCGACGGCGAAGGAGCCCGCCGGGATCTGGGATGCGGAGAACGAGATCTATACCCTCTCCGACGGACCGGAGATCATCCGGCTTGCGGCGGATTCCAACGAAAACGGCACCCGCGTGCAGGCGTTTTTCCGCATGAGCGATGAAGCGCGGCTGCTCGGCGACGCGATCCACGCCGCCGACGGGAATACCGACAAGGCCTACGCCGACCGTCTCGGGCTGGACCGGGAGGACGTGTACGCGTGGTTCGAGCTGAGCGTGCAGGTCGCCTATTCCTTCGACGGCAGCGCGTGGGTCAACGACTGGGAGACCGACGAGGACCCCGCGGACCCCACGTATTACGCCAAAACCGAATTCGACCGCGACGGCGACGGCTTTTCCGAATACCGCGAGATGCCGAGCTTCGGGGTGAACGAAAAGAACCTGGAGGAAGACGCCACCGTGTTCGACGGCAGGGCGGGCATGTTCACCGCGTGGTACTGCAGCCCCGGCGACGGCATGACGCTGAAGCAGGCCATCGACAAATATAACGAGGCCGTCCTGCAGGGCAGGGGCGAATACCTCGGGCGCTACGACCGCGAGGACGACAGCACGAACGGCAAGGGCATGGCGGTGGATTTCAACAAACAAACCCTGTACGTCAAGGCGCGCTACCGCCTGTATAACAACGTGCAGAAGCGCGTGGACGGCGAATGGGGCGAGCACGTGAAAACCGTGGTCTACTCCGACTGGAGCGACGTAAAAACCTACAGTAACGCAAACCGCACCCCGGAGGGACAGGACTGCGTGCCGGACGTTTCCGCCCTGCTGACGGAAGCAAAACCCACCCTGACGGCGCTCTCCTCCGCGAGGCGGACCGTGGAACGCGACGGGATCGAGGTGAAGGCGACGAAATATCAGCTTGCGCTCCGCCTGCCCGCCGACACCGAGGCGGCGCTGGTCAGATTCCTGGCGCTGGACGGCGACGTGCGCGAAAGCTATACGGACGAATACTACAATCCGCACCTCATCGTGGAGATGCGGGTCGGGGACGGCGGCTGGTATTCCCTGACGGACGTTTCGGTCAACGAGCCGTATTTCGACTTCGACGACGACGTCTATTGGATCCGCGACAAAATGGAGGCGCAGGGCTATGAGGCGGGCGACCCCGTCTTCCTGCGCGTGAGTCTGTGGGGCTCCTACAGCTATACGACGACTGCCGCGGAGGACGGCATGGGTGAGCTTCTCGTCCCGCGCGAGCCGGTGCATATCCGCACCGGGTACTCGAACGAAGTCGAGCTGAGCCTGACCGGCAAGTGGAAGGTGAACTATGAGCTGAACGGCGGGTCCTTCCCCTATGAGTCGACGCCGCTGGAGACCTTTGACGAGGAGACGGACGTGACCGTGGACCTGACCTCCCCGGCCTATACCCCCGCGCAGCGGCACTACACGTTCCGGGGCTGGTTCACGACCGCGGACTTTGCGCCCGGCAGCGGGATCACGTCCTTCGATACGACCGCAAAGGTCAGCCGCACGTATTACGCAAAGTGGGAGGAGCTGCCGCATTACGCCCTGACCTACGACCTCGGCGCGATCACCGCCTACGTGTATAACCCGAACCCCGAATCGCTTTACCCGGACGACGGCGAAGCCGCGGACGGCGTGATCGACCTGCAGGCGCTTTCCTACGAGGGCGCGGACTTCCTCGGCTGGTACGACCAAAGGACCGGCGGGAACCGCCTGACCGCCCTCTCCTACGCGGACCTGACGGGCGATACGACCCTGTACGCGCGTTGGGAGCTGCCGACCTTCACAATCGCCTATCCCGGCGCGGGGACGGACTACGTCAACGCCCCGCAGAACCCCGAAAGCTTTCAGATCGACCCCGGCGTCGGCGCGAACGTGAAGCTGTTTGCCCCGACGAAGACCGGTTACGTCTTCGACGGCTGGTTCTTCAAGCCGGATCTGACCGACGCGCTGCGCTTTGACAAGGGCGAGAACGCGTGGATCATGGACCGCGGCGAAAACGTGACCGTTTACGCCAAATTCATCGTCGGGCGCTGGGCGGTCAACTACGTGCACGGCGTCGAGGGCGTGTGGAACGGCAACAACCCCGAGACCCATACCTACGGGCAGGCCGTGACCCTTGCCGACCCCACGCGGACCGGCTATACCTTCGGCGGCTGGTTCACGGACGAAGCCCGCACGCAGAAAATCACGGAGATCCCGGCGGAGTACGTCGGCGAAATCACCCTTTACGCGAAATGGACCGCGATCACCTACAAAATCGTTTACGACCTCCGCGACCCGAACGCCGCGAACTTCCTCTCCAACACGAACCCGACGTCCCGCCTTGCGGACGACGAAATCACGCTTCTTCCCCTCTCCCCCGTCGGGCTGCGCTATAAGTTCCTCGGGTGGTACGACAACGTGAACCTCGACGGCGATCCCGTGACCGTGATTCGCGCCGGGACCGACCGGGACGTGACGCTCTACGCCGGGCTGTACCGCTACGTCTGGGGCGACGTGGACTTTGACGGCAGGGTAACGGCGTCCGACGCGCGGCTGGTGCTGCGGCAGGCCGTGGGACTCGAAGACCTGCCGGCGGACGCCCTCGCCTGGGGCGACGTCAGCGAACCCGATCCCTCCCATGCCCTCACCGCCGCCGACGCCAGAAGCGTCCTGCGCATGGCGGTCGGACTGGACGACGTAAACACCCTCGGGCTGCCGGAAGCGCCGTCGTGTGAGTTTTGAAAGGCCCGTGGACCGGGAGCCCCCTGCCCCCGGCCCCTGACCTCTGGCCCCTGACCTCTGACCCCTGGCCCCTGGCCCCTGGCCCCTGATCCCTGGCCCCTAGCCCCTGGCCCCTGGCCCCTGACCATAAAAACCCGCCCGCTCTCCTTTCGGAGGGCGGGCGAAATCGTTATTATGGCTTATACCTTACCGTACCGGCTTACGCTCTTCCGAACAGGTGCAGGAAGAAGTACGCGAGCAGGTGGAAGAAGGCGACCAGTCTGCCCCAGAAGCTGGAGCCGTGGACCTGACCGCAGTATTTGCACACGCCGGAGCCGGAGCCGCCGCCGGAGGGAGTCGTGCCGGGATCCTCGGCGGAGGACAGCGGCATGACGGACACGATCAGATAATTGCGTCCCGCCGGGATCGTATAGCTGCCGTCCGCATTGGGCGCAAGCGGCTGCTGATTGACCAGAACCGCGTAGCCGTCGCCCGCCCAGCTGCCGGTGACCTCCACGTCAAAGCGCAGGGACGCGCCGGAATACCACTCCAGCACACGCGCGTCGTTGGTGTTGTAAACGTAGGTGTTCTCCCCGGCGTACACGGTGAACTTCACGTTATTGCCGCCGACGAACTGAATGCCGCGGTCGCGGCTGGAGCCGATGGTCAGGCGCTGGGTCTGTTCGGCGTCACAGCGGGAGCAAACGCGCTTCTGCAGGCCTTCCACACCGTAATCGGGGGCGATCACGACCTCCCACGCGCCCCAGTCATGACCAAGGGCTGGCGCAACGTCCGTGACGGGCTCGCCGCAGCGCACGCAGGTGCTCACACGCTTGCCGGTTTCGGTGCAGGTGGGCGCCTCGGTCACGGTCCATTCGCCGAAGTCGTGGCCCAGCGGGCGCACCATCACGGTGCGGTGACGCATCTCCTGACCGCAGACGGCGCAAAGAGTGACCTCCCAATAGCTGCCTTCCTCGGTGCAGGTGGGGGCGACCAGCTCATCCTGACGGACCTCGCCCGCGGTATGCGGCAGCTTCGGGATGGATTTAGTCTCGTCGGTCAGCGTTTCGCCGCAGACCTTGCAAAGCACGAGCTCGTGATAGCTGCCTTCCTCGGCGCAGGTGGGCTCCACGCGGTTGGTGATCACAGCTTCGCCGGGCGTATGCGGGAGCTTCTCGATGGTTCTCGTTTCATCGGACAGCACGGTGTTGCACACGGTGCAGCGCACAAAAGCGACGCGGGTGGTCTGGGCGTTGATGAAGGCGCGGTGGGCGCGCTCCAGGTAGGCTTCCCCTCCGCAGTGCGGGCAGGGCTTCAGCTTGTAATACATGGCTCTCTCCCTTTCTCTCAGTAGTGGTACACCGGGTCGTGGTCCTCGTTCCTGGTCTTGACGCTGTGACAATGGTGGCAGAGCGCCTGCCAGTTGCCCTCGTCCCAGAACAGTTTCGGGTCGCCGCGGTGCGGGACGATGTGGTCAACGTCGGTCGCTTTGACGTAACGACCTGCTTTCAGACATTCGACGCAGAGCGGATTCTTTTCCAGAAATCTTTTTCTCGCTTTATTCCATCTCGCGCCGTATCCCCTGGCAGCCGCAGGGCGGATTTCCTCCGGGTGCTGGGTGGCGTGCTCATCGCAGTATTTCTTTCCCCTGGGAACCAGCCGCGGACAGCCGGGATGGGCACAGGGGTGATCGGGAAACCAGGGCAATTTCAACACCTCCCTCAGCTTGAAGCGGAGAATGTACCAGCATTGCTCCGCATAGGTCACACGTCTGTACGGCATTGCGTTTTCCCGCCTTTCGTGCTATAATGTCCCCATCACAAGACAGGGAGGTATCCGTATGGACAAGTTCATTCCTTACGAAAAGCTCTCGAAGAAAAAGCAGCGGGAGCAGGACAAAAAGCGCAGGGTCACCTGGGGATTCAGCCCGGTCACCCGGAATGCGCAGAATCCGAAGGCTTACAACAGACAGAAGGCACGGAAGTGGAATCGTGATGATTACCCGACCGTGCCTTCTGCGTTTCCCGCGCTCTTTCATGATACCAGTATAGCAGGAAACGGAATATGAATCTTATCAGGAATTGGACATCAGAACTTCCCGAAAAGAAGCACGGTCAGGTGGTCCAGGGCGCGGTTCTTCTTGCGATAGGCCGACGCCTGTTCGATCTCGAAATGCTCCGCGATATACCAGGCGGCGTTGCTGCCGTAGGTGTTCTCGTCATAGAAGGTTTCCAGCACATACTGCTCATCCTCCGAAAGCTGCGCCCAGGCGGGCTCGAACCATTCCTGGTATTCCACAGCCTGCCGGTAACGCTCTTTCAGGATGTCGATTTCCTCGATGCCGGAAAGAATCCGCTCCTCGTTGGCCTGCGGATTGTGGGCATGGGGCAGGCCGTCCATGTTCGGACTGCCGATGGATGACATACGCTCCCTTTCCGCCGTGATATCCTCATCCGTGTGGTCAACAATGAATTTCATGCTGGCGCGATCCTTGATGGCGGCGATGGTCGCCGACCGCTTGTCCAGATACTTCCACATTACGCTCATGGCAAATACCTCCGAAAAAATGATGGTTTATTCCCTCGGATTGCCATTCAGATTGCCCAGCTGCGCCTTCACCGCCGCGATGAGGTTCTGCTGCGTGGTGTCCTTCCGCTTCAGAGCGGACAGCACATCCCCGTCAACGGTATCCCCGCATACGATGTGGTGGATGGTCACAACTTCCTTTTGTCCCTGACGCCATAACCTGGCGTTTGTCTGCTGGTACATCTCCAAAGACCAGATCATCGAAAACCAGATGAGGATATGCCCGCCGTCCTGGATGTTCAGCCCATGCCCCGCTCCGGCCGGGGAGATCAGGCCGACCTGTATTTTTCCGGCGTTCCAGTCCTCGATATCCTTCCCGGATTTCAAATCCCGCGGCTC
>CACZGD010000071.1 GCA_902780565.1 Oscillospiraceae bacterium
TGTTTGATGAATTAGAAGAAGTGAATGAATGACCTTTTGTTTTTGACCACTTATCTGACCACAAACGGAGTAGACAACGAAGAAAAAGCAGAAATAACAGGTAAGATACCAAACATTATTTCGCGATTGTGTTTATTTTTATGACACATTTTCCTGTCTTTGGCGTCGCGTTTTGTTTGGGACCATCAGGCCGCAGGTTTGAGCCCCGCCACTCCGACCAGAATTGCGGAATCGTCCGCGCAAAAGCCGCAGGGATCGTCTCTCTGCGGCTTTCCGTTTTTCCTATGACCGAACAACAGCGCCACGCCGTTCACGGAGAGCGTATAGCCGTTGGAGATCACGTTGGAAGCGCCCCCCGGGAAAGCCGGTCGCGCGGCTGTTGCCGGCGTGGGGCCGGGTGCCGTTGGAGTCCGGCGTCACGTCCACGGCGACGACCTCGGCGGAGACGGTCTCGCGGGGGCGTTTTCTTCCCGACTGAAAATGAAGGATAAATACGCGCAAAAGCTTTTGAATCGGAAAGAAGCAGTTGACTTTCATCGCAAACAGCGTTACCATAAAAACGTAGCCTGCGGTCGGCTTTGAAAACAGTCCCCGACGCAGGCGGGAGCTGCACCGGAGAAAACACCCGAAAAAATACCGAAATGCATACAGCCGCTTTTCCCGCTCCGTCAGACCGGGATCAGCAGCCGTTCGCATGGGAAAGGAGTCGTTTGTATGGCAAGGATCGTTATGACGAAGCCGAGCGAGAGCGGGATCGCGCTGGGGGGCATCGGCGCGGGAAGCGTGGAGCTGTTTCCCGACGGGGAGTTCCACTATTGGCAGATCGCGAATCCGCCCAGAATGACAGAGGTCTGCTGGGAAAACAAGGCGGAGGACGGCGAGCGCCACACGGGCGCGCTGTCCTTTTGGGTCCGCGCGGAACAGGACGGCGGGCGGCCCGTCGTCCGAAAGCTCGGCATGAAGACCGAGCCGGAGGATTTTACCTACCGGATGTACCCGTGGAACAAGCCGGTGGAGCGGATCGTTTTTGACGGGCGCTTCCCCGTATGCTGCCTGCGGTATGAGGACGCCGCGCTGCCCTGCCGGGTGACGGGACGGGCAGTCGCGCCGTTCGTCCCGCATGAGACGGATATCGCCGCCACGCCGGGGTTTTATATGGATTTCACGCTTGAAAACCCGGGGACCGAGCCGCTGACGGCAAGCCTGCTCGGCACGCTTGTTCCCACGTTCTGCAACGACGGCGGCTGCCGGAACACCCTTTCAAAAGAGGACGGCAGCGTGAGGGTCACGCTGCGCCCGGCGGAAGAGACGACCGCGCCGAACCGCGGCGAGGTCTGCCTTTCGGTCGGCGGAGACGGCGAAAAGAGCTATATCGCGGGGGAATACCTGCGTTTCCTGCGGGAATACATTTTCGACGACGATCGGTTCGGCGTCAGCCAGGAATCCGTGCTGTTCGGCTTCCGGGAAACGGGCAGGCTGCCGGACAGCGACGCGGGAAGTCCGCCGCCGGTGATCCCCGAGGACGTGGAAACGCTTTCCGACGACGCGATCGCCGCGCTGTTCCACGCGTATATCCGATATCCCTTCGCCGCATCCGTGCTGCGGCGCATCCGCGCGACGAGGCCCGCCTTCCCGGCAGACAGGGCCGAGCAGGCTGATTTTCTGACGGCCATGAGAGGGCAGGACCGCCTGCGCGTCCGGGACCCGGCGGCATTCGGCGGGACGGCGCTTTGCGGCACGGTGCGCCTGGCGCCCGGCGAAAAAAAGACCGTGCGCTTTATCCTCACCTGGTATTTCCCGAACCACTTCGCCAAGGACGGACGCAGGCTGGGGCATTACTACGAAAACCTGTTCGGCGGGGCAGCCGAGGCGAACGACTTTCTGCGGACGCGCCCGGCGGTGTTTGACCGTGCCGCCGCCTTTTCAGCGCTGCTTTACGATACGACCCTGCCGGAAATCTATCCGGACTGCTGGAGCGGGCATCTTTCCACGCTTGTCAAATGCGCGTGGTTCCTGAAGGACGGCAAGTTCGGCCTGTGGGAGGGGCAGGGCTTCTGCGGCTTCCACACCACGGACATCACCTACCACGCCTCCTTCGGGCTGCTGGCGCTGTTCCCGGACCTGCAGCTTCGGCAGATGCGCATGGGCGCCGCCTTCCAGCGGGAGGACGGACGCGTGCACCACTTCTTCACGCCGGATCTGGACCACGTGGGCAACGGCTACGAGCGTGTGGACATGAACAACCAGTTCGTGCTGATGGTGCTGCGCGATTATCTTTATACCGGCGACGGACAATACCTCCGGGACATGTGGCCGCACGTGGCGGGCGCCATGGATTCCATCGCCGCGCTGGACGGCGACGGCGACGGGCTGCCCGACCGGGACACCACGCGCAACACCTACGACGCCTGGAATTTTTCCGGCACACCGGTATATATCTCGCTCTTATGGCTCGCCGCCTTAAAAGCCGCCGCCCGGATCGCCGACGAGGTGGGCGAGTCTGCCCGCGCGCAGAGCTGGCGGGACCTGCTGCGAAAGGGACTTGCCTCGCTGGAAGCGCGCCTGTGGAACGGCGCCTACTACGATCTGTGGCACTGCGGCGGAGAAAAGGACGAAACCCTGATGACCGACCAGCTTGACGGCGAATGGTTCCTGCGCGCTGCGGGGATCGGCGGCAATTTGCCGGACGGACGGATCCGGGACGTGCTGCGCGTCATTCTGCAAGCGAACTTCGACCCGGACGGCGGGCTGATCAACGCCTCCTGCCCCGAGGGTCGGCGCACCACGCTGTTTTCGCACAAGAACTGCCAGGCCGAGGCCAACTGGACCGGCATCGGCTACCTGACGGCGGCGCTGTGCCTCAGCGTGGGGCTGCGCGGCGAGGCGGAAGCCGTCGTCTCGACGATCCAAAACAATCAGTCCCGCTTCGGGGCGCTGTGGGACCACTGGGAGTGCGGCCATCACTACTCGCGGCCGATGTCGAGCTGGGCCACGCTGACGGCAGCCCTCGGCCTGCGGGTCGACGCCGCCGGGCGGACCGTACGCCTTGCCCCCGTCGCGGATGATATCACCCTGCCGCTGTGCCTCCCCGGGGCGCTGGGCAAGGTGGAAGTGAAAAACGGCGAAGCAAAGCTCCGCCTGCTCGCGGGCAGTCTGGACGGCTGGACCGTGCTGACCGGGGACCCCACGTAAGACAAATGCAAGACAAAAAAAGCGGTTTCCGGCAACAAATCATTGCCAATTATAAATAAAAACGGGATTAGGAGCCCTTCTCGGTTTCCCCAAAACGGGACCTCTTCTGTCGGTTCGGACAAAAGAGGTCTTTTTTCTTTTTCCATGATGCAAAAGGGGAAGGGCGCTTGCGGCGGCAAAAGCGGGTTTTCCCGGCGGTTTTGTCCCACGGCGTGGGAACGGCGGTTGACAGCCGGCGCATGAAGCGGTATACTGAGATCGAAAGCAAGGGGCGGACCGCCTCCCAAAGAAAGGAGCGTTGCAATGCGGCTGTTTATCGCGCTGCCGGTTTCGGCGGACGCGCGCCGGGCGTTGACCGGGACGCAGGCGGCGCTGCGCGGGCAGGGCGTACGCGGGCGGTTTTCGCCGCCGGAAAACCTGCACATGACGCTGACGTTTCTGGGCAGCGTGAAGGACCCCGCGCCCGTGATCGGGGCGATGCGAAGCGTGCGGCTGCCGAAAACGGCGCTGCGCTTTGACAGGCTCACGCTGTTCGGCGACGTGCTGGTCGCCCTGTTTCACCCGGACGCCGCGCTTTCGGCATACGTAACCGCGCTGCGGGCGGCGCTGGACGGCGCCGGGATCGGCTATGACCGGCAGGCCTTTCTGCCGCACGTTACCCTGAGCCGGAGGACGGTTTTCCCTTCGGCGGAGCGTCGCCTGTCCCCTGACGGGCGGGCGCTGCGCCGGATACGGCTGCCGGTGAACGAGGTCCGGCTGCTTTCCTCGGACCTGACCGGCGAAACGCCTGCCTACACGGCGATCCACACCGAAAAACCGCGGCGCTGACTGCGGCGCGCCGGGCGGCGCGAAGCCGACCCCAACACAAGCATGGGACGGGAGGACCTGTTATGAGACTGATTTTCAACGGCACCTCGCACGGCGTGCCGGAGCCGCACCGCCGCTGCTCCTCATATTTTCTGGAGATCGCGGGGAGTTGGTACCTGATCGACATGGGCACGGGCGTGATCGAGGATCTGATCCGCAGGGGCGTGCCGATCGAACGGGTGAAACTTGCGATCTGCACCCATCCGCACGGCGACCACACCGACGGGGCGATCCAGTTCACGGATCTGGTGAACTGGTATTTCAAAAAAGCGGACCCGGCGATCCTGCTGCCGGACGAGCGCCTTTTGGAGCCGCTGAAAACGTGGCTCACCCTGACCGGCAACGGCAAGCCGCCCCGGGCGGACCTGCGCCTCGGCGCGTTCGGCGCGGGCGTGGCGTATGAGGACGAGCACCTGCGCCTGACCGCGATCCCGACGAAACACTGCGCGGATTCCTACGCCTTTCTGATCGAGGCCGAGGGCAGGCGCATCCTGTTCACCGGGGACCTCAGGCACCCCGACGTCGACTTCCCCGCTGTCGCCTTTGAAACGGAGCTGGACCTGATCGTCTGCGAGCTGGCGCACTTTTCGCCCGACGACTGCGTGCGGGCGTTTGACAAAACGAAAGCGAAGCGCATCCTGCACTCGCATATCAACGACGGACGCTGGGCCGCGGCGCTGCGCGAACAGTGCGGCAGGGCGCACCCCTACGCCTACGGCGCGGCGTTCGACGGCATGGAGCTGGAGCTTTGACCGGAGAGCGCGAAGCAGACGTCATTTCAAAAAGACCACCCGTTCACACGCGGGTGGTCCTTTGCTTCGGCAAAACCGGTCAGAAATCGTAATTTGGGCACACCGGACGTCCGGTCTTTGCGGATTCGATGATGGACAGGCATACTTCCACGGTCTTTGCGCCCTCACGCGCGTCCGTCGGCACGCAGCCGCCGCTGCGGATGGCCTCGGCAAAAGCCTCGAATTCCAGCCTCGCGTTATGGTTGTTGACCTCCACGTCGATCGTCTGCGCTTCCCCTGCCATGCCGTCCTCCCCCACGGTGAACAGCGTCATGGTCGGGGACGTGTTGTCGCAGATGAGCGTGCCGCGGGTGCCGTACAGCACCGTGCGCATCGTGTAGTCCCGCTTGCAGCCGGTGGAGACGAACACCTTGCCCATGGTGGCGGCGTCGAATTTCAGCACGGCGACGGTGGCGTCGTCATAGGGGACCTGCGGCAGCAGACGCTTCGTGCCGTAGGCGAAAACCTCCTCCGGGTCGCCGCCGAGCCAGCGCAGGAGATCCACCGCGTGGCAGCCCCCGCCGATGACCCCGTGGCGCAGGGGGTCCGCGCGCCAGTTATCCACGATGTTCATATAGTCGTGGGCGTATTCCGATTCGAGATAGTACAGGTCGCCGAGCACGCCCCCGTCCACCAGCGCCTTGGCCTGCCGGAAGGCGGGCGTGAAGCGGCAGATCTGCCCGACCATCAACTGGCGACCGGACTCGTCCCCGGCGCGGATCATGTCCCTGACATCCGACAGCGTGAGCGCCATCGGCTTTTCGCACAGCACGTGCTTGCCCGCGCGCAGGAACGCGCAGGAAAGCTCCCGGTGCTGCTGGTCCGGCACCGCGACGACGGCGGCGTCGATATCGTCGCGGTCCAGCAGCTCCCGGTAGTCTGTGAAGCGCTTCTCCATGGGGATATCATACCGCGCCCCGGCGAAATCCAGATGCCGGCGGTCAACGTCGCAGATGGCCGCGATCTCCGCCCCGCAGCCCATGGCCCCCTCGATATGCGCCATGCCGAACCGCAGCCCGATCACGGCAACCCTCAGCTTGTCCATTACTCTGTTCCTTTCTCTGCTTGATCTGACGGCAGCTCCGTATC
Organism: Oscillospiraceae bacterium; assembly: GCA_902780565.1. GTDB lineage: Bacteria > Bacillota > Clostridia > Oscillospirales > Acutalibacteraceae > RUG806. The sequence goes on from CACZGD010000071.1 coordinate 5,940, forward strand.
CGGGGCGAGGTCCAGATAAAAATAAATATCCGCCTTGCCCGCCTGCGAGGTGCCGTCGTAGACGCGGTTATTGAAGCCGCCGATGCGAAAGCCCTGTTTGAGATAAAAGCGGCAGGCGTTCAGGTTATTATCCTGCCCCACGGTGGTAAGCCCGCGCTTGCCGAGCGTCCTTGCGAGCGACAGACCGTGCGCGATGAGCATGGAACCGACGCCCTGCCCGCGCCGGGCGCGGTTCACCTTGAGGTCGTACAGATACAGATACCGGTGCCACTCCCGCCGCCAGACCGCGAGACCGACGCATTCGTCACCGTCGTAGGCGCCGACGAACACGCAGTCCTGCGACATGGCGTCATAATCGTAGTCCTCGTCCGGGAAGCACATCTCCCCAGCGTCCGCCGGGGCGAACGGCTCGATCCCGTAATCCCACACGCCGTTTTGCAGAGAGGGGACCATTCTGCCTGTCAGCGCGAAGGGCTCGTTGGGGAGATGGATATCCGCCGCCGCGGCTTTGTCTATAACTCTGATCTCGATCATCCTGCGTCTTTCCTTCCGTTTCCGGGACGCGCCCGGGTTTTTGACACTTGTAAAACGCTGCCTTTTTCAGTATAATAAACATACCGAAAAAAGTCAAGGGACGAACGCCATGCCTTACTACACGTACCTGCTGCGCTGCCGGGACGGCTCCGTTTACACCGGGATCACGACCGACCTTGCCCGGCGCGGCGGCGCTTTTTTCAGACAACACGCACGCGGCATACGCCTGTGCGGCGCCGGAACCTGCCGGAGAAGCGTAACCGCCCCGGAAAAGAGCGGACCCGCACAAACGCGCGGGTCCGCTCTTTATAAAGTCTGCCGACCGGAAGGACAGCCCGGGCTTTCGCCTCAGACGCCTCTTCTTCTGAGATTGCCGATGAACATGCCGACGCCTGCAAGGCAGGCCACGCCGCCGACGACGATGCCGATGATGAAGCCGGTCTTGCCCGCCGGGATGATCTTTTCCGGATTTTCGGGATTATAGAGGATATCGACCTCTTTGCCCTGATGATAGCCGTTCTTCATTTCGCCGAGCTCGGAATGATAGGTCGTGCCGTCCACGGTATAAGCGACCATAACGGTATACGTATCGGAATCGTCCTCCCCGACGCCGTAATCCACCTCAATGGATTCGATCGTGGCCTTCGCGGGCAGATAGGTCTTGTGATGCCCCAACTGGATCGCGCAGACGACGATCACCACGACGCCGAGCGCCAACGCGATGAACGGGGAAAGAACGCGCAAAATTCTGGAAACTGCCTGATTCATATGAATGACCTCCGTATTGTCGTTTCGATTTATGCTTGATTATATCACGCGCTGTCCAACAAATGTCCAACAAAAGAAACCGGTTCCGCAAAAAATTTTCAAAGACAAAAAAGGGAAACAAAATCCTCCGCAGACGGCAAAAAACGCGAAAGACTGTTGATTTACAACGGCAAAACAGGTATAATACAGACAGAAACCGATAAAGGAAGGAAAAACCCAATGGACAACACCGTTTTGGACCGCGCGATCCTTTTTGCCGTGGACGCGCACAGGGGGCAGCTCCGTAAGGACGGCTCCCCGTTTATCCTGCATCCGCTGGAGGATGCCGCGATCGTGGCGACGATGACGACGGACCCCGAGGTGCTTGCCGCCGCCGTGCTGCACGACACCGTGGAGGATACCGACGTGACGCCGGAGCAGATCCTGCAAACCTTCGGCCCGCGGATCCACGAGCTGGTCATGCACGAAACCGAGGACAAACGCCCCGAGCTGCCGCCGCAGGATTCGTGGCAGATCCGCAAGGAGGAATCCCTTGACGCGCTGGCGGAATCGACCGACCCCGCCGTGAAAATGCTGTGGCTGGGCGACAAGCTTTCCAATATGCGCGCGTTCCACCGCGCCTTTGAAGAAATGGGCGAGGACATGTTTCACCGCTTCAACAACGGCGAGCCCGCCGCGCACATGTGGTATTACGGCAAGATCCTGAAGCTGCTGCGGGAGCTGGAGCACTACCCCGCCTATCAGGAATACAGCAAGCTGTTCCACGAAATTTTTGACCGCTATCAAGCAGAGGAAGGAAACGCAAATGTTTAATCTGCAATGCAACAAGACCGACAACGCGCTGACCGTGTTTCTGAACGGGCGCATCGACTCCGCCAACGCCGCCGAGGCGGAAAAGGCGATCACGGAAGCGATCGCGGGCTTTTCCGGCGAGCTGATCCTGGACGCCGCGAAGCTGGACTATATCTCCAGCGCCGGACTGCGCGTGATCCTTCGCCTGAAAAAGCTCAACAAAACGACGCGGATCGTCAACGTTTCGTCCGACGTGTACGAGATCTTCGACATGACCGGCTTTACCGAGATGATGGATATTTCCAAAGCCTATCGAAAGATCAGCATCGACGGATGCGAGGTGATCGGCGAGGGCGCGAACGGCATCGTTTACCGCATCGACCCCGACACGATCGTGAAGGTCTATAAACACCCCGACGCGCTGGAGGAGATCCACAACGAGCGGGAGCTGGCGCGCAAGGCCTTCGTGATGGGCGTGCCCACCGCCATCCCCTACGACGTGGTGCAGGTCGGCGACCGCTACGGCTCCGTATTCGAGCTGCTGAACGCAAAATCCTTCGCCAAGCTCCTGACCGAGGACCTGTCCCGCGCGGACGAGCTGGCAAAGGAGAGCGTGGAGATCCTGAAGACCATGCACGCCACCGAGCTGAAGCCCGGCGAGCTGCCGGACAAAAAGGAGGAGGCGCTGGTGTGGGCGGCATTCGCGCAGGACCATCTGCCCGCCGAGGTGGGCGGGAAGCTCATGCGCCTGTTTTCCGAGATCCCGCAGACGCGCAACATGCTGCACGGGGATTTTCACATCAAAAACATCGAGCGCCAGAAGGACGAGAACCTGCTGATCGATATGGATACCCTTGCGATGGGGCACCCGATCTTTGAGTTCGCGGCGATCTTCCTGGCCTATAAGGGTTTTTCCTGCATCGACCACGAGAACGTCAAACGCTTCCTCGGCATCCCCTACGACGTGGCGGATACGTTCTGGAAAGCGACTTTGAAATACTATTTCGGCACCGACGACCCCGCAAAGCTGCAGGAGATCGAAAACAAGGCCGCCATCATCGGCTACACCCGGGTCCTGCGCCGCACCATGCGCAAGGCGACGGAGAGCGAGAACTACAAGGCGCGTATGATCGACTTCTGCAAAAAAACGCTGTGTGAGCTGGTGCCGCAGACAGACAAGCTGTATTTCTGAACAAAAGGAGCGCGATCTCGCATGGAAAAGAATCCGAACGACCGGGGGCTCGGACCGGACGAAAAAACGCTGGACGTGCCCGCAGCGGATGAAAAACTGAACGACGTGATCGCCTTCATGAACGCGTTTCTGGAGGCGCACGACTGCCCGATGAAGGTCCAGATGCAGCTGGAGCTGGTGGTGGAGGAGGTTTTCGTCAACATCGCGCACTACGCCTACCCAGACTCGGCGGGCATGGCGCGCCTGCAGCTTTCGGCGCGGGACGGCGTTCTCACGCTGGTGTTCTCAGACAACGGCGTGCCCTATGACCCGCTGCAGAAGGAGGACCCTGACGTGACGCTTCCCGCAGACGAACGGCAGATCGGCGGGCTGGGGATCTTTTTGGTCAAGAAAAACACGGACTCCGTCGGCTACCGCTACGAAAACGGACAGAACGTGCTGACCCTGACCAAAAAGCTGCGCTGACGAAAAGCGGAAAGGAGCTGCTCCCATGACAAACAACAGGCCCGTGATCATTGCCCACCGGGGCTATTCCGCAAAATACCCGGATAACACGGCGCTGGCCTTCCGCATGGCGGGCGAGGCCCACGCCGGCGGCGCGGAGACCGACGTGCGCATGACGGCGGACGGCGTGGCGATCCTGAACCACAACGACGACGTGGATTTCGCGGACGGCACCTCCCTGCCCGTGGAGGGACACACGCTGGAGGAGCTGCGCGCAAAGCCCCTGCTCAACGACGAGAGCGACGATACCGTATACCTCTGCACCTTCCGCGAGTATCTGGAGATCCTGAAGGCATACGGCATGATCGGCTTCATCGAGCTGAAGGGACACTTCACGACCGAACAGATCCGGGACGTATTCCGGCTGGCGGAGGAGGTCTATGACCTGAAAAAGTGCATTCTGCAGTCCTTCGATTTCGAGAATCTGCTGCGCACGCGCGCCCTGTTCCCGGACCTGCCGATCATGCTGACCTACGGCGACGACGAGCCCGAGGGCTATGCCCGCTGCTTTGCGCACGGCATTTCGCTGGACGCCTGCAAGACCGCCGTTACCCCGGAAATGATCGTGGATTTTCACGCGCACGGGCTGGAGGTCGGCGCGTGGACGGTCAACGACCGGGACGAGATGGCAAGGCTTGCCGCCATGGGCGTGGACTATATTGAAACCGACGCCTGCCTGTAAGGTCCGATAAACAAAAAAATGACGCAGCCGCGATCCCTTTCGGGACCGCGGCTGTTTGATTTGTGATGCGGATCGCGGCGTATGCGCGAAGCTTATTTGAACAGGTTCCGGAAGAACCAGATGATCGCGTGGACGAAGCCCACGATCCTGCCCCAGAAGGACCCGTTGTGGTTCTTGCCGCAGAGCTTGCACACGCCGGAGGACGCGGAGCCGCCGCCGGAGGGCGTGGGCTCCTCACTCAGAACGGGCGTGATCGAGACGATCACGTATTCCGAACCGGCGGGCAGGGTGAAGCCGCCGTCGGCGTCGGGCGCGAGCTCCTTCTGATTCACAAAGACGGTGTAGCCCTTGCCGCGGAAGTCCGCGCTCACCTTGACGGTGAAATGCAGCGGCATATCGGGATACCACTTGAGCACCTGTGCGGACTGCGTGGTCACGGACACTTCCTTCGCGCCGAGGGAGATGCTGAAGCTGAGGCCCTGCGAGGCGACGAACTGCACGCTTCTGCTCTTGGCGACGGGATACTGCACCGCGCGCTCCTGCGTTTCGCCGCAGCGGGCGCAGGCGCGTCTGGCAAGGCCGTCTTCCTCACGGGTCGCCTCGCGCACGATCTCCCATTCGCCCCAGTCATGGCCGAGGGCAGCGGAATCTTCGGTGCGGGTCTCGCCGCAGCGGCTGCAGACATAGGTCACGGTACCGGGTTCGGTACAGGTGGCTGTGGTGGCGTCGCCCTCGGTCCAGTCGTGACCGAGCGCGGGCGCGGGCTCCTCACGGGTCGCGCCGCAGGCGGAGCAGGTATAGGTCCAAACGCCGGCCTCGGTGCAGGTGGCGGTGGATTCCTCACCCTTTACCCAGGTATGGCCGGAATAAGCGACGGGCTTGGTCTCGGTCGTGCCGCAGACGGCGCACACGCGGGCGGCCTCGCCGAAGGTTTCGCAGCCGGGCTCGGAGGTGACTTCCCATTCGCCCCAGGTATGCGCGGGGGACGGGATCTCACGCACGTCCACGTAATCGCAGCGGGCGCAGACGCGCTGTTCGCTGCCGGGGGCGGCGCAGGTGGGCTCTGCCGTCGTGGTCCACGCGCCGTAGTCATGCCCGAGGCTGGAGATGACGATCTGCTGCACCAGGATTCTGCCGCAGCGCAGGCAGTGCGAGCCTTCGGTCACACCGCGCTCGGTGCAGGTCGGCTCGATGGCGGGGTCAATCATCACGTCGTGCCCGAGGGCTTCGACGGTTTCGCGCTTGGTCGCGCCGCAGTTGAAGCGGCAGCGGTATTCCACCACGCCGGGCTCGGTACAGGTGGGACGGTTCACAAGGGTGCCGTGCTCGGTATCCCACTCGTGGGTCTCGCTCTTCGGCAGGGTGACGGTCTTCGTCTGCGCCGCAAAGGCGGGATTTTCAAAGGTTGCGGTGAGGATCGCTTCGCCGGTGCCGAAGCACGTGGGCTCCACCGTGACGTTGCGGTCCGGGATCACGGTCTCCTCCTCCGGATGGTCGCCGTTGGCGCAGACGCGCTTCGCCGTGACGGTGCTGTTATCGGCAGCCCAGGTGTAGGTCGGCTCGCCCCAGGCGTGCGACAGCGCGGGGATCTCAACGTCCCTGGTCTGCGCGGTGAACGCGGGGTTCGCGAAGGGCTTCGCGGTATATCTGCCGACGCCGGCAGCGCCGCACTGCGCGGGCGTGACGACGGCATAATCCGTGCCGACGGTCTCGGTTTCGGGGTGATCGCCGTTGGCACAGGTGCGCGTGGCGGTCACAGAGCTGTAATCCTCCGCCCATGCATAGGTCGGCGCGTTCCAGCTATGCTCGTCGTTGGTTGCGATATCCTGCACGTCCTTCGTCTGCGTCTCGAACGCGGGGTTCGTGAAGGTCGCGGTGTAGGTGGTCCAGCCCATGACGGAGCAGTTCGCCGGGGTCTTGACGGCGGAAGTAATGCCGTGATCCAGCGTCAGCTCCTCGGTCTCGACGTGCTGATCGTTTCTCGCGCACACGCGGGTCGCCGTAACGGTGTGACCGTCGTCAGCCCACTCGTAGGTGGGTTCACCGTACGCGTGATCGTCGTTGGTTTCGACGTCCTGCACGTCCTTGGTCTGCGGCTTGAACGCGGGATTCTCAAAGGTCGCGGTGTAGGTGGTCCAGCCCTTTTC
>CACZGD010000072.1 GCA_902780565.1 Oscillospiraceae bacterium
GCAGCGGCTTCAGGTACAGTTTCACAGGTACCTTGTCTTCGGTATCCTCTCCCGGAGTCTCCCCGCTGTCCTCTTCAGGCTCTTCCTTTTCCGGTACCTTCTTATCCTCAAACAGGACCTCATCCGCAAAGCGATCCCAGTTCCAGGTAACGGAAAGCTTTGCGAGGGCGGGAAGCGCACTTTTCACAAGATCCAGGATCTCTTCCGTGCTGTAGCTCCAGATCACAGTCTCTTCATCGGTGCCGCGGTTCATATAAATGGTCTTGTTCATGAATCCGTGAATATTGATCTCCGGCACGTCGCGGACCGGTTCGGCCGTCGGCATGACCTGAAAGACGGGCACCGCGATCAAGGCAAGCGTCAACAGGACAGAGAACAATCTGACAAATATTGATTTTTTCATTATAATGCCTCCTTCATCATTCTGATTCACATATTATCACAAAAAACAGAAAAAGTAAACTCTCTTTTTAGTAAAAATGCAAAGAGATTTTTGCCCATTTTGCAAAATCATCTTTACAAACGCAACTTTCTGTGGTAGAATATAAATGACTTAAAAAGAAAGGCAGGTGCAGGTTGAAGGATTTCAATTGCGCCGCCTTGTGTTTTTAAGCAGAAATACTCTGAAAAGGGGATGTATGTATGAACATCACTGTAATCGGCAGAAAATGCACGCCCAGAGAAAACTTCAAAGAGAGAGCCGAGAAAAAACTCTCGAAGCTGGACAAGTTCTTCGGCGCGGCCGCGGAAGCGAAAGTGACCGCCACCGTCGAAAAGAAATCCCAGTCTGTTGAAGTCACCGTCAATAACGACGGCATGGTTTTCAGAGCGCAGGCAAGAGCCGAAAATATGAATGATGCCCTTGACAGGTGTGTGGACCTTCTTGTCCGTCAGATCCGGAAGAACAAGACCCGCCTTGAAAAGCGGATCCATTCCGAAGCGCTTTCCGACTTTGTCTTCGAGGACGAGGTGCAGGAGGAGACCTCTTACGAGATCGTCCGTACCAAGTCCATCGCGGTGAAGCCGCAGTCGGTGGAAGAAGCGATCCTGCAGATGAACATGCTCGGTCATCGTTTCTATATGTTCCGCAACGCTGCGGACAACAAGATCGCGCTTGTTTACTCCAGAGAAGACGGCGGCTACGGTCTCATTATTCCCGAAGAATGATCGCATCTGATTCGACGGACCTTTTGGTCCGTCTTTTTTTATAAAAATCTTGCGTTTCGACGCACCCTGTGATATACTTTTCTTTGATTTTATATAAAAGGGGGGTTCCGTATGGAATCAGTCAGCAGCTATTTCGGGTCCATGGTATTTAACGATACCGCCATGCGGCGGCGTCTGCCGCACGACACCTACGATCAGCTCCAGCGAACGATCAAAGAAAAGCGTCATCTGGATATCGGTCTTGCAAATATTGTGGCGCACGCCATGAAAGAATGGGCGATCGAAAACGGCGCAACGCATTTCACGCACTGGTTCCAACCAATGACCGGGATCACCGCAGAAAAGCACGAAAGCTTTATTTCCCCTGTTTCCGGCGGCAAGGTCATCATGGAGTTTTCCGGCAAGGAGCTCATCCGCGGCGAAGCGGACGGCTCGTCCTTCCCGTCCGGCGGCCTTCGCGCGACCTTTGAGGCGCGCGGCTATACAGCCTGGGACGCGACTTCCTATGCGTTCATCAAAGACGGGACGCTTTGCATCCCGACCGCGTTCTGCTCCTTCGGCGGACATGCGCTCGACAAAAAAACGCCCCTGCTGCGCTCCATGCAGGCGCTTTCCAAACAGGCGCTTCGCGTCGTGAAGCTTTTCGGCAACGAGGATGTCCATTACGTAGATTCCAGCGTCGGCGCTGAGCAGGAGTATTTTTTGATCGACAAATCCGTCTTTGAGAAAAGAAAGGATCTGATCTATACCGGCCGCACCCTGTTCGGCGCGAAACCGCCCAAGGGGCAGGAGCTCGGCGATCATTACTTCGGCACGATCAAGCCCCGTGTTTTCGCTTTCATGAAGGAGCTCGATGAAGAGCTCTGGAAGCTCGGCATAACCGTAAAAACGGAGCATAACGAGGTCGCGCCCGGGCAGCATGAGCTTGCGCCGATCTATTCCTCCTGCAACATCGCGACGGACCACAACCAGATCACGATGGAGCTGATGCAGAAGATCGCAAAAAAGCACGATATGGTCTGCCTGCTGCACGAAAAACCCTTTGCGGGTGTCAACGGCTCCGGCAAGCATAACAACTGGTCCATTGCGACGGATACGGGCGTCAACCTCCTGAATCCGGGCGAAACGCCTGCCGAGAACGCCCAGTTCCTGCTGTTCCTTTGCGCGATCATAAAAGCGGTGGACGAGTATCAGGATCTGCTTCGCATCAGCATCGCCTCCGCCGGCAACGATCACCGTCTCGGCGCCAGCGAAGCGCCACCCGCGATCATCTCCATTTTCACGGGGACAGACCTAGAGGAGATCCTGAAATGCCTGGAGCTGGATATTCCTTACGGCGGAAAAGAAAAGGAACTGATGAAGATCGGCGTGCATACGCTGCCGCGCTTCCAGCGGGATACGACCGACCGGAACCGTACCTCGCCGTTCGCCTTCACCGGCAACAAATTCGAGTTCAGGATGCCCGGCTCCTCGGCGTCTATTGCGGATCCGAACATCACAATCAACACCGCCGTCGCAAGTGCACTGAAGGAATTTGCCGATATTCTTGAAAACGCTGCGGATTTCGAGAACGAAATGCATAAGCTGATCCGCAGAACGATCTCCGAGCACAAGCGGATCATCTTCAACGGCAACGGCTATGACGACGCGTGGACGAAGGAAGCGGAAGCCCGAGGTCTTTGCAACTATAAGACGACCCCGGACGCGCTGGTGCATCTGCTGGACGAAAAGAATATCCGTCTCTTCTCCGATTTCGGCGTTTATTCGGCGGAAGAACTCAACGCGCAGTATGAGATCCGGATGGAGAATTACTGCAAGGTGATCCGGATCGAAGCGCTGACCCTCCTGAATATGGTCAATAAAGATATCCTGCCCGCCGTCTCCACCTTCCTGCAGCAGCTCTGCGACAGCTATCAGGCGCAAAAAGCGACGGCGCTGCCCGTGGAACCGCTTTATGAAAGCAGCCTTATCAAGGACCTGACGAATAAGCGCAATCAGCTCTTCGAACGCAAGAATCAGCTGCAAGCGCTGCTCAATACGGATCAAACGTATTATGATATCACACAGCGCGCCTTCTTCTGCAAGGACAGGATCCTTGTCCTGATGAATGAGATCCGCGTTCTTCTTGACGAAATGGAGGAGGTCACAAGGACGGACGTCTGGCCTTACCCGACCTACGGCGCGATCTTATTCAGTGTAAAGTGAGGAATACTGGTATGGAATATAATTATGCGTATTTCAGGAATATTGCGGACTTCGTGAAAGACCGCATTCAATGTGAGCCGGAGGTCGGCGTGATCCTCGGATCCGGCCTCGGCAAATTCGCGGAAACGATCGAAGATCCGATCGTGCTGCCTTATGCCGGGATCCCCGGTTTCCCGGTATCGACGGTCCAATCCCACGCGGGCAAGCTGATCTGCGGCAACGTAAACGGCAAAAAGGTCATTTGCATGGCAGGCAGATTCCACCATTATGAAGGCTATGATTTTCGGCTGCTGAGCCTGCCGATCCGGTTATTCAAGCTGCTCGGCGTCAGGACCGCGATCGTCACGAACGCCGCAGGCGGCGTGAACACCTCCTTCCGCGTCGGCGACGTCATGCTCATCAGCGATCACATCAAGCTCAGCTCTCTGAGCCCGATGGAAGGCCCGAATCTGGATGAATTCGGCGAACGCTTCTTTGACGTCAGCGACATGTATACGAAGCGCCTGCGCGACCTCGCAAAATCCCTTGCGCCGGGCTCCGGACTGCGTATGCAGGAAGGCGTTTATATGTATTTCGCCGGTCCGCAGTTTGAAACGCCCGCGGAGATCCGCATGGCAAGACTTCTCGGTGCGGACGCGGTCGGCATGTCCACCGTGACCGAAGCGCTGACCGCAGCGCATTGCGGCATGCCGCTGCTCGGCATGTCCGTCATCACAAACATGGCGGCGGGCGTTGTGCCGGACGCCGTGATCAATCACGCGGAAGTCGGCGAAGCCGCCGACAGCATCAGCGACAGATTTGTCGCCTTCACAAGGGAGATCATCAAAGCATTATGAGAATTCTTTATAAAAACGCCGATATTCTTTGCCGCGAGGGAAGCGGATACCGCGTGCTCAAGAACGGATACCTCGGGACCGACGGTCCTGTAATCTCATACCTTTCCGACGTCAAGCCGGAAAGGGAGACCTATTACAGGACCGTTGATCTGACCGGCAAGCTGATCATGCCGGGGCTTTTCAACTGCCACACCCACGCGCCGATGGTATTGCTGCGCGGCGTCGGCAGCGATCTGCCGCTGCAGGAATGGCTGTTCGATAAGGTCATGCCGATCGAGGACAAGCTGTTCGAGGCGGAAATGAAAACCGGCACCGAGCTTGCGCTCATGGAGATGATCGCAGGCGGTACCGTGAGCTTCTCGGATATGTACTTTTTCCCGCACGTCACGGCCGAGGCGGTTGCCGCCGCCGGACTCAAAGCAAACCTGAACCGTCCCGTTCAGGCCTTTGATCCGCAGGAAAAGGGGAGCGATAACCGGCGCGTCAGGGAAGCTGTCGATTTTTATAACCAATATCACGGCTACGCGGACGGACGCGTCCTGATCGATTTCTGCGTTCATGCGGAGTATACCTGCAATGAGGCGGTCACATCCTATCTCGCGGACATCGTGCGCAAGGAGCAAGGCAACCTGCATATCCATCTCTCTGAGACGGAAAGAGAACACGAGGCATGCAAAGAGAAATACGGCAAAACGCCCGCACAGTGGTTTGCGGATCTCGGCGCGTTTGACGTCGATGCGTTTGCGGCGCACTGCGTAACGGTGGAGCCTTCCGATATCCGGCTGCTGCGCGAAAAGAACGTCAGCGTCGTGCATAATCCGACGTCGAACATGAAGCTCGGGTCCGGGTTTGCCCCGATCCAGAAAATGATCGACGCGGGGCTGAACGTTGCGCTCGGCACGGACGGCGCGGCCAGCAACAACAATCTGAATCTGTTTGAGGAAATGCATCTTGCCGCGATCACCCACAACGGATTTGAGAAGGATCCCACGATCATGAAACCGGAAACCGTTCTGGATATGGCGACCGTGAACGGCGCAAAGGTCCAGCGGCGAACGGGCTGCGGTTCGATCAAATGCGGCAACCGCGCAGACTTTATCGTTCTCGATATGCACAAGCCGCATTTAACGCCTTGCCTTGACGTTCCCGCGCTGTTGGTTTATTCCGCCCAAGCGTCCGATGTCTGGATGACGGTCTGCGACGGCAGAGAATTATACCGAAACGGAGAATATCTGACGATCGACGCAGAGCGCGTATATCATGACGTCAGAGAAGTGACAAAAAAGCTTTACTGATAAAGGAGGAAGCGGCTTGGAACGTGCGGATAAAGATCTGGCTTTTATGCTGCAGTACGAAAACATCGCCTGGTTTGAGGACGGTGCCGTCCGCATTCTGGATCGGCGCGTTTACCCGCGGGAAAAGCGTTTCGTCGTCTGCAAGACCGTAGAGGACGTGGTGCAGGCGCTGCGGGATATGGTCACGCAAAGCGCCGGTCCCTACACGGCGGCAGGCGCAGGCATGGCGCTGGCCGCCTATTCCTGCAGAAACGACTCCGCCGACCGGCAGCTTGCCTATATGAGGCAGGCGTCCGAACAGATCGCGACGGCGCGTCCGACCACCGCAAACCGCATGCGGCTGATCACGCGCGGCGCGCTTTCCGCGTTCGAAACAGCGCTCAATAACGGAACGGACGGCGTTGACGCGATCATGGCATATCTGATCGACGCAAACAATATGCGTTATAATAAGGTATATAAAATGGCGCAGTATCTGTGCGGCATGATCCCGTCCGGCGGCGCTGTAATGACGCAGTGCTTCGGCGAGACCATCGTCGGGCAGATGTGCCGCGTGCTGAAGGAGCAGGGGAAGGAGAACGTTCGGATCTTCTGCCCCGAAACGCGCCCCTATTTTCAGGGGGCAAGGCTGACCGCAACGGTTTGTCACGATATGGGGATGGACGTGACGGTCATTACGGACAATATGCCCGCGTTCGTCATGTCGCGCGAGGGGATCGACGTTTTCACCTCCGCGGCAGATGCGATCTGCATGGACGGGCATGTGATCAACAAGGTCGGCACCTTCCAGATCGCGATCGCGGCAAAATATCACGGAATCCCGTATTTCGTGACCGGCGCGCCGGATCTGGTGCATCCGTCTGTCAAGGAAGTCCCGATCGAAATGAGAGATCCGGATTTCGTGCTGCAGGCGATGGGCGTCAAAACCGCGGAAGACGGCGTAAAAGGATACTATCCGGCGTTTGACGTGACCCCGCCGCACCTCGTCAGCGGCGTTGTGACGGACACCGGCATCTACGCGCCTTATGATCTCGCCCGGTATTTCGAGAACGGCAACATGGGCGAATACGAAATGGTGATTTGATTTCAATAACAGAAAGCGAGGCATTTGCATGAAAAAGATCGTTGTTGCCGGCGGCGGACACGGCGGGATCGCCGCGGCGTCTCTGTTGGCAAAACAAGGCTTCGACGTAACGGTGTACGAACAGCACGCCGAAACCAACATGGGGCATGACTGGACCGATATTTTCGCGCCCGGCGCGTTTTCTCGGATCGATATGCCCATGCCGGATCCCTCACTTTACGAAACAAAAGAGAACATGACCTTTTACGGTCCTGGCTTTCATACTGCGCTGCGGCAGGATATCCCTGCAGAAAAACTCGAGATCAAAATGGAGCGCCGTGATATCTATGCGCATATCATTCGCTGTGCGAAAGAAAACGGCGCAAAGTTTGAATTCGAGAACGCCGTGCTTGCTCCGATCGTTCTTGGTGACCGCGTGGCCGGGCTTCGGACAGAAAAAGGGGACGTTTACGCCGATCTTGTGATCGACGCGTGCGGGCTCGATTCTCCCGTCAAAAAGGGGCTTCCGGCGGTGTGCGGCGTCAATGCGGACGTCGGTAAAAACAATCAGTTTTACGTGTATCGCGCGTTTTACGACCGCGCAACGCAGGATGAGGTCCAGGACAAATATAAGGTCTGCCTGTTTGCGGAAAATATTCTCGGCATCGGGTGGGTCGCCACGGAAGCAGACCATACCGATCTCCTTGTCGGCAGATTTGAACCGTTTGATCTGGAAGAAGCGAACCGCACCGCGAACTATTACAGAGCGTCGAATCCCAGTCTCGGGACCAAAGTCGTGCGCGGCGGACAATTCGTGAAGATCCCCGTGCGGCAGCCTCTTTCAAAACTTGTGTGCGACGGATACGCCGCGATCGGCGACGCGGCTTATATGACCGTGCCGATCATCGGCTCCGGCATCGCAAATTCCTTCAAAGCCGCCCGCATGCTGGCGGATACCGTCTCGGAAGATACGGACGGCGCGTTTTCCGCCGAGACGCTGTGGAATTACCAGCGCAGGTATTACAAAGAACTCGGCAACAGCTTTGCCGTGCTTGCCTGCGTGAAGGAGGCGCTGACCGTCTTTACCCCCGCGGAGCTGGACTATCTATTTGATAACGGCGTGATTACCGCGAACGACATGTCCATCGACGCGGATACGACGAGCCTGATTGGGATCCTGCAAGGAAACTCAATTGGCGACTATAAGAAAAAGGTGATGGGCGCGATCAAGGATAAGGTCCTGCTCGGCAAAATGCTGCGCGTGGGCAAAAAAGCCGCAGGGGTGATGTCCGTCACATCTAGAATGCCGCGCGCTTACACAAAAAAAGCAGTCGATTCGTGGGTCCGGGCTTACGAAAAAGCGATTTCAAAATCCATTCAGGAGAGTTGAGCCATCATGTATGAAAAATTCAAAGGGATCTTTCCCGCATTGCTGACGCCGTTCAATGAAGACGAATCCATCAATTTCGACGCTCTGAAACAGCTTGTCAACCGTCTGATTGCGCAAGGCGTAAAAGGCTTTTATGTGGACGGCAGCACCGGCGAAGCGTTTCTTCTGACGATCGAAGAACGCAAGCAATTGATCCGTGCCGTCGCCGAATACGCAAAAGGAAAGTGTACGCTGATCGCACAGATCGGCAACATTGCGCTGCCGGACGCGATCGAGCTTGCCCGCTGCGCGAAGGACGCGGGTTACGACGCGATCTCCTCCGTGCCGCCTTTCTATTATAAATTCAACTTTGCGGAGATCAAGCGCTATTATTTCGCGATCGCGGACGCAGTCGATCTGCCGATGATCATTTATAACGTTCCCGTTTATACGGGCGTGAGCTTCACTGCGGAGCAGATGGCAGAATTCCTGCAGGACGACAGATTCATCGGCGTGAAGCATACCTCCTCCGATTATTTCGCGCTCCGCCAGTTCCGAAGCGCGTTTCCGGACAAGGTCATGCTCAACGGCTTTGACGAGATGCTGCTTGCGGGGCTTTCCCTCGGCGCGAACGGCGCAATCGGCAGCACCTATAATTTCATGCCGGAAAAATTCATCCGTATCTACGAGCTTTTCAACAAGGGGCAGCTTGAGGAAGCCGTCCGCTTGCAGGAAGAAGCGGACCGCATGATCGCCGCTCTTTGCAAGGTCGGCGTCATGCAGGGAGAAAAGGCGATCCTGACAAAGCTCGGAGTGCCGATGGGCAAGCTGCGCGCGCCGTTTATCGACATTTCGGACGAACAGAAAGAGTGGCTGTTCGATCAGATCCTTCCGCTGCTTTCAAAATAATTTAATCTTTACGGATTAAAATAGATTCAGAAAGAAATTTTTAGGAGGTCATTATATGGCAAACAGAATCATTCTGAACACGGTATCTTTCCATGGCAAGGGCGCGATCAACGAAATCGTTCCGATCGCGCAGAACAAAGGCTACAAGCATATTTTCGTCTGCTCCGATCCCGGTCTCATCCAGTTCGGCGTAACGGCGAAGGTCACGGATCTGCTGGACGAAGCCTCCATTCCTTATACGGTCTATTCCGGCATTAAGCCCAACCCCACGATCGAAAACGTGCAGGAGGGCGTAGCAGCTTTTAAGGCCTGCGGCGCGGATTCCATCATCGCGATCGGCGGCGGCTCCTCCATGGATACCGCAAAGGCGATCGGCGTGATTATCACGAACCCCGAATTTGAGGACGTCCGCTCTTTGGAGGGCGTCGCCCCCACGAAGAACCACGCGGTTCCCACCATCGCCGTTCCCACCACGGCCGGCACGGCTGCGGAGGTGACCATTAACTACGTGATCACCGACGTGCAGAAGGAAAGAAAGTTCGTTTGCGTGGATGAAAACGATATTCCCGAATACGCAATCGTCGATCCCGATATGATGTCCTCCATGCCGAAGGGGCTGACCGCCTCCACCGGTATGGACGCGCTGACCCACGCGATTGAAGGCTACACCACCAAAGGCGCATGGGAAATGACGGACATGTTCCATCTTGAGGCCATCAAGCTGATCGCAAAGCATCTGCGCGGCGCGGTCGAGAACAAGCCTGAAGACAGAGAGGGCATGGCGCTTGCGCAGTACGTCGCGGGCATGGGCTTCTCCAACGTCGGGCTCGGCATTGCGCACTCCATCGCGCACACCCTCGGCGCGCATTACGACACGCCTCACGGCGTCGCCTGCGCCATGATGTTGCCCATCGTGATGGAATACAATCAGGAATTCACCGGGGAGAAGTACCGCGAGATCGCCCGCGCCATGGGCGTGGAAGGCGTTGATCAGATGACGCAGGAAGCGTACAGAAAGGCCGCTGTTGACGCCGTCAAGCAGCTCTCCGCCGACGTCGGCATCCCCGCTGTCAATGAGAAGGTCCGTGAAGAGGATCTTGACGTGCTTGCCGCCGACGCCTACGCCGACGCCTGCCGTCCCGGCAACCCGCGCGATACGAACGTGGAAGACCTTAAATCCCTTTACAGAAAAATCATGGCATAACGCCGGAATGAATAAGAGCAGGTTACGGACAGTCCGCGACCTGCTCTTTTTTTTACTCCATTCTATTTGTCACAGCACGTCAATCTCTTTATGCTGCGCGGAGGAATCATACACCGCCTGCATGATCTTGGAGGTCGCCACTGCGTAACGGATATCATTGCGGTTACGTTCGCCCTTGCGCACACACTCCACGAAATCCAGCACTTCGTCCCGGTGCATATCGTTCATGCGATATTCGGGCTTGACCTCCATTAAGGCGCCGTCCTTTGCGGTGTAATACGTGATCCCGCCGCAATACTGATGGCGGATGCCGCCCTTGTCGCCGATGAAATCGATATAGGTTTCGTGTACGCCGATATTCTGCGCCCAAGCGCCGTTGAAGCTGATCACGCTCTTATCGGTCCTGACAAGACCGACCACGGAATCATCCACGTCGTAGGTGCCGGTCTCCACGTTTTTGGTATCCTCGGCCCACATGGAGGTATAGACGTAATTCTTCATATCGACGCCGAGCTTCGAGAACGCTTCGCCGGAGCAGTTGAGGACCTTCGGTTCGTTCAGGCAGTACAGAATCAGGTCGATGTAATGCACGCCCCAGTCGATCAGGGAACCGCCGCCGGAGGAGGCAAAGGTCGTAAAATCACCGCCGAGCCCGGGGATCGAACGGTGGGCGCGAAAGCTCGCGTGGACGTGATACACGTCGCCGAGATCGCCGTTTTCGATCATTTTCTTGATGCGATTGACGGAGTTGGAATAGCGGTTGCAAACGCCGATGGAAAGGATGCGCCCCGTTTCATAAGAGACCTTTTCCATCTCCAGCGCTTCGGACAGAATTCTCGCAGCGGGCTTTTCGCACAGCACGTCCTTGCCGTGCCGCATAAAGTCAATACTGATCACGGAATGCATATCGTTATGCGTGCAGACGGAAACCGCGTCCAGCTCCGGATCGTCAAGAATATCATGATAATCAACGACGGCTGTCCCGCAGCCGTATTTTTCCACCGCGCGCGCCGCACGCTCCGGAATAATATCGCAAAAGTATTTGATTTCAGCATGCTCCGCCGCCATATACGCCGGAATGTGCGCGGAATTCGCGATCGTCCCGCACCCGATCACGGCGATTTTGATTTTATCTTTCATACGATGATACATCTCCTTTCTCGTTTATTATACATTGTTATTTCAACAGAAACAAGTCTGTAATTATCAAATTATCAGAATCTGATGACAAGGCGGGACGGCGGGAAGCGGGACGCAAGCCCGGGCTGCGCGACAGGGCGATCGCGGCGCTGAAAAAGCAGGTCGGCGAGGAAGGCTATCAGCAGATCTATGACCAGCGTTACGAAGCATACCGGGCGGAGCTGACCGAGGAAGACGCGAAGGCTGCGATCGAGGAGGAGATCACGGCGCAGTATTTCGGGGCGATGCACGAAAGGAGCTTCTGCGAGACCGAGGTGCAGAAGGACCCGGGCTTCTGGGCGAAGGTGAAGGAGCTTTTTCAGAAGTTGGTGGATCAGATCCGCCGGAAGCTGGAGCAGCTTGCGAAGAAGGACCTTGTGGTCAAGGCCGCGATGGAAGCGAAGATTTACGACGTGCAGGCGGCGGTGAATCTGCTGGAGGGCGCGATGAAGGTCGCACAGGAGCAGGCGGACGCAGGGACGACGGAAGCTTCTGAGACGGAAAATAAAAAAACCGCCGGGGAGGCGGTGAGAAATCCGGGGTCGGAGGTCCAGGAAAAGTTTAGTCGATCTATTTCTCTTACAGATGTTTCCTTTTTGAAAAACAATACGACAGATAAAAAGAGTATCAGCGAATTCACACAAGCAGAAATTAACGCTACAAAACTGTGGGCTTACAAATACTATCAGCAAATGGGCGTTAAGTCCCCGTTCTTCCGCGCTTGGATGGACTGGCGAGCTTATGATCAGCAGGACGTTGACGTTGCGGATCAGAAGGGCGCTACAAGGGGAAAAACGCTAAATAAGGACACAGGCTGGAACATCAATATTTCAGGGAAAGTTTTTGATGAAACATTGAGGCATAATAACAATCCAGCAGTAGAGGCGAGACCGTATCTACCATACTTGACAGACATCGTATCAAAAGCAGTTCTGCTTGACACGAAGGCGCTTGGAAGATCTAAAAAAGATAATTCGCTGTTTATGCACTCCTTTTATGCTGTTTCGGATATTGGGAATGGCAGAGAATTACTTAAACTGTATGTTGAAGAAATGTATGATCCAGGTGCAAAGGACGATAATTTCCGAACATATAAACTTCTGAATATAGAAAGACAGCAGTTTGGGGGAATGGGTTCACAGAATTCTGTTAGCCCCGCCATGCAAACTGCTGCCGTAAATAATGTAGCAGATTTGTATGCGCTTGTCAAG
>CACZGD010000073.1 GCA_902780565.1 Oscillospiraceae bacterium
AAGCGCAATACCATAACCAGCTTTTTTTCCGGACCGGGCTGTACTTCCTCCTGCCGAATGAGATTTTTTCGCTGGGCTTCTCCGCCGGTGAGATCGCCGTGTACGCCTATCTGATGCGCTGTGAAAACCGGAAAACGCATCGCTGCTGGCCGAGCTTCAACACGATCGGCAAGGCCGTCGGCAAGAGCCGCGCCTCGGTTATGAAGTACGTTCACACTCTGGAGGACAAAGAACTGATCAAAACCATGCCGACTTCCGTCCTCTCCCGCGACGGAAAAAGCAGGAACGGCACGCTGCTGTATCAGATCCTTCCGATCAGTTTCGCCATGTGGCGGCAGTACCAGGAGCAGCTTCAACGCACCCCTGCATACGGAACGATCAAGGAACAGATTGCCCAGCAGCATGCTGCGCAGGATAAGATAAGGAAGAAAACAGCGGCAAGACTCTGATTGGCGGGGGCCCCGTCGAACGATGTTTCGGTGGGGTGATGCACTGCAAAAATATGAGATAATTTGCGCCTTGGAAGGAAAAAACCACGATAATCAAGTCGTCGCAAAAAGAAGCAGGTTAAAGTGCGGTATCCCGCACGGCACACATCGGCCGGCAGAGCCGACCGTTTTCAAAGAAAAAACAGGATCCGAACGCGGTATCCTTTTTGACAGGAGGGGTTCAGATGAGCAAAAGCACACAAAAATACACGTATACGATGCCGACGGAACAGTATGAGGAAATGCAGCGCTTCGTGGAGGCGAACGGTTTTCGTTCCGTCAGCAGCTTCGTCTGCCGCGCCGTCAGCTTCTATATGGCCTATCTCAATTCCCGGAACGCCAACGAATTTCTCGCGCCGGTGATTGCAGGTACGCTCAAAAGCGAGATCCGTTCCGTAGAGAAAAATCTCAGCGAGATGATCTTCAAGCTGGCGGTGGAGCAAAGCATGGCGAACAACATCACCGCCTACTGCAACAACTACGATATGGACGAATTCGACGGTCTGCGTCGGGACTGTGAGCGCATCGTTGCCGAGACGAACGGGATCATTGATCTGGAAGAAGCGTTCCGCTGGCAAGAGGAAGAATACTGATGGCGAAGATCATTGTCACCAGCCGGGTCACAAGAAATTCTCCCAAGGGAAACGCCGGAAACCTGGTGAAATATATGGCCAGGCGCGAGGGCGTGGAAAAGCTCCCGGTGAACGAAGCGAACGCGCGCGCCACCGTCCGTCAGCAGAGGCTGATCAATCAGATCATGCGGGCCGATCCGGAGGTAAAAAAGTATTTCGAGTATCAGGATTATCTTGACGAGCCGACGAAGAAAAACGCCACGGAATTCCTCGATGCCTACATCGAACGCAACGCGGACCGGGTGAACGATCTGCAAAAGCTTGTGGAGTATATGGCGGAGCGCCCCGGTGTGGAGAAACTCGGTTCACACGGTCTGTTTTCCATGACGGACGATCCCATTGACCTTGAAGAAGTTGCAGCTGAGGTCGCCGACCATCCCGGATATATTTGGACGCACGTGATCAGTCTGCACCGGGAGGACGCAGAGCGGCTCGGCTACAACAACGCCGCCGCGTGGAAGGAATTGGTGCGACGCAACATGACGGAACTGGCCGCCGCGCACAAAATCGACATAGACAATCTGCAGTGGTACGCAGCCTTCCACGATACCGCTCACCACCCTCATATCCATCTGCTGGTATACGCGAAGGACGCCAAACAGGGCTGGCTTTCGAAGAAGGGCATCGACGAATTGCGCAGCACCTTCGGTAACGATATTTTCCGGCAGGAACAGTATAAACTGTTCACGATGGAGACGGAACTGCGCGACCGGCTGAAGGAAGAAGCCAGGGAACGTCTGCAAAAATTGTTGGAGGAACTGAACGATTCCTACGCGCCGGATAACGAAACGTTGGAACTGTTTCAAAAGCTGATAGAACAGCTCGGTTCCTATCACGCCAGGAAGCAATACGCCTATCTGCCGCCGGAGATCAAAGCAACGGTGAACGCCGTCGTGCAGGCCCTGGCGCAGGACGAACGCATCGCGGAATTGTATGACGAGTGGAACGCCATCAACCGGGAAAAGCTCTCGCTGTATCACGAAAAGGAATTGCCGGTGATCCCGCTGGAGGACAACAAGGAATTCCGAAGCATCAAAAATGAGATCATCAAATACGCCGCACAGTTAGCGCAGACGTCGGAAGCACAGCAGTCATCCGTCTATGCCCGGTCCGCGCTGCGGACGCTCGCTTTCGCCGTCGGGAAAATGCTGTCGGACAGCTATCAACGGAGGCAGAAAAAGCTGCGGGACCAAATCGACGGGCGGCTGCGCTCCAAGATCGAACAGAAAAAAGCAGCCCACGGTCTCAAGACGGATCACTCCGTTCAGGATGAAGACCAGAGCTTCGGTATGACCATGTGACGCGGCTTAAAATTTGGTATGCAAAACAAAGAAATACGGCGAGGGGTTATACGGCGAAAACCGGAAAAATCCTTCCGATTCGCACGAAAAATGACAGCGTCTTTTTGACGCTTTAGTTCCCGCAAACCGTTGACATTCCTTGCTTCATGGCAATCTGTTTTTTCTGAAATCGAGGTTAGGGTCAAAGTTGTTTACCCTAACCTCCTTGAAACACCATATGCGGTCCGGGTCAACGTCTATGAAATGCTTTTTTCTGAAATTGTTTCGAAAAAAGTATGGATATTCCGAACGACCTGTGGTATTGTGTGTTGCTGACGAAGGGAGTGAAACGTCATGGCAACAATAATCGCCACATATCCGAGAGTAAAAGTTCTCTCTGTATCAAAGCAGTCCGAGATGGATTACGACGATTGGCGCTGGCGGGAGGATCTGGTCGGTCAGATCGGGAGCGTTGAGGTATATGAAGTCGCGAAAAAGATATTTAAAAGACATTTCATCATGTTCGATTCTGACAGTGATTTCTATCTGAACACCGGCTGCGGGGAAACGCAGATAACCGACGACAGGATCGACCTGATAACGACAAACACGGAATATGTTTTCGAGATTCTCTCCGAAAACCGGCAATACGACGGCGTTTCGGGCGATATAAGCGCACAAAGCGTGAAAGAGGGGTGAAACCACATGGCAAAGCGCAGAGCCAACGGCGAGGGCAACATCAGAAAAAGAGCGGACGGCAGATGGGAAGGCCGTTACACGGCGGGGCACGACCCCGTCACCGGCAAGCAGATCTTCAAAAACGTGCTGGGTAAAAGCCAGGCCGAGGTGAAGGAAAAACTGACGGCGGCCATTCGGGAAACCGCAGGGTTGGATATTCTGAAAGCGGAGCAATACACGGTGGAAACGTGGCTGCAATTCTGGCTGGACAATTTCGGCAAGATGACCATGCGGCCGTCCACGTTTGAATCCTACAGCGGCAATCTGCGGGTGCATATCAAGCCCAACATCGGCGCCATCCAGCTCACCAAGCTGCGCACTTCCGACCTGCAAAAATTCTACAGCAAGCTGCTCACGGAGGGCAGAGTCGTACGCAAGGAATCCGAAAACCAGCCCAAGGGCCTCAGCCCGAAAACGGTGCGCAACGTGCACATCTTCATCTCCACGGCGCTGGACAAGGCGGTGGCGGAAAAGCTGATCCCGTACAACCCGGCAAAGAGCTGCACGCTGCCCAAGGGCGAGCACATGGAGATGAAAACGCTGCCGCTGGATAAAATCGCCGCCTTCTTCGCGGAAGCAAAGATAAGTGGCGTGTACGAGATGTATCTGCTGGAGATCGCCACGGGCCTGCGCCGGGGAGAACTGCTGGGACTCAAGTGGATCGACGTGGACTACAACGAAAATACCATCCACGTGCGGCGGCAGATCTGCAGGATTGACGGCACGGTGACGGAGGGCCCGCTGAAGACGAAAAACTCCTATCGCAAGATCGTCGTCCCCGCCGACGTGATGGACGTGCTGAAAAAGAAACAGGCCAAAGACGACGGCACCAGCGAGTACGTCTTCTTCTCACCGATCACAAACGGACCGATCTCCCCGGACAGCGTCCTGCATATGCTCCACCGTGTGCTGGACCGCGCCGGATTGCCCCGCATCCGCTTCCACGATCTGCGGCATACCTTCGCCACCATGGCGCTGCAGAACGGCGTGGACGTGAAAACGCTGTCCAACATCCTCGGCCACTTTTCCGTTGGCTTCACGCTGGACACCTATGCCCACGTCACCACCAGCATGCAGCAGGATGCCGCGAATAAGGTAGGAGATTTTTTGAAAGAGAGCATATAATTCTTTGCTCATTCTCCTGCCTGGCCTTTATTGCAGTTTTTCGATTACGTCGCCGATATCCCCATCAATGCAGATCGAACGATCGGCGAGTTCTTGGAGCGTAAACGCCTCGCCGAAGTTTATGCAGGCGTAGGTTGCTGCGTGATTTTCCGCAGTCATTTGCCAGAACGGGTACTTGATGATGACCGGCGTATTGAACCCTACGCCGAGTTCAAGGAACAGCACATTGCCCTTGCGGGTGCGGATAAAATTGGAATACCTCTCCGCCGCCGCGTGCCAGCCGTCGTCCTCCACAAAAGTATCGTCCGCGCGCAGGTTCATCGTGACCTTACCGTCGCCAGCCGGGCATTTCGGGATCAGTTCGGTCGGGATCGTCATTTTGATTTGCTTATCCTCCGGCACGGCAAATTCGCCGTTTTCGCCGTGTGCAAAGCCCTGCGCCGCTATTGCCGCCACGACCCATTCTTCGTTATCGAAGGTCTTTTTGATTTTCGGATCGACGCTCTGAAACAGTCCGTAATCGCCCTGTGTGTAAAACAGGCGTTTTTTATCGAACCCCGCTTTTTGGAAGCAGTGGTCCACGTTGGTGGTCAGCACGAAATAGTCCTTATCCGATACCAGCGTCAGCAGGTCCTCATACACTGGCTTGGGTACATTGATATAGCGGTTGAAATAGATGTGCCGCGCCCACCACGCCCAGCGCGTTTCGTCGTCCGGGAAAGGATAAAACCCGCCCGAATACATATCGGTAATACCGAATTTCTCTTTGAAGTCGAAGAAATACCGGTCAAACCGTTCGCCGCTGTAGGCAAACCCCGCGGAGGTGGAGAGCCCCGCCCCCGCGCCGATCACCACGGCGTCACAATCGTCGAGCGCCTGTTTCAGTTTTTTGATATTATCCGAGTAAGTCCCGGTAGATCTCACGATCTTCATCCTTGAAAACATTGAATATCACCTCGATGTTGCTGTGGGCAGTCTCTCTGTATTCTCTCACGGTCTGTACCGCAATCTGAGCCGCGCGCCGCTGCGGAAAGCCGAAAACGCCGGTGGATATGCAGCAAAACGCGATATTTGTGCAGCCGTTATCTTCCGCAATCGCAAGACAGTACCTATAGCAGGACGCGAGCTGCTCTTCGTGCTTTGCCGTCAGTTGTCCGTTCACGATGGGCCCGACGGTGTGGATCACGTATTTGCACGGCAGATTGTACGCGGGGGTGAGCTTTGCCTGCCCGGTGGGTTCCTCGTGTCCCTGCTTGCGCATGATTTCGGCGCAACTGTTGCGAAGCCGTAAGCCCGCGAAGGTGTGGATGCAGTTATCAATACAGTTGTGCAGCGGCTGAAAGCAGCCGAGCATCTGCGAATTGGCAGCGTTGACGATGGCGTCGCATTCAAGCGTCGTGATATCGCCCTGCCAGAGATAGATACCGTCTTCGACGGGCTTGAGATCGGCAAGGCGCGTGACTCCCTTCGCAGCCGTTTCTTCCTTCAGGTATTCGCTTTCGATTTCAATATATTGTTCCGATACCGGCGCGGGCATACGGACGTTCATCAGCGAGCGCAGCAGGTCCTTTTGTCCCTGTACGTCAGCCGGGATTTCGATCTTCCGGTATCTTGGCTGCTCCGTGAGCAGCGAATTGATCAGATAGATCCGTTTTTCTTCGTGCGTCATTTTTATAATCTTCTTTCTGTAAGAACCGTCAAAAGCACCTCTGCTTCCGGTCGCTTTTGCACCGCTCAATATTGCCGCAGCGATAACACAGCTCGTTGTCGCAGAGCCCGGCGTTTTTGTAATATGAAAGGATATTGTTCACGGTCGTCTCGGCGATATTGTCCAGCGCGTCCTGCGTGAGGAACGCCTGATGTGAGGTAACGATCACGTTGGGCATGGAAAGAAGCCGCGAAAGCAGCTCATCATCCATGATGTGCCCGGAACGGTCCTCAAAGAAAACGTCCGCTTCCTCTTCGTAAACGTCGAGACAGGCCGCGCCGATCTTTCTCTCCTTGATCCCTTCCAGCAGCGCTTCGGCGTCGATCAGCGCGCCGCGCGAGGTGTTGACGACCACAACGCCTTTCTTCATTTTTGCAATCGCCGCGCCGTCGATCAGATGGCGCGTTTCGTCTGTCAGCGGGCAATGCAGCGAAATGACGTCGCTTTGGCGGAGCAAATCATCAAGAGATACGTATTCGATCCCGTCGTCGGCGGGATGGCGGTCGAAGGCGAGCACGCGCATCCCGAACCCGCGGCAGATATCGATAAAGATCCGTCCGATCTTGCCCGCACCGATCACGCCGACGGTTTTGCCGTGCAGATCGAAGCCCGTCAAGCCGTTCAGCGAGAAATTGAATTCCCGCGTCCGGTTATACGCCTTATGGATGCGCCGCACGCTCGTCAACAGCAGCGCCGCCGCGTGCTCGGCGACGGCGTAAGGGGAATACGCGGGGACGTGAACGACGTGGATCTTTCCGAATGCGGCTTTTACGTCCACGTTGTTGTAGCCCGCCGAGCGCAGAGCGATCAGTCTCACGCCGCTTTTGTACAGTTTCTCGATGACTTCGGCGTTTACGTCGTCGTTGACGAAAACGCATACCGCGCCGCATCCTTCGGCCAGCGCGGCGGTGTCCGTATTCAGCTTCGTTTCAAGAAAGCGGAATTCGATACCGTTCTGCCCGCCGTAAGCTTCAAAAGACGGCTTGTCGTATGCCTTTGTATCGTAGAACGCGACTTTGATCATTTTCTTTTCCTCCGATCAGATCATATCTTCAAAAACAAGGCCCCGAGAAACTGCCCCGGAGCCCTGCCGTTATTCGTTTGCGATCAGCTCCAGCGTGCCGGAGCGGAGATCCTCGACGGTATATCGCTTCATCTCGTCTTCCATAGCGCTCTGTATGGCCTGCAGCTTCCGATCGAGCAGCGCGTGGATGTTCCGTCCCACCGGGCATTCGGGATTCGGGTTCTCATGGAATCGGAACAGATCGCCGTTTTCTACCGGCTCTATCGCCTCATATACGTCATAAAACGTGATCGCTGTGAGCGGCTTTGTGATCGTGATGCCGCCGGTGCCTCTGGCGACCTCGATCAGCCCGGCATTTTTCAACTGCGTCAGAATTTTGCGAATGATAACAGGATTGGTGTTGATCGACCCGGCAAGGAAGTCGCTCGTCACCTTGTATTCATCCTTGAAGACTTCTACGCAGGTGAAGATATGCAGCGCTACCGTGAATCTGCTTGAAATCTGCATAGCACAACACCTCCTGTTATCATTCTACTCGGTTTTTGCTGTAATTTCAATACTTACATCAAAACTTGCCATTAGAATTTGCCCAGGTATCCTCTGCGGCCAATGTTTCCATGACGTCCCAATGCTCGGCAATCTTGCCGTCCTCTACACGGAACAGGTCGTAGTAGGTGGTGGGAACGCCGCCGAAAGTACCTTCGCTGACCGCCAGCCCGTAGTTGCCGTCGGCAAAGACATAGTGCGTCTTGGTATAGATCATCTGGATGCCCTGCTCGGCGAGCGCCGCAAGAGCAGCGCCGAGGCCGGACAGACCGTCGGCAATGCTGATATTGTGCTGGATGTAGTTATCGCCGTCGAAATAGTCGGTCAGCTTACCGGGATTCTCGCCTCGGAGAACATCCCCTACGAAGGAGGCAACGACAGTGCGGGTTTCTTCCTTATCGACGTTCTTCTTCTCAATCGTGCCATCGATCTGGGAATGGCCGGAGGGATTCGGATCTGCCTTGGCAGTGAGATTGTCCCAATGCTCGGCGATCTTACCGTTAGCGTCAAAACGGAAGATGTCGAACGCGACCTGTTCGCCCATACCTGCGAAGTTGTAAACGGTCTGCAGGAACACTTTGTCGCCGTCCTCAAATGCGCGGATATTATTGACGGTGGTCTTCACGGGAGCGGAGCCGAGGTAGGCAACGCTCCCGACGAAGGCGTCAGCGCCTGTGCCGTAGGCGAGGTTGTGCTGGATGTAGCCGGGAGCCAGAAGTCCCTTCGCAGTTTCGGTGTCGCCGGTGGCGAAAGTGTTGATGAGAGCCAGCGCCTTTTCGATGTTTGTCATGGTAGTATCCTCCAAAAAAATAATTGCAATGTAACCGTCGCGGTTTCATCTTGACTGCACTATAACACAACATTGATGTAATGTCAATAGTTACAACACAAATTTTTGAAAATATTTTTTGCGATGGAAAGAGGGTGGAGGAGGTGCGGAACGCTTGCGGTCAACCGTCGGCTTCCTTTACGGTAGTGATTATTTATTATTATATGAGTATTCATTTCTCCGCGCTTTCACCGTATGAATGGGCATGCGCATCAGTGAAAAAAAGATAGTAATAAGCAAATTCTCGATCCTCCATCAAACGACTCTGTGGTCAAAAAATGATACGCAAAAACAAAGAAATACGGCAAACAGCCATCATTGTTTCAGAACATTTGCGGAATGGCAGGGGACATGATCAAAGCGCGATAAAACAAAAATCGCCGAATGAAAAATTTTTTCATTCGACGGAAAAGCAACCTGCGGGGCCTGAAAACGGCCCCGTTTTTCGCTGTAAAAATTCCCGTATGGGTCAAACATGGGTCAAAAGCGATTTCGGGACGATTCGCGGGCAAAAGGAAATCCCCAAAAACGGCGGTGTTTAGCCATTCTTGGGGATTTATTTGTGTAAAAGCGCCAAAATGTTACATATCCCATAGGAAAAGCGCCAAAATGTTACACAACCGAATTGTAGTACCAGAACACAATGTTCCGGGAGTTGCGGCAGTGATATTTAACGCATAAAGATTAGGAATCATATGGCGCCTTTGCGAGTTGAAAAATCAGTAAAAATGGTGTATAATGATAAAAACAAACAAGAAAGGGATTTGCGAACGATGCAAAGATTACGTAGCTTAAGAAAGAACAAATTGGCGACCCTGCGTTCCGTTAAGAAGCTGGACAACAATATCTATCTGCTGGATTACCGGAACGATTACCATCTGCCGGAGCTTTTGAACAAGGGCGTATCTTCGATCGGCGAATTGACGGCGTTTACGGCAAATGCTCTGACGCTCGGGCTGCGTTTGTTCAAGCCCGGCACGGATCAGGGCGCGGGCTGCACAACGTTCGAAGCGTATACGGCGGAAGGGAACCATCTGCTGGCGAGAAACTTTGATTTCAAAACCGCGCCCTGCTTTGTTGTCTGGACGCATCCCGACCATGGATATGCTTCCGTTTCCGTCGTTGACACCAATTTTATGGCTTACGGCAATGCCCTGCGGCTTCACCGTCTCAACAGATACCGGGCACTTCTGGCGCCCTATTGCTGTGTGGACGGTATGAATGAGAAAGGGCTTGTGATTGCTGTTTCTCAGCTGAGAGCAAAAGCCACCAACCAAAAGAACCCCGGCAAAAAGGACATCACAACGACCGCGATGATCCGGGCCGTGCTTGACACCTGCGCCAATGTGGACGAAGCCGTGGCCCTGTTTCGGGAATACAATATGCATGATTCTCTGTGGACGAATTATCACTATCAGATCATTGACGCAAGCGGCAGAAGTGTCGTCATCGAATATATCGACCATACGATGCATGTTTATGAGCGCGGCAGTTCAGCCTATCCCGTTTCCGGTTCTGTTTTTGAAGACGACGGCCTCAAGCTGCAGTATGCCGCGAACTTCAGCCTGACAAAGGACATCGGCTCTTTCCAGATTGAACAGCACGGAGAGGACCGCATCGAAGCGGTCAAAGCAGTCCTGCGCGCGAAAGGCGGCATCCTCTCGGAACCGGAAGCCATGGACTTGCTTTCTTATGTAAAGCTGAATTACAAGCACGACAAATATCCATGGAGCGTAAACGCGTTATGGAGCGCGGTTTACAACACCGACGCAGGCACATTGAAACTGGTCGGCAATATGGATTACAAGCATATCTATACATTCAGCATCCATGAACCGTGCAAAGTGCTTGCGCATGAATCAATTGATCATTCTGCATATCCCGATACCAAATGGTCTCACTGAACGGCGACCACGGATCAAAACCGAAAGGCGGACTTGTATATGAAAAAGGCAGTGAAATATTCCATCCTCGGCGCTTCCGGCGCGCTTGCCGCAATCAACGCGGTCAGAGCTGCTGCGTTCAAGCCGGAAAAGAAAGACCTGTGTGCGTTGCCCGCTGAAGCCGTTGACGTTGAAAAAGCGTGCGCACATTTAAGCGAAGCAATTTCCATCCCCACCGTCAGCTATCCCGAAAAAGAAAAAGTGGATTTTTCCCAGTTTGACAGATTTCATGCGTTCCTTGATGATGCGTTCCCGCTTGTTCGCGAACGGCTGGAAAAGGAAATCATCGAGGAAGCAAATCTCATTTATTGCTGGAAGGGTAAACGAAGCGACCTGGACCCGATCGCGCTGCTTTCGCATCAGGATGTGGTTCCAATCTCGGAAGGCACAGAAAACGACTGGACACACGCACCCTTCAGCGGGTTCAATGACGGCGAATTCATTTGGGGCCGCGGCGCTGTTGATATGAAAAACCATCTGATTGCTGTGATGGAAGCGGTTGAAGCGCTGCTTGCGGAAGGCTTTGCACCGGAACGGGACGTTTATCTGCTTTTCGGCCAGGACGAAGAAGTCTCCATGAGCGAAACCGGCGGCGCAAAATCGATCATGGAAACGCTGAAAGCAAGGGGGATCCATCTGGATTCCATCATAGATGAAGGCGGCGCCATGCTCCCCGTGAATTTGAAAGGGGTTATCCGTCAGAAATGCTTGTGCGGCGTCGGCGTTGCCGAAAAAGGCTATGCAGATATTGAAATCAGCATCAGCGCAAAGGGCGGTCATTCCTCGCAGCCGCCGAAGCACTCCGCAGTCGTCGCGCTTGCAGACGTCATCAAGGATCTTGACCGCCATCAGTTCAAGGCGGAAATCGGGCCCCACTTGATGGATATGATTCAGAACGTCGGCAGGAACGCCACCTATCCCGTTCGGCTTCTCGCCTGCAACCTTCCGGCACTGAAGCCGCTGATGAAGGCCGCCATGAAGCAGATCCCGCTCGCGGCAAGCATGATGCGAACAACAACAGGCATCACCATGGTGTCGGGCAGCCCGGCGGCAAACGTGCTCCCGCAGAAAGCATCCGTCACCGTCAATTTCCGTATGATGCCGGGTGTGTCAACCGAAGATGTGATCCGTCATATCCGAACGTGTGTGAGAAATAAGGAGATTGAAATCAACTGCCTGAAGAAAAAAGAGGCGTCCGCCGTCTCTCCCACGGATGCAAAGGCCTATCGGATCATTGAAGAGCTCTGTCAGCAGGAAAGCGGCGACAATATCGTTGCGCCGATGCTTGTGATCGCCGGAACCGACGCCTGCACCTATGAGCCCGTTTGTGAAAACATCTACAGGTTCTCTCCGTTCCGGATGGACGCCGGTCTGCTGCTCTGCGCCCATGCCACAAACGAGAGGCTTCCCGTTGCCTCTTTCGGCCCCGCAGTTGCCTTTTTCAAGCGATATATCAGGAAAGCATCCGCAGAATAATGCGTTCTGTTTGCCAAGCCCCACTCCATTTCTTTTCAGTCACATTGTCCGCCATCCCGGGATGGCGGATCTTTCATTTCGGCTGCTTCCCGCAACACGAAGCGTATTCTGGCCAGGATTGAGCGCCGGGAAGCCATTCTGTTCCAAGATCCGTGCAATATCTTTCACGTCAATACTTTGAGAAATCTCAACCATCACATCAACAATATTTTTGGCCCATATATCCGGTTTCGCCGTACTCCCGATATGACTGATCCGGACAACAGGCCGATCGGCCAAAAGTCCGGTCAGCATTTTTTCGATCTCATTGAAGTGGTCTTTCCACCGATCATCGTGTTCCACAAGAAAGATGGGATATAATTCCCATAACTCTTCCAATGTCATTTCAGACAAGTCTTTTCCCATGCCAAAGATCTCCTCAAACTCCGAGCTGTTGAAATGATGATAAAAGCATAACGAATGCCAAAGAGGAAGAGATCCCTTGGGAGAAAGATAATCGTCTGCGCGGGGAACAATTTGATGCGATTCTTAACCGATGTGATCAACGGGAACTGTTGGTGTTGATTCGTACGATCCGCAAAAAAAGAAAAGAATTGGAGAAACAAAACAAACGTACGATCCGCAAAAAAAGAAAAGAATTGGAGAAACAAAACAAAAAGTTAAGCGCGTCTGATGATAACGCATTAAAAAAAGCGGAAAAGATCATCAACGGCGAATTCGGGTTCGCGCTTTCCATCCTACCGGAGGAAGTCCCGGATTTTATTGCGAAAAATCTCTGTGAAAATGGATAAGACAGAGATGAAAAAAGTTTTTCATTTGACGGAAAAGCAGCCGACGGGGCCTGAAAACGGCCCCGTTTTTTTGCTGGAAAAATTCCCGTATGGGTCAAACATGGGTCAAAAGCGAAATCAGAGCGGTTTTCGGACAAAAGGAAATCCCCAAAAACGGCGGTGTTTAGCCATTCTTGGGGATTTATTTGGTTGCGGGAGAAGGACTTGAACCAACGACCTCCGGGTTATGAGCCCGACGAGCTACCAACTGCTCTATCCCGCGATATAAATACGCACTTCATCA
>CACZGD010000074.1 GCA_902780565.1 Oscillospiraceae bacterium
ACACCATTCTATTCTTCTTTTTTGACAAAAAACCTCCGAAAGCCGTTTTTTGGTCTCGGAGGTCTTTCCCTTTAGGCTGTTTTTTTACAGCCCCTTTTTTCACGTTCAGAAGCTTTCTCTTCCGACCGCCACAAGCAGGATCTGCCGCGCGTCGGAGGCGGTCACGCCGGGGACGTCGTCCACGTCCGCAGCCTTCACGGCAGTGGGGTCAAGCCCCTGGGCGAGCTCAACGGCGATCTGCAGGGCCAGTCTGGCGTCGGCTGCGGTCACACGACCGTCGTTATCCACGTCGCCGGACTTCTGCGCCGGTTCGGGCCAGGCGCCGAAGCGGGGAGCGGTCGTGAGCTCCGGCTCGGTCGCGGTTTCGGTCACAGGCTCGGCTTCGGGCTCAGTCGCGGGCTCGGTAACGTCCTCTTCGGGTTCCCATTCGGTCCCATTCGAGAAGGCCGCCAGTACGTCGGCTTCCGTTTCGGCGTCGGGCAGGACCTGCGTCTGGGCGACCGCGTCAGAATGCTTGAAATAGGTCACGCTCCAGATGGAATAGCTTTCACAGTCCCAGCGGATGTGGCACCGATACATGGCGCCCATGGAGCTCTGGTTGCAGTCGACGACGGTGAGGGAGTTCCCGTCGCGGGCGATCACGATCGCGGAGTGCGTATCGTAGCTCAGGCGGACATAGTCGCCGACCTGAATGTTTTCCACGTCGTAACGCTTGGTCTGCATGGAGCCGTAGACCCCGTGCAGGTCGTAGAACATTTTGTAAGCGAAGCCCATGCACTGCATGGCGCCGTCGAAGGTATTGCAGCAGTACTCGCCAACGACCTGATAGCTGCTGGAGCGGGAGCAGCAGGGCGTGTCGGTCGCAACGTCGGGATCGCCCTTATCGTTCCCGGTGTGCAGATGATTCCAGTATTTGCCGTGCGGGAACTTGACGCGCAGCAGCGCCAGGCGTTCTTCGATCGTATACACGCGCACGGCTTCGCTGCCCTCCGCCTTCAGCGGAACAGCGGCGACAAGCGCCGTCGGCAGAATATTGACCGAACAGATCAGCAGGACGGATATGAATATGGTAATGATTTTTTTCATGTTGTCTAACCACCTTTTGGGATGATTATACACGAACGCCCCGGGGAAGTCAATACAAATCGGTTACAAATTGTAATAATTGTTTTAATCTTGTAACTTCTCCTAAAAAATCACCAGTTATTCCACCCGTTTTCAGCACCTTGACGGTCATTTTCACCAATTCTTTCAGCTTTTTTTAGGTTTTTTCGCCAAACAGACCGGACCGGTGCCGCCGCAGAGAGATTTCGGTTTATGCATACGACTGCATAACCGTTCAAAAATGCGGCACAAAAAAAGACGGAGCGCACAACGACCCGTCCTGTCCCTTTATTCCTGCAGCACGCCTGTTCCGGACCTCCGTAGCGCCGGAGCCCGGATAAAATCAGACCCCGCGCACGACGACGGAAGAAACGCCTTCCCGCTCCAGACGAAGCAAATACGCCTTGCGGTCCACACCGCCCGCGTAACCGATCAGGCTGCCGTCCGCGCCGACGACCCTGTGACAGGGGATGAGGAGGGAGATCGGATTTTTCCCGACCGCCTGCCCCACCGCGCGGGGACTGCTGCCGAGCGCCGATGCAAGCGCCCCGTAGGTCAGCGTCCGCCCATAGGGGACGGACGTGAGCGCGTCCCACACGCGCAGCTGAAAGACGGTGCCGTCCGGCTGCAGCGGCGGCAGGAACAGCGGCCGCTCCCCCGCGAAATACAGGTCCAGCCACGCCTTCGTCAGCACGAAAACCGGCAGATCGTCCCGCTGCGAGGCGTCTGCCGAAGGACAGCCGCGCTGCCCGTCAAAATACAGCCCCGTCAGCGCTTCGCCGTCCGCAAACAGCGTGATTTCGCCGAGCGGAGACGGATACGTCGTTTTATATCGCAAGTCGTCTTTTTTCATCATACAAAAAAATGCAAAATGCAAAATAATGAATACAAAATTTCGGATGGGGTTTCACCCCATACCCCATTTTAAAATGCCGACCGCAGGTCCTGAAACTTTTCTTTTTTCTTTTTTCATTCCCGTCCCGTGCACCCGCCGGGCAACGCCCGGCTTAAAATGCCGACCGCAGGTCCCTTCATTTTGTATTTTGTATCCTGCATTTTGCATTCATCTTTCTGCATCCTGCATTCTGCATTTCAAACATCGTCAATACGTAATCAGCTCGTTGAACACCTTGATGCAGTACGTATCCGACATCCCGGAGATATAATCCAAAATCGCCTGCACGTAGATCTGCTCGGTCTCGAGGCGCCCGTAGATCTTGCGGTTGACGCATTTGACCGTGCGCTCGTTCGTGTTGCCGAACAGGGAGAGCCCCGGCTCGCAGAATTTGGAGAGCCAGTCGGCGAAGGCGTTCATAAGCTCGGGATAGATCCTCGCGCGGGCTCTGAGCTCCTCCAGCGTTTCCTCTCCCCGATAAGCGTCGAGCAGCACCTCGAAAAGCTGGTTGATGACCACCTTGGCGTAGGCGGTGAAGGGCTGCAGGCGCTTATTTTTATAGATGTATTCATAATTGAAGCGCTTGATCTCGTTAAGCTGGTGCGAGAAGGTCTCGGACAGCCGGATCCCCTTTTCGGGGCTAGAGTTCCTGCACACGTCGTAGATCATGTTATGGATGATCACGGTGGTGTTCAGCGCCATTTTATCGTATTCGCGGGCAAGCTCGGTCAGCGCGTCCATGTTCTCCTCGGTCAGGAAGCCGAGGCGGCGGGCGTCCTCGATATCGCGCCCGACGTAGGCGATCTTATCGCTGAGCTTGACCACGCACCCCTCCCACGTGAAGGGCTGGAACTGCCCGACGGACAGATACTCCTTCTGCAGGTCGATATATTCTCCCCGGGGCATGAGACCGTTTTCGTCCACCTCGCCGCAATGGGAGATGATGCCGTCCCGCACCGCGTAGGTCAGATCCAGATTGCGGTGGACGCGGTAATCGTCCTCCAGCAGCTCGATATCGTCCACGAACCGCAGACCGTTGCGCTCGTGGAAGAATTTGGTGCCGAGGTATTTTTCCTGGATCGCGGACAGCTCCCGCTCCCCCTGATGCCCGAAGGGCGCGTGCCCCAGATCGTGCCCGATGGCGATGGCGCGGGTCAGCTCCACGCTGAGCCCCAGATCCTTTGCGATCGTGGCAGCAACGCTTTCGACGTGGGAGACGTGCTCCATGCGCGTGCAGATGTGGTCGTTTTCGATATTGAAAAACACCTGCGTCTTGTGCTTTAAGCGCCGATAGGCAAGGCAGTGCAGAATGCGGGTGTAATCGCGCTCAAAGGGATCGCGGCAGTCGTTGGGCTTTTCATACAGCGCCGTCCGGCGGCGGATCAGATCCGCCCAGTCCGCGCGGGCGGGACTTGCTTTCACCGTCTCAAACTGCCGTCCGTTGATCGTTGACATGGGATCACCTCGTCACAATGAATGGAATAACGAAAACAGAGGGAATATCGGGCAGGCTTATCTCGTTTTCTTCACGATCCTGTTCACGACGTGGCGGACCTCCTTGCCGACGCCGATAAGGTGGGTGAAGGCGAAATACTTGGTCTTGTTGGCGACGAGGACGTACTCGCCGATATATTCCTCCCGGCGGGCGCCGAAGCTCTTTTTGAAGGCCTCGATCCCCTCGAAATCCTCCCGCGGGACGCAGGGACCGAGGGTGCCGTCCGCATCCGGCGGCACGTCCTGCAGCAGGACATAGCCGAGATCGTGATATTTGTTGCCGAGGGCAATGGACCGGCAGATGCGGCGGAAGTTGAAATAGTGACTGGCGCGCAGGTTGTTGCGCAGGAGGTTGAGCGCCCCGCCGAACAGGCAGGAGGACATGGCCCCGTAATGCACGGTGAGTCCCCCGGCGACGGCGACGCGGTCGCCCATACCCTCGGTCTCCTTGACGCGCTCGGCAAAATGCTCGTGCTGCTTGTCGATGCTCTCGATCTCTTCCTTCATGCCGCGGATCTTCTTTTCGGGCGCGGTGGGCAGAGCCGCCTCCAGCGCCGCCTTTTTCGCCTGCCGTTCGGCTTCCAGCGCCTCGTCCTTCTTCTTGTCGTAGCAGATCAGCATGATATCCATGCCGTCTGGCCCGAAGACCTCCATCAGGTGCTTAATATAGTCGCTGCCGCGCTCGGTGAAGTCGTTGCGGTCGCTGGTATCGCGCATCACGGCGGCGAATTCCTTTAAGATCTCGGGGCGCTTTTCCACGTCCTCGATCGTATACAGCTCCTCGGTCAGGCCCCGGTTCTCGCCCACGCGCACGGAATACCGCACGCCCTTCTCGAAGCTCTTAAGCAGCTTTTCGGGCGTCACGCGCTGCCCCGCCTCGTCTTCAAGCGGGAGGATGAGCTGCAGCGGCGCCTTATAGATGGACTTGGAAGCGTCGGGATTCAGCGTGAAGCCCGCGTCAAGCAGACGCTTGTGGGTCTCAACGCCGGTCTGCTGCTTTTCCCCATCCAGCCGCAGGATGACGCAGGGATCGAAGAACAGGGCAAAACCCCCGCGCTTTTTCATTTCGCCCTGCATA
Organism: Oscillospiraceae bacterium; assembly: GCA_902780565.1. Taxonomy (GTDB): domain Bacteria; phylum Bacillota; class Clostridia; order Oscillospirales; family Acutalibacteraceae; genus RUG806. The sequence continues at coordinate 4,572 of CACZGD010000074.1, forward strand.
AAGACGGCGAACGCCTTGATGAGTTCCCCGTCCGTATAATCGCAGACCGCGCCCGCGGGGCAGTACCAGAGCTTGCCCGCGCCGGGAATGTGCCGGACCAGCACCAGCGCCGTCAGCACGCGCTCCTCACCGGAAAAGCCGCTGTAAAACAGCGGGTCCCAGCTATCCTCCTTCACCTTTGCCCATTTTACGGACTGCAGATACTGCCCGCCGTTTGCCTGTACGAACGCCTCAAACGCCGCAAGGTCCTTTTCTTCTCTGAATGTATATGCCAAAGCGTGTCTTCCTTTCTCTTCACCGTTCGGGAAAGCCCGAATGCCGTTTATCTGTTCCGAAAATAGTCGCGCACGGTCTCGTAGTCCGAATACGGGACCTTTTCCCCGCGAACCTTCTGCGCGGTCTCGTGCCCCTTGCCGAGGATCAGCACGATATCCCCGGCCTTCGCCTCATCCAGCGCGGCAAAGACCGCCTGTCTGCGGTCCGGGATCACCCGGCAGGCGCCGCCCGCCTGCCGCACGTAGCCCGCGATCTCCTCGCAGATGGCCTTGGGGTCCTCAAACCCCGGGTCGTCGGTCGTGACGATGCTCAGGTCCGCGCGTTTGCCGCTGATAAGACCGACCTCCTGCCGCCTCAGCTGCGCCCGGTCGCCGACCGAGCCGAAGACCGTGATGATGCGGGCGTGCGGGAAGGCCGCGAAGGTATCGATCACCGCGTGGAAGCTCTGCCCGTTGTGCGCGTAGTCGATGATGACGTTGTAATCCGCCGGGACGGCGACGCAGTCGTTGCGCCCGAGGACCCTTGCGGAGGCAAGCCCCGCCTGCACGTCCGCGATCGGCACGCCGAGCAGGTCACAGACCGCCACCGCAGCCAGCGCGTTTTCCACCGAGAAGAGCCCGGGCACCGAGGTGGTGCAGGGGTAGTCCCCGTTCTTCGTGACCAGCGTGAACGCCGCCCCGAACAGGTTTTTGCCGTGGGTGGGACGGATCTCCCGCGCGGTATAGTCCGCCTCGGCGTGCAGGGCGTAGGTGACGACCGGCGCGGAGATCTCCTTTTCGATCTCGGCGGAGAAGGGGTCGTCCGCGTTCAGGATCGCGACCTTGCATTTATGAAAGAGCTGCTTTTTCCAATAGGCGTATTCCGCGAAGCTGGCGTGCTCCTTGCCTCCGATGTGGTCGGGCGACAGATTCGTGAAGATCGCCGCGTCGAAGGGGATCGTATCCACCCGGTGGGCTTTGAGCCCGAGGGAGGAGACCTCCATCACGACCGCCCGGCAGCCGCAGTCCAGCATCTGCCGGAACAGGCGCATGCACTCCAGCGATTCCGGCGTGGTGTTCAGGGTCGGTTCGATCCTGCCGTCGTAATACGCGCCGACGGTCCCGATGGTGCCGCACTTGACGCCCGCGTGGTTCAGGCACGAGCCGAGCATCCCGGCGATGCTGGTCTTGCCCTTGGTGCCCGTGACGCCGATGATTTTGAGTTCCTTTTCGGGGTGGCGGTAAAACGCCGCCGCGATCACGGCAAGAGAGGCGCGGGAATCCGCCGTGACCAGCACCACGGCGTCCGCCGGGAGCGAGACCTCCCGCTCGGTCAGAAAGACCCGCGCGCCGGACAGATAGGCGGCGCTGACGTAATCGTGCCCGTCGGAATACGCGCCCGTAAGCGCGGCGAACAGCGATCCGGGCACGGCCTTGCGCGAATCGTAGACGATCGCGTCGATCTCGCAGTCGTGAAAGGCGCGCGCAGTATAGGTCAGATCTTTTACAATTTCGGATAAAAGCATGTTGGGGTCCTTTCTGTTCTCCTTTATAGCAATTCCCCGATCACGCGGTTCGACACCAGGAATCCCCGGTCCGTGAGGCGGACCGTGCCGCCGTCGGTCGTGATCAGGCCGTTTCGTTCCAGTTCTTTCAGCAGCGCTTCCCTGCCCGGGAAGGCGCTCGCAGGCGCGCCGAGATCGGTTCTCAGACGCAGCATCAGGCGCTCTTCGGCGTCCCCGCCGGGACCCTCGTCGCATACCGGGACGCCGTTCAGGAACCCGTCAAGGTCCGGCGGCTGATAAAAGCGCCGCCCGGCGAGGTAGGAGTGCGCCCCGGGACCGAGGCCAAGGTAATCCCCGTCGGTCCAATAGGTCATGTTGTGCCGCCCGATCCGGTCGCCAAAGCAGAAGTTCGAGACTTCGTAATGCCGCATACCGCGCGCTTTCAGCATGCCGCACGTCAGGAGATAGAGATCCGCGGCGGCGTCCTCGTCCGGCAGGTCCAGCCGGTCTCGCATTTTGTCGAACGGCGTGCCGGGCTCCAGACTCAGCAGATAGCAGCTCAGGTGCGTCGGCTGCTGCGACAGGGCGAAGTCCAGCGTTTCCAGCAGGCTTTCCCGCGTTTGCGACGGAACGCCGAGCATCACGTCAAGGGAAACGTCCCGGATCCCGGCGGCCTTTGCCGCGGCGACGCAGCGCGTGATCTGCGGTTTGCCTGCCCGCCTGCCGAGCTTTCTGCGCTCCTGTTCCACGGCGGACTGCAGCCCCAGCGAGACCCGGTTCACGCCGGCCTTTGCCAGCGCGGCGAAAAACGCCTCCGGTTCGGGCAGGGAGGGGTTCGCCTCCATCGTGATCTCCGCGTCCGGCAGCAGGGAAAAGCGCGCGCGCACGGCGGTCAGAACAGAGGTCAACGCCGCCGCTCCGAGCACGGACGGCGTGCCGCCGCCGAAATAGACGGAGGACAGCGGCCGGTCCGAAAGCCCTTCCGGCACAAACGCCGCCGCGCGGCGAAACGTCCGGATCTCCTCCGTCAGCGCCGCAAGGTACGCCGCCCTCGTTTCCGCCGGGTACCTGCCCGAATAGAAATCGCAATAGGGGCATTTGGACGCGCAGAACGGGATATGCAGATAGAGCGAAAGCGGCTTACTTGTCATCGTCCAGCTTGAGGACGGCCATGAACGCCTCCTGCGGGACCTCCACGGTGCCGAAGCGGCGCATGCGCTTTTTGCCCTCCTTCTGCTTTTCGAGCAGCTTCTTTTTGCGGGTGATGTCGCCGCCGTAGCATTTCGCAAGCACGTCCTTGCGCATGGCCTTGATGGTCTCGCGCGCGATGACCTTGCCGCCGATGGCGATCTGCACCGGGATCTCGAACATCTGGCGCGGGATATTATCCTTCAGCTTTTCTGCGATCTTGCGGGCGCGGGGATAGGCCTTGTCCGCGTGGATGATGAAGGAAAGCGCGTCGATCAGGTCGCCGTTCAGAAGCACGTCGAGCTTGACAAGGTTCGAGCGCTCGTAGCCCTTTAATTCATAGTCAAACGAGCCGTAGCCCCGCGTGCGGGACTTGAGGGCGTCGAAGAAGTCGTAAATGATCTCGTTCAGGGGCAGGATGTAGTGGATATCCACGCGGTCCTTGGAGATGTAGTCCATGTTTTTGAAGGTCCCGCGCCGCTCCTGACACAGGTCCATGATCACGCCCACGTACTCCGGCGGGGAATAGATGTGCGCGTCGGTGACGGGCTCCTCGCTGTACTGGATCGTGCCGGGGTCCGGGTAGTTGGTGGGGTTCGAGATCTCCACCATGCTGCCGTCGTTGAGATAGATCTTATAGACCACGCTCGGCACCGTGGTGACGAGGTCGAGGTCGTATTCGCGCTCCAGCCGCTCCTGAATGATCTCGAGGTGCAGCAGCCCCAGAAAGCCGCAGCGGAAGCCGAAGCCGAGCGCGCCGGAGGTTTCGGGCTCAAAGGAGAGGGAGGCGTCGTTGAGCTGCAGCTTTTCCAGCGCTTCGCGCAGCGCCTCGTAATCCGCGCCGTCGGCGGGGTACACGCCGCAGAACACCATGGGGTTGACTTTTTTGTAGCCGGGCAGGGGCGAGAGCGCCTCGTTTTCGACCTTGGTCACGGTGTCGCCCACGCGGGCGTCCACCACGCTCTTGATGGAGGCGGTGATGTAGCCGACTTCCCCGGCGTGCAGCTCCTCGCACGGCTCCAGCGTCAGGGCGCGCATGCGCCCGACCTCCACGACCGTGTACTTCGCCCCGGTCGCCATCATCTTCATGGTATCCCCGGCCTTCAGGGTGCCGTCCATCACGCGCACGTACACGATAACGCCCTTGTAGTTGTCGTAAACGGAGTCGAAGACCAGGGCGCGCAGCGGCGCGTCGTCGTCCCCCTCCGGACAGGGGATGTTTTTGACGATGCTTTCCAGCACCGCGGGCACGTTCTCGCCGGTCTTGGCGGAGATGCGGGGCGCTTCGCTGCAGTCGAGGCCGATGATCTCCTCCACGTCCGCGCACACGCGGTCGGGGTCGGCGGCGGGCAGGTCGATCTTGTTGATCACGGGCACCAGCTCCAGATCGTGATCAAGCGCCAGATACGTGTTGCCCAGCGTCTGCGCCTCGACCCCCTGGGTCGCGTCCACGATCAGCACCGCGCCGTCGCACGCGGCAAGCGAACGCGAGACCTCGTAGTTGAAGTCCACGTGCCCGGGCGTGTCGATCAGGTTGAGCTCATAGGTCTCGCCGTCGGCGGCCTCGTAGTTGAGCGTGACCGCCCGCGCCTTGATCGTGATGCCGCGCTCCTTTTCGATATCCATATTGTCAAGCACCTGCTGCTGCATTTCGCGCTTCGAGACGGAATCCGTCAGCTCCAGCAGCCGGTCCGCCAGCGTGGACTTGCCGTGGTCGATGTGGGCGATAATGCAGAAATTGCGGATGTGCGTTTTTTTCTGTTTCATAGTCGGACCTCTCTTACATCGTTTCCTTATGCGATTTGAAGCCTTCGCCGAGGACCTCCTCGGAGTCGGTGACGATGATGAACGGATGGGGATCGTAACGGGCGACGATGCGCCGCACGCGGATGACCTCGGGGGCGCGCACGACCGTCATCAGCACGCGCTTGGGCTCGCAGGTATAGCCGCCGGTTGCCTCCAGCAGGGTCACGCCCCGGTCCACCTCGCTCATGATATCCACGCGCACGTCGTCGTAGTTATCGGTCACGATCAGCAGCATTTTGGAATCCGAGCGGCCCTTGAGCACATAGTCCACACCCATGGAGTCCATGAACACCACGATCATGGAAAACAGCACGGTCTCCATGCTGCCGTACACAAGACCCGCCATGAGCAGGATCGTGACGTCGACGATCAGCATGAGCTTGCCCATGGTCAGATGCGGGAAGCGGAGCTTGACCAGCCGCATGATGATATCCGTGCCGCCGGTGGTCACCCCGCGGGAGAACACGAGCCCGAGCCCGATGCCGCAGAACAGCCCGCCGAACAGCGCCGCCAGCAGCTTTTCGTCCCCCGCCGCGTAATGCAGGTCGTATTTGGTGAACAGCCTGTCCACCACGTCCAGCGACAGGGACATCACGCCCGCCACGGCCGCGGTTTTGGCGGTGAATTCCAGCCCGAGCATTTTCAGCGCCATCAGAAACAGCGGAACGTTGAGCATGAACGTGTAGGCGCCGATGCCGAGAAACGGCAGGATCGGGTGCAGATAATGGTGCAGGATCATGCCGAGGGTGGTGAGTCCCCCGGGCACGAACTTCATGGGATCGACGAAATACAGCACCGACGCGGCGTAGATCACGCAGCCGACCACGCTGAAAAACGCGTCCAGCATGAAGGTCTTGACCTGCTCGCCGGTGGGTTTATAGATTTTGATCTTCTTCATGCAGCTTTTCTTCCTCAAGGATCCGGGCAAACAGCGCCGTCAGGCGGTCCGTCTGCCCCGTGAGATATAACCAGCCGAACAGGGCCTCCAGCCCCGTCGCCTTGTGATAGTCCGCGGTCTTCTGGTTCCGGGGCGTGTGCCCGGGGCTGGCGTTGCGCCCGCGCAGGAACGCGGCGCGCTCGTCGTCCGTCAGAAGAGGCAAAAGCGTCTCCCCCGCCCTTGCCTGAAACGCGGCGTTCACATAGCCGATCGTTTTTTTATGCAGCGCCTGCGGCCTGCCCTTTTCGTTGACAAGCACCTGCCGGCGCGCCAGCAGCTCCCACACCGCGTCCCCGAAGAACGCGAGGGACAGGCCGTTCATCCCGGCAAGGTCCGCCTGCGAAAGCCCGTCGGCAAGCGAGCGAAACGCGGGGTCCGGGGAAACCGGGCGCACGGGCGAGGGCGAGGATGCCGCAGGGTCCGCTTTTCTGGCCTTTTTACGGAACATACTCGAACTCCAGATCATAGATGATCACGTTGTCGCCCTCCTTGATGCCGCGCTCCACGAGCGCCGCGAGGATGCCGCTGGACTCCAGCACTCTCTGGAAGTATTGCAGGCTTTCGTAGTCGTCCATATCGGTCTTGTTGAGGATCTTGAGCAGCCATTCGGCCTCGACGTAAAAATCGTCGCCGTCGCGCGTGACCTTGAAGCCGGTGTCCGCCTTCTGCTTCTCCAGCACCTCCATCGGGATGGGCTCCGCTTCATAGCGCTTTACGGGCGGCAGGGTGGACAGCTTTGCCGCCACGGCGTTGATCAGCTCCTGCGTGCCCTCGGCGATCGGGGCGCAGATCTCGAAATACTGCAGCCCGAGCCCGGTGATGTAGGCGCGGAAGGCCTCGCGCTGCTCGTCCGTCGCCATGTCGATCTTGTTGCCCGCCACGATCTGGGGGCATTCGGCAAGAGCGGGATCGAACTTTTTCAGCTCTTCGTTGATCGTGATGAAATCCTGCACGGGGTCTCTGCCCTCGCTGCCCGCCACGTCCACGATATGGACCAGCATACGGCAGCGCTCCACGTGCCGCAAAAAGCGGTGGCCGAGCCCGACGCCCTCGTTCGCGCCTTCGATCAGCCCCGGGATATCCGCCATCACGAAGCTGGTCTCCTCGTCCATGCGCACCACGCCCAGCACCGGGGTGATGGTGGTGAAGTGGTAGTCCGCGATGACGGGCTTTGCCTCACTGACCACGGAAATGAGGGTGGATTTGCCCACGTTCGGGTAGCCGAGCAGACCCACGTCCGCCAGGAGTTTGAGTTCCAGAATGACCTCCCAGCTTTCGCCGGGATAGCCGTCGCGCGAGAAGCGGGGCGTCTGCCGCGTCGAATTCGCAAAATGCTGGTTGCCCCAGCCGCCCTTGCCGCCCTTGGCGCACACAAAGGGCTCGTCGCCGGAGATATCCGCCAGCACGACCCCGGATTCCGCTTCCTTGATGATGGTCCCGCGCGGGACCCTGATCACAAGGTCCTTGCCGCTTTTGCCGGTCTTGCGGTTGCCGGAGCCGTTCGCACCGTTTTCGGCGGTATATTTGGACTTGTAGCGGAAATCCGCCAGCGTGGACAGGTGGTCGTCCGCCTGAAAGACCACGTCGCCGCCCTTGCCGCCGTCGCCGCCGTCCGGCCCGCCGGAGGCGATGTACTTTTCCCGGTGAAACGCCACGGCGCCGTTGCCGCCGTTCCCGGCCTTCACCTTGATCTTCGCGTAATCAATAAACATCGTTTTTGTTTCCTTTTATACAGACTGAATCAATATATTATAACATAGATAAACGGAAATATAAATAGGGAAATCAAGTTTTTTTCATATCTTTTGTATGATGTAAAATGATGTGAACCAAAAAAAAGAGAAGTTCAGACTTTGGTATGGTATAATTAAGTTACCACACAAAACCAACCAGCCAAAGGAGAAC
>CACZGD010000075.1 GCA_902780565.1 Oscillospiraceae bacterium
CCCGCTTCTATTCTATCACAGGAGGTTTTCTTTTATCTAAAGATTTTTTACTCCACCAGCAGAGCTGGTGGTTTTTTTCTTGCTAAAGCGCCAAAAAAACGGGGACGCCGGTCTGACCGACGTCCCCGTCAACATAATACGGTTTATTTCAGGATCGCTTTCTTGAAGCTCTTTTTTCCCTTCCTGATCAGCAGACCTTCACGGAAGGCGTCCTGCGGGAAGGTCTTTTTAAGGTCGGCGATCTTTTCGCCGTCCACGCTGACGCCGCCCTGTTCCACAGCGCGGCGCGCTTCGCTTCTGGAAGCGGCAAGCCCGGTCTTCACAAGGATCGACAGAACGTCGATCTCGCCGTCTGTGAAATCATCCACGTTCAGCGGCGCCTCGGGCGCGTTGTCACCGCCGGAAACAAACAGGCTCTTGGCTGCGGACTGCGCCTTTGCGGCTTCCTCCTCGCCATGAACCATTTTCGTCAGCTCAAAGGCAAGGATCTCCTTTGCGGTGTTGAGCTGCGCGCCTTCCCAGGACGACATTTCGTTGATCTGTTCGATCGGCAGGAAGGTCAGCATGCGGATGCATTTGAGCACGTCCGCGTCGCCGACGTTGCGCCAATACTGATAAAAATCATAGGGGCTGGTCTTGTCCGGATCAAGCCAGACAGCGTTGCCCGCAGTCTTGCCCATCTTTTTGCCCTGCGAGTCCGTGAGCAGCGTGATGGTCATGGCGTGCGCGTCCTTGCCCAGCTTCTTACGGATCAGCTCCGTGCCGCCGAGCATGTTGCTCCACTGGTCGTCGCCGCCGAACTGCATATTGCAGTTTTTGTGCTGGAACAGATAATAAAAATCATAGCTCTGCATGATCATGTAGTTGAACTCAAAAAAGCTGAGTCCGCGCTCCATGCGCTGCTTATAGCACTCCGCGCGCAGCATGTTGTTCACAGAGAAGCAGGCGCCGATCTCGCGCAGCAGCTCCACGTAATTGAGATCCAGCAGCCAGTCCGCGTTATTGACCATCTCCGCCTTGCCGGGACCGAATTCAATAAACCTTTCCATCTGCCGCTTGAAGCATTCCGCGTTATGGTCGATATCTGCGCGCGTGAGCATTTTGCGCATATCCGTGCGCCCGGAGGGGTCGCCGATCATGGTGGTTCCGCCGCCGATGAGCGCAATGGGCTTGTTGCCGGCCATCTGCAGCCGCTTCATGAGCGTGAGCGCCATAAAATGCCCGGCCGTCAGGGAATCCGCCGTGCAGTCAAAGCCGATGTAGAACGTCGCCTTGCCGGCGTTGACCATCTCCCGGATCTCCTCTTCGTTCGTGACCTGCGCGATCAGACCGCGCTGCTTGAGTTCTTCGTAGATTTGCATGTCATTTCCTCCTGTTTTGCTCGGACGGCAAAAAAAAGACGCCGTCCTTTTCATGATAAAAGGACGGCGTGACCCGTGTTACCACCTTTTTTCGGCGTTTTCTCGCAAAAACACCCTCTGTGAGTCAAGGACTCCGGCGTGAGATAACGGTCGCCTGCCGTCGCAGCCTACTGCCTAAAGGGTTCGGTGCGCGCCTCGGGGACGTATTCAGCGCGCTTTGCCGCGGTCTTGCACCTGCCGACCGCTCTCTGCACACGCCGCAGCGCCTACTCTTTCCCGTCATGGGCTTTTGATATGGTTTATTATAATGTTTTTTTGACGTTTGTCAAGCGCTTTCAGAACAAAAGATGCGAATAGGACATATCGAACGCCGTGCAGCCGACCGCGATCAGCAGCAGAATAACGATCACCACCAGCATCTTTTTGCCGTAATGCTGCCCCAGCTTGTCCGTGACGATCAGCGCCGCGCCGAAAAAGATCGCCGCAAACGGGACGAGATACAGAAGGACCTTCAGCAGCGGCATCAGCGCGGACTTGAACGTATACGTCACGTTTAAGCCTGTCAGGGGCAGCGCAAGCACGTTAGAGAACATCATATCCCGCATGAACAGCGTGACGATGAACACAACGGTAAACGCAGCGCAGATCCCGCCGAGGATCAGCGTGGTCGTGGTCAGGAACGCGTTTTCGGAGAACAGCCCTTTGAAGCCGCGCGGCTTCTCGTCCTCCTCCTCTTCCTCGTCGTCAGGGAGCTCGCCTTCCGGCTCTTCAGCCGCCGGATCGAACAGGAAGTCCCCGTCGGACGGCATGGCAGGCACGGGGGCTGACACGTCGGACGATTCCGCCGCGCGTGCGGCCGACGCGCCGAGAAATGCGAAGGACGCGATATCCTCCGGCAGACGGAAGCCCGTATACGGGCGCTCGGTATTATCCTGCTTCGCGGAAGGATCGTTCATCGGAACGTCCCCGGTCGGCTGCGGCTCATCCGGCTTCACGTCGGGATCGAAATCCGGCAGAACAAATTCCTCCGACTTCGCCTCCGTGCCGTGCGGACGGATCGAGAGGATCTCCTCCCGGATCATACCGTCCGTATTGCCGGACTCCAGCGCCGCGTCGCGCGCTTCTTCAAACTCCCGGACAAAATCGTTGCCCGTTCCGCCGCCGAAAGCGATGCCGCCGGACTGCGGATGATTGGATGGATCGCTCATAGAGTTTCACCTCAGAAGCAGCCTGCCCTGAGCAGGGACTGCGAAATGAACGCCGTTGCCGTTTCGGCCGCGGTCGTTGCCTCGGACCCCAGGAAGTACTGCGCGAATGCGCCGCCGATCACGTAAACCAGCACGAACATGATGATCTCCGCGATCAGGACGCCGAGCGCGATGATGGGAAAGGCTTTTTTGAAATCGATGTTCAGCAGCGCCGCAAACAGGGAGCCGGTCCAGCCGCCCGTACCGGGAAGCGGGATCGCAACGAACGCGAGCAATCCCCATTGCTTATAGCGCAGCACTTTATCCTGATTCTTCGCCGTTTTTCCCTCCAGCTTCTCGATGAAGCCCTTGAGAATGTTATTCTTTTTCATAAATGCGAAGATCTTTTTGATAAACAGAAGAATAAACGGGATCGGCAGGATGTTGCCGATATAGCAGATCAAAAACGCCTGCCACGCCGGGACGTTCCGCAGCCCCGCCACGATCATGCCGCCCCTGCATTCGAGGATCGGCAGACAGGAAACGATAAAGGTGATCAGATAATCAAACAGGCGGCTCCCCTGCGAGAGCCCCGCGAACCATTGGGCAATTTGTTCCGTCATGTTGCGTTCTCTTCTCCTTCGTCCGCGCCCAGAACCGACAGCATGTGCGCATGCGCCTGCCCAAGGATCTCCTTGTCGTTATCGAACTTGAGCGTCTGCATGGCCGCGTCGTATCTGAGCCAGATATAATCGTCGACCTCTTCCTTTTGAATGACGGTCTGGGTGTCCGTCGTTGTCGCCAGGAAAACGTCCACCCGCTTTTCGATCTTGTTGCCGATCTTATAGCGGGATTCATAACAAAAATCTTTCAGGATATCTATATGTATCCCGGTCTCCTCCAATACCTCGCGCTTCGCCGTGTCCTCCATCGTTTCGCCGCGTTCCATGTGCCCTTTCGGGAAGCCCCAGTTGCTGGAACGCTTATTTTTGATCAGGAGGAAACGATATTCCGAAAAGATTTTCCGGAAGACCACCGCGCCGCAGGAATGCTCGTACAGGCATTCGATCGTATACTGTTCGGGGTCCTCAGCGAAGGCCAGCACGTCGCTGATCTCATAATTGATCCTTCGCATGTTTTTGGGTGCGACAACCAGAATCATCCTGCGTTCCGCCTTGTAATGCAGGATGGCAATTATTTTTCCTTCAAACACTCTGACAGGGTGACTGACGCCGAGGATATACGCACCGAGCACAAACGCACGACGTTCGCCCTGGACCTCGGCAATACCGTAGTTGATGAGATAGCGGATCCCACTGCGGTGATCGAAATAATTGCACGGTTTGGTCACTTTCACTCTAACCATTTTACCTAACATGATCCAACTCCGCATATTTCGTGATTATGGAATACATTATAGTAAAATGTTGCGGAAATTTCAAGATATTTTAAATAAATTTTGATAGACAATCCTATGATTTTTACAAATTGGGGCTTGTTTTTTTGTGCAGGTTCATATAAAATGAAACGCAGGAAAGGAAGAGAATAAAAAAATATGGAAACGAAGGAAAAGAAAAAACGGCATATTCTGCTGAAACTGTTTTGCGTGCTCCTTGTTCTTGCCCTGCTTGCCGCAGGCGCGGCATATTGGGCGTACGCCTACGTCACAAAGGAGTATGAGAGCGTCACGCTCGTGCACAAAACAGATCCGACAGGTCTGATGCACACAGACGACGTGACGAATATCCTGCTGATCGGGATCGACACGGCGGACGCGGAGGCCTCCACACGATCCGACTCCATGATCCTGCTTTCGATCGACAAAAAGCACAATACCCTGAAGCTGACCTCCTTCATGCGCGACATGTACGTGGACGTGCCGGGCTACGGTTTTACGAAGCTGACCCACGCCTGCGCGTACGAAGGCCCCGGACTGACCGTGGATACGATCGAGAGCAATTTCAGGATCCGCATCGACGGTTACGTCAAGATCGGATACGATATTTTCCGTTTGCTTGTGGACGGTCTGGACGGCGTGACCGTGCCGGAGATCGACGACACGGAGAGCGCCGCGCTCGCGATCGAGGGCGTAAAGCTTCAGCCCGGGAAGAATATCCACCTGAACGGCGACCAGGCGCTGCAGTACTGCCGCATCCGCAAGGGACAGTCGGATTTCCAGCGGACAGCGCGGCAGCGGGAGGTTCTGTCCCTGATCTTCCAGAAGGCAAAATCCACCGGGCTGTTCAAATTGCTAAAGCTGGCGCGTTCCGTTCTGGGCGCGGTGGAAAGCTCGATCCCGCAGAAGGAGCTGCTCGGGCTCGGCATGAAGATCCTGCCCTGCCTCGGAAACGGTACGCAGCAGCAGCAGATTCCCGCGGACGGCGCATGGTGGGACGAAACCGTTTCCGGCATGATGGTCCTGGCTGTTGATTTCGATAAAAATATCGAGGCGATCAGGACGTTCATTTACGGAAACTGAAGCTTTATGAAAAATAATTTCCCCAAAAAGGAGAGTTTTATGAAATACGCAAAACTGACGCTTTGCTCCGCCTACAAGGTCGGGCAGATCGACAAGCGGGTCTACGGATCCTTCATCGAGCATCTGGGCCGCGCCGTCTACGGCGGCATTTACGAGCCCGGCCATCCCGCTGCCGACGAGAACGGCTTCCGCACGGACGTGAACGCCCTGATTAAAGAGCTCGGCGTGCCGCTCGTCCGCTACCCCGGCGGCAACTTTGTTTCCGGCTATAACTGGGAGGACGGCGTCGGACCCGTTGAAAAACGCCCAAAGCGGCTGGAGCTTGCGTGGGGCACCACGGAGCCGAACACCTTCGGCACCGACGAATTCATGAAGTGGTGTCAAACGACCGGGATCGAGCCCATGATGGCTGTAAATCTCGGCACACGCGGTCCGGAGGAAGCGCGCAATCTCGTGGAATACTGCAACCATCCCGGCGGCACCTACTGGAGCGATCTGCGGCGTAAAAACGGCAGCCCCGAGCCCTACGGCGTCAAGCTCTGGTGCCTCGGCAACGAAATGGACGGTCCCTGGCAGATGTGCCATAAGGACGCCGTGGACTACGGCAAGACCGCGAACGAAGCGGCGAAGCTCATGAAGTGGACCGACCCCACCATCGAAACGGTGCTCTGCGGGTCCTCCTCCTATGGCATGAAGACCTTCGGCGAATGGGAGACCACCACGCTGGATCTCGCGTACGATCACGTGGACTACGTTTCCATGCATCAGTATCACTCGAATTCCGACAATTATCTCGAGAACTTCCTTGCGAAGGGCGTGGAGACCGAGCGTTTTATCCGAAGCGTCGTCGCCGCGCTGGACTACGTGCAGGGCAAGCGCCACGCGAAAAAACAGATCAACATCTCCTTTGACGAGTGGAACGTCTGGTATCACTCCCACGGCGCGCCCTTTGAGAAATGGAGCGTGGCGCCCCATATTCTGGAGGACATCTACAACTTCGCGGACGCGCTGGTCGCCGGGGAAATGCTGAACGCGATCCTGCGCCACGCGGACAGGGTGAAGGTCGCCTGCCTTGCGCAGCTTGTCAACGTCATTGCGCCCATCATGACCGAAAACGACGGGAAGGCGTGGAAGCAGACGATTTTCTATCCCTTCTACTATGCGTCGAAGTACGGCAGAGGGCAGGCGCTGCAGGGTATTTTTGAGGGCTCGGAATACGATACCCGCTGGTATCAGAACGTACCGCACGTGGACACGGCCGCGACGATCTCCGACGACGGAAGCGAAGTCGCGATCTTTGCCGTCAACCGCGATCTGAAGGATCCCATCGAGCTGGAAACGAAGCTGCTCGATTTTGAGGGCTTCACGCCTGTGCGCCACGTGGCGCTGGAGGGGTGCGACCCGGAGGCCGTGAACACCGCCGACGCGCAGAACGTTGCCCCGATCGAAAAAGCACCCGGTCAGGTGGAAGACAAAACACTGAGGACCATGCTGGCTCCCATGAGCTGGAACATGCTCGTTTTGAAGAAAATCTGAAAAAGCAATTAAAGAAGAACAGCATAAAGGATCTCTCCGAATGTCGAGGGATCCTTTTCCATACAGGCACAAACCTTTTTTCGCGGAGAATACAGAGCGCATACAGCATTTTTCGTATCATTTTTGTTAAAATCAATGGCATCTGCTTACGAGATCTTTTTAATTTGTTTATTTTCTATTGCATTTCGTTAATAATTCGTTTATAATATTCAAGTACCATTGAAAAAAGGAGATCATAGAATGTCGATTCTGTATCATGCTTATTGCAGAGCTTATCAGAAAGCGCTTAAAATCGGCGTTAACTTTCTGGACTGGTCCGAGCCGGAGCTCATCAAGGGGCCTGGCAGCGTGAAGCTTCTGCCCGCGGCGATCAAGGCAAAGGGCGTGACCACCGTGCTGGTCGTCACAGACAAGGGGCTTATGAACCTGCACCTGCTGGACGGGCTGTTTGAGGCGCTGAAGGCGGAGGGCATCAACTACACCGTATACGACGGCGTGCAGCCGAATCCCACGATCAATAACATCGAGCAGGCGCTGAATATGTATAAGGCCGCGAACTGCAACGGCATCGTCGCCTTCGGCGGCGGCTCCCCCATGGACTGCGCCAAGGCCTGCGGCGCACGCGTCGCCCGTCCGAACAAGACCGTGCCCCAGATGCGCGGCCAGCTCAAGGTCCTTAAGAAGATCCCGCCGCTGTTCGCGGTTCCCACCACGGCCGGTACCGGCAGCGAGACCACCATCGCCGCCGTCGTTTCCAATCCCGAGACGCACGAAAAGAACGCAATCAACGACCCGCGTCTGCGCCCGATCGTGGCAGTGCTCGACCCCGAGCTGACCGTCGGTCTGCCGAAGCACATCACCTCCACCACCGGTATGGATGCGCTGACCCACGCGGTGGAAGCCTATATCGGGCATTCCAACACGAGAAACACCCGCGCAGCAGCCGAAAAAGCTACGAATCTGATTTTCGAGAACCTGCTGGAGGCATATGAAAACGGCAAGAATCTTGAGGCAAGAGGCAACATGCTGATCGCGTCCTATTACGCCGGCATCGCCTTTACGCGCGCCTACGTCGGCTACGTTCACTCCATCGCGCATAACCTCGGCGGCATGTACGGCACGCCGCACGGGCTTGCCAACGCCGTGATCCTGCCCCACATGCTTGAGTTCTACGGCAAATCTGCCGAAAAGAGCCTTGCAAAGCTTGCCGACGCGGCGGAGCTGAACACTAACCATCTCGACCGTCACCAGAAGGCCCTGCTGTTCAAGGCGAAGGTCCGCGAGCTCAACCGCAAAATGAACATCCCCGAAAAGTTCGACTTCATCAAGGACGAGGACGTGCCGCTGATCGCAAAGCGCGCGCTGAAGGAAGGCAATCCGCTCTACCCCGTTCCGAAGATCATGAATCTGAAGGAGTGCATGGAGTTCATTCGCAGCGAGTTGATGTAAAAAAAGAATCAGAAGCGCCCCTGCAACACATTCAGGGGCGTTTTTGTTCTGAAGAAAGCATTGAAAGAGGAAGAAAAATGGCAAAGAAACTGTTTTGTGAGCGCGGTCCGTGGGCATACGCGCTGTCCGTCAAGAAGGAAAAGCTGAAACGTACCCTGCAAAATCAGTTTTCCAAAGAAGCCATAGCCCGCGCGAAAAATCCGCAGCCGCTCCCCTGTCTGTGGACGGAGCATTCCTCCGTCATCATTCGCCGTCTGGCGGGCGTGGACCTGCGGATGCAGGAGAATAAACGCACGAACCTTCGCCTTGCCTGCGAGCGGATCAACGGGACCATCATCCATCCGGGCGAGATCTTTTCCTTCTGGCTCACCGTCGGCAAGCCCTCCGCAAGAAAGGGCTATCTGGAGGGGCTTTACATTGAACACGGCAAGGTCGGCTCCGGCGTCGGCGGCGGACTGTGCCAGATGGGGAACCTGATCCATTATATGGTCCTGCACTCGCCGCTGGAAGTCACCGAGCTGCACCATCACTCCGACGCGCTGTTCCCGGATGAACGGCGCCGTGTCCCCTTCGGGACCGGGACCTCCGTTTCCTATAACTATGTGGATTACCGGTTCAAGAACACCGGGACTGCGGACGTGCAGCTTTTGGTCTGGACGGACGAGGAGGAGCTGCACGGCGAGCTGCGCAGCGCACAGGATAATCCCTACCGCTATGAACTCATCGAGGAGGATCACCATTTCAGCAAAGAGGGAGAGGATTACTTCCGGAATTCCAAGGTCTATAAACTCACGATCGGTAAAAAGACCGGAAAGACCATGAAAAAAGAACTGATTCTGGAAAATCACTCCAAGGTCATGTACGACCCGGCGCTGATCCCGCCCGAGCAGATCCGATGACACAGAAAAATACCCTTTCGCGCGAATCGTGACGAAAGGGTATTTTTTATGCATACGCCGCGCGGAGCAATCAGTCCGCGGCGGGCAGCAGGAGCGTGGCGTCCGTTCCGGCTACGGTGTTCGGCAGCACGCCGTCCCATTTTTCAAGATATCTCTGACGCAGGATCTGATCCGTCAGGGATTCCTCAAGCAGGCGGTTGGCTTCGGCCTCCGCCTCCGCTTCAATGAGCTTTGCCTTTGCTTCGGCGTCCGCATCGATCAGGCGGGCTTTGGCGTCCGCTTCGCTCTTTTCGACCTTGGTCTGGTTCTCATACGCCGCCTTGAGCTGCTTCTGCTCCGCAATCATTTTTTCCTCGACCGCGTTCTCAAACGCGTCGGAGAAATCGATATTCGTCAGCACAACCGCTGTCACGTCCACAAAAAAGTTCTCATCGATCGCGTCCTTGATCGTTTTTTCGACTGCCGGGGACATGGCCGCGCGATCCGCGATGATATCCATCGCCTTATGAGCCGACAGCACGGCCTTCGTCTTTTCGATAGAGATGGATTTGATGCGGTTTTCCAGCAAATCCAGCGAGCCGTACTGCCGCGCGATCTCCACAACCTTATCGCTCATGATCTGATACTGGATCGTCATCTGCACGTCCATGGTCTGCGCGTCGGACGAATAGGTGTTCGTCGTGATATCCACGTTCTGAACTTTCGCGTCGTAGGTCTGATAGGTGTTCGTCAGCCAGAAATCAAAGTGCGTGCCCGCGGGACGGACGTATTTCGCTTCCCCAAGGACCTTGACCACGGCGACCTCACCGGTGTCGATCGTGTGAATGCTCATGGGCACGGTCGCAAGAAGAAGGAATGCCAGAACCGCGAGGATCACATACGTCGCGCCGCTCTTTCTGCGGCTCTGACGAAAGGTGCGCACCGCAAGCGCAACGCCGCCGGCAGCAGCCGCGAAAAACAGCGCGCCGACAATATATTTCAGTTCCATCATTCGTTCTCCTTTCCTGAATTCGGGGAAAGGCGCCCGCTGCCGAATCGGGGCTTCGACGCCTTCCCCGCGACGATCTCTCGTCTTGAACACAATATAACACACCGGGAGCACAGGGTCAAGTTACAGGTCCGTAAGGCGTGAAGGTACCGATTACCGCATGAAACGGTAACGGATACGAACAAAACGCCCGCAAGGCGCAGGACCCGCAAAAATATTTCCGTTGGGGCTTGACGGATTCCATTCAGGCGTGATATACTTACTCTGTATATTAATAATAAAATAAAGGATGACATAGAATGCTATTTTCACAGGATATCGGCATCGATCTCGGGACCTCCAACACCCTGATCTGTGTCCGCAACAAGGGGATCCTGATCCGGGAGCCCTCCGTTGTCGCCGTGGCGGTCGGCTCCGGCGAAAAGCGCGTGGTCGCGGTAGGAAACGAAGCAAAAGAGATGATCGGCCGGACGCCCGGCTCCATCGTTGCCGTGCGTCCGATCAAGGACGGCGTGATCGCCGATTTCGGCACCACCGCGGAAATGCTGCGGCAGTTCATCAAAAAGGCGATGGCCTCCTCTCCCCTTGCACGCGCCCGCGTCATGATCTGCATCCCCTCCGGCGTTACCGAGGTCGAACGCAAAGCCGTGCACGACGCGGCGGTTTCCGCAGGCGCGCGTTACGTCAGTCTGATCGAAGAACCCATGGCTGCCGCGATCGGCGCCGGCGTTTCCGTGACGGAGCCGAGGGGCAGCATGATCGTGGATATCGGCGGCGGCACGACCGAGGTCGCCGTGATCTCGCTCGGGGACATTGTCAGCTCCCGCAGCATCCGCGTTGCCGGCGACATGTTCGACGATTCGATCGTGCAGTATATCAGAAAGACCTATAACGTGCTCATCGGCGAACGCACCGCCGAGGAGCTCAAGATCACCATCGGATCCGCCGCCCCGTATGAGGGCGAGGGTGCGATCGACGTGCGCGGCAGAGGGCTGATCGACGGGCTGCCGAAGAATATTGAGGTCACAAGCGAGGACATTCGCCTTGCGCTGACGGACCCCGTGAGCCAGATCGTGGAAAACGTACGTCTGACGCTCGAGAAGACCCCGCCGGAGCTTGCGGCGGATATCATGGATTCCGGGATTCTTTTGACCGGCGGCGGCGCGCTCCTGCGAGGGATCGACCGGCTGCTGACTGAAAAGACCGGCATGCCCGCGCATATCGCCGAGGAGCCGACGGACTGCGTCGCAACCGGCACGGCCATCTGTCTGAACCGCGATATCCTCAATCTGAGAAGAAAGCCTGAAAAGTAAGCCATGCGTCATTTTTTCAAAAGCTTTAAATTCAAGATCTGTATCGTGATCCTGGCGTCTCTTCTGCTGGGCGTTTTCGTTGCGGGAATCGAGCCGGAGGGCAGCGCGCCGCTGACGAAAGCGGTCAGTATCGTCCTGAAGCCCCTGAACGCCGCGGCGGAATTCCTGAAGGATCATGTTTCCTTTTTGGACGCGGATTTTCGCGGGGCGAACAGCTATCTCGAGGAGATCTCCCGCCTGCAGGAGGAAAAGGAAAGCCTGAAGGAGGACCTGATCGATTACGAACGCACGAAGCACAAGCTTTCCGCTTATGAAGCGTTTCTGGATATCAAATCGGAGCACCCGGATTACGCCTTCGTGCCCGCCGGCATACTGATGCGCGACGCGACGGACGTTTTTATGACGTTCACGCTCAGCGTCGGGTCGGACGATGGCGTCAGCGTCAACGATCCCGTGATCTACGGGAAGAATCTGCTGGGCATCGTGCGTGAAACAACGCCGAAGACCGCAACAGTCTTTACCGTTTTTCACCCGGAGGTCAGCGTTGCGGCGTATGAGATCCGCACGCGGGAGGACTGCTATACCGAGTCCGAAGCCGCGCTGACGGAGGAGGGCGTGATCCGCATCTCCGGGCTGCCGCGCACCACGCCCGTCGTCACGGGCGGCGTGGTCTGCACGTCCGGCGTCGGCGGCGTCTGCCCGCGGGACCTTTTTATCGGCAAGGTCACGCGCGTGGTCAATTCCGAAAGCGACATTTCCGCTTACGCGCTCGTCGCGCCGGACGTAGATATTTCCGTCCTGACGGATGTGTTCGTGATCACGGATTTTGACGGAAAGAACGGGTAACGCCAATGCTGAAACAC
>CACZGD010000076.1 GCA_902780565.1 Oscillospiraceae bacterium
CCGACATCCAACATCCAACACAAAACATCCAACATCATAAAAGCGAAAGGCAACCCCATGTCAAATTCCCCCATTACCGCCGTCATCGTGGGCGGCGGACACCGCGCGGTGATCTACGCGGATTATTCCCTGAAGCATCCGGACGAGCTGAAGATCGTCGGGATCGCGGACCCCGACCCGGAACGCCGGAAGATGTGCCGGGAAAAATACGGCTTTGACGAAGCGCATTGCTTTGAGAACGCCGCCGCGCTGGCCGCCGTGCCGCGCTTTGCCGACGCCGTGATCAACGGCACCATGGACCATCAGCATTACGAAACCAGCGTCCCGCTGCTCGAAAAGGGCTACGATATGCTGCTCGAAAAGCCCTTCGCCGTGAGCGAGGACGAAATGCGCAGGCTGCTTGCCGTGATCGAAAAGAACGGCAGCAAGGTCATGATCTGCCACGTGCTGCGCTATTCCCCGTTTTATATGGAGATCAAGCGGCGCGTCCTCTCCGGGCAGCTCGGCGAGATCCTGAACGTCCAGATGGCGGAGCACGTCAGCTACCATCATCTCTCCACCTCCTACGTGCGGGGCAAGTGGGCGAATTCCAACGTCTCGCACACCGGTATGCTGCTGGCGAAGTCCTGCCACGATATCGACGTCATGATGTGGCTCATGCAGCCGGATCTGCCCGTCAGCGTCTCCTCCGTCGGCTCCATCTTTCAGTTCAAGCCCGAAAACGCGCCCGCGAACGCCGGCACGCGCTGCACCGTGGACTGCCCGCTGGTGGATGAATGCCGCTATTCCGCGAAAAAGATCTACCTCGGGCACCCGGACCGCTGGACCTGCTATGCCTGGGCGGACCTGGAGCACAAAAAGGACCAGACCGAGCAGGACCGCATCGACTCCTTCATAAACGGCAACCCCTATAACCGCTGCATTTACAAATGCGGCAACAACGTCGTGGACCACCAGTCCGTGCTCGTGAACTTCCGCTCCGGCGCGACCGGGACCTTTAATCTGGTCGGCGGCGCGGCGAAAAGTCAGCGTCCCATCCACGTCACCGGCACGAAGGGCGAGCTGAAGGGCGTGTTTGAGGAAAACAAGTTCACCGTCTCCCTGATCGAGGCGGACGCGAAAGAGGGCTTCACCGAGGAGACCGTGGACCTGTCCGCGGTCGGCGAGGAGGGTCACGGCGGCGGGGACGACAACCTGACCGCGGACTTCATCCGATACCTGCGCACGGGCGAGCAGTCCATCTCCTGTACCGCCATCGAAAACTCCGTCGCCGGGCACCTGACCGTGTTCAAGGCCGAGGAAAGCCGGGAACGGGGCGGAGAAAAGATCACGGTCGACCTGACGTAACACAACAAAACGCAGCGCTGCAAGCCGCGCACGTTCTATTCCCTCCCGCATACAATGTACTGAAGTTTTCGGATTTCAATACTTTTCGGGAGGTCTTTTTATGCCGGAATCCTGTTCCAACAACTGCCGGCCGGGGAAGCCGGAGGCGGTGTGCATCGACACGGCGCGGGTGTACGATTCGTGCGCGGACCGCGACTGTCTGTCTGACCTGCGGGTCTATTTCACCGAGGACGGGCAAAGCGTACTGGAGAGCGCGCTGAGCGTGCGCTGCCGTTCCTGCGACGTGATCAACGTCTTTTCGGAGATCGAGAAGGTCCCCTTCTCCACGGGGTACTATTCGGTTGACGCAACCTATTTCTTCGACGTGGAGCTGGACGTTTACACGTCCCCCGCCGCCGCGCCCGTGAACGTCCACGGGCTGTCGGTCTATACCAAAAAGAGCATCCTCTACGGCGCGGACGGCAGCGTGAAGGTCTTCTCCTCCGAATACGCGCCGACGGTGGACGCGCAGAATCCCATGGCGGTCACGTCGCCCAGAGCCAGGATCCAGGTCGCGACGCCGATCCCGCTGGACGCGTCCATCTGCGACCCCGCCGACTGCTGCGGGAGCCTCGGGACCGTGACGCGCATCCCGGAGGCGGTCAAAGCCCGCTTCGGCGGCGAAATGCTGCTGCAGGACGGCGGCAGGACCGCACGGGTCACGATCGGGCTGTTCACCATTGTGCGGCTGGAGCGCGACGTGCAGCTCCTGATCCCCGCCTGCGAGTTCTGCATGCCCACCAAGGAATGCGATTACGGGACCGAGGACCCCTGCGACGCCTTCCGCCGCATCGCCTTCCCGGTCAACGAGTTCTTCCCGCCCGAGGCCGACGGCGCCGCCCCCGGCGATCCGCCTGTGGTGAATTCCCACTGCGGCTGCGGGAAATAACAGCCGCGCACAGCGCGGCGGGGACACGGGATCGGAACGGAACGATAAGAGAGAAGTATGATAGGGATAAAAAACGGGATGCCGCAGCGGCATCCCGTTTTTGTTGTTATGCATACCGACAGCAGGTCAAGCGATCATGCGTTTCGCGTCCTGCCTTTCGCATTGCGTTCCCGTGCGCCCGCAGGGCTGCGCGTCGCGCTTACCAACGCAGCGTCCAGGTCTCGTCGCTGGCGCCGGAGGACTGGAATCCGCCGGAGACAAGGGCGACCTTGCCGGAAGCGTCGATTGCGACGGGCGTGTGATAGACGGCGGAAAGGACGTAGCCGTTCGCGCCGATCGTGAAGCGGATGGTGGAACCGGGGTAGGAGACGTTGAACTTCTCGATCGTGAAGAGGGAGATATCCAGCTTGTCGGCATTGAGGTAGCCGATGGCGCCGGAATTATAGGGCGGGAAGGAGGTCAGCGTACCGGTCTCCGGCACAAGGGTGAGGTCCACGATCACGTTTTCACCGCTCTGGGCAGCGGCGGCGGAAAGAACGCCCTCGGCAGGCAGCACGAAGCCCTGCCGTTTGGGCAGCAGGATCGGCACGGTCTCACCGTCGCCGTTGACGGCGTAGCCGCCGTTGAAGGTCAGGGTCTCCTGATCGCCCTTGAGCACGCCGTTGATCACGCTCTGCGCGAAATTCTGCACCAGCGGCAGATTCGGGGAAATGGAGTCCACGTTGAAGGTGAATTTCTGCACATGGTCCACCGTCAGCGCGCCGGTATAGGCTTTCGTCATGTTCACGGCGTTGGAAACGTAAGCCACGATCTGCTCCTTGCTCCAGGTCTCGGGACCGGCGGGCGTTGCGGTGGTCGCTTCTGTGACCGGCGCCGTGGACGGAAGCGTGGACGGCACGGTGGACGGAACCGTAGACGGGACCGTCGAGGGGACCGTGGATTCCGGCAGCGTGGTGCTCGGCATGGTCCCGGCGGTGGGCAGGCTCACCTCCGGCATCGTGGGGGCGCTTGGCAGCGTGACCGGGGCGCTTGTCGTCTCGGTCGTGGAGTTGGCGTACATCTCGGAATTCCGTCTCCCGCACGCGGGCAGCAGGACCGCAAGGGTCAGCGTCAGGATCAGTAAAATGGGAATCACGCGTTTCATAGAGTGGCTTCCTTTCTGTTGTGTTCTCTTCCTCTGTTATGATATTAGATCGGAATCTTAAAATCCAGATGAAAAAACCGGATAAAAACGCGAAAAGAAGAAACACTGCTTCCCTTTTCGTTTTTCCGCGCAGAGCGCGGTCTTACGCCATTGCGGGCGCGGCTTCTGCGGGCGCGGCTTCGGCTTCGGCGGGGGCTTTTTCAGGGGCGGGCTTTGCCACGTCCCTGACCGCGCCGACGACGGCGCCGGGCGTCCCCTTGAAGGCGGTACGGAAATCCTGCCGGACGCTGGGGTCCAGCGCACGCCACGCGGCGACGACGCCCTTGACGGAGGAGCCGAGGTTCTGGACGAGTCCGGTGAGATAGAGCTGGCCCATGCCCTTGACAAGCCCGCTGGCGACCTTTTCGATGGAATCGTAATACTGCTCCGGGATGATCGCGGTCAGGCGCTTGAGGAAGGCGTTGTTGAGCTTGCCCTGCAGCGAAAGCCCCTTGGCGTAAGCGGGGGCGCTGCCCTCGATCTGCCAGAAGGAGAGGTCGTGCTGGAGCGGCCCGAGGTGCATGGCGTTTTTGACGACCTTGAAGTCGTTGTCGTGCGCGAGCATCATGCCGACGAAGGAGGCGGTGGGCACCAGATGCTCATACTTCGGCAGGATGTCGAGATAGGCCTTCGTGGCGTAAAGCTCGTAGTTATGGAAGCCCGGTCCCTCGAGGTTATAGAGCTTGCGGATGCGGTCGCGGGTCTCCTGCCTGCAGGCGAGCGCCGCGTACAGGGCAAGGTTGCCGCCCTTGGAATGCCCGCAGATAATGATCTCCCCGTCGTAATTCTTCGCGGTCTTTTCGAGATAATCGACCGCAAGCTGATGGGAGGGCATGCCGCGCTTGACGAGGATATCCAGATCCTCCTTCCAGCCGATCACGGAATCGTCCGTGCCGCGGAACAGCACGATGTTGGTGCCGTCCGCCATGCGCAGGGTCATGGCGGCGAACTGCACGGCGGGGTCCTCCTCAAAGACCTCGCAGCTATCCGTGACGGTCAGGTCCTTGAAGCGGGCGGAGCGCGCCATCTGCACCATGCGCACGCTGATCTGCGGGGAGAGGACCATACCGACTTTTTTGTACTTCCCGCCGAACAGATCGAAGGTCTTCATGGCGAGCTCGCCGAAGGGGATCTCCTGCTTGCCGACGGTCTCATAGGTCTTATGGTACAGGGGCACGTAAAAGCTCTGGCACAGGCAAAAGCTGTCGCCGCCGTCAAAGGGCAGCTCCTCGAAAGTCTTATCGCCGCAGCGGACGAGGTATTCGTGAGAATTGTACATAAGTTGGGCTCCTTTCCAGATCAGGAATCATCCATTTTTGCATCACGGAATCAGGCTGCTGATTCCTCATTGTTAATGATACCATCCAATTATGACGATTCTGTGTATTTTATGTAAATTGTGTGAATTTTCGTCCTTGAACTTGACGCGGGAGAATGGGCGTGATATTATAAAATTACCAAAATTTGTTCGGAAATGGGGTCGTATTATGGAAAAGACATACAAAGGCTGGCAGGACTGGGACCAAAAGAGCCTTCAGAAGGAATACACCGAGCCCACGCAGCTTCTGGGAGAGAACGGCAAGCTGCTCGCCGCGGGCTGGGCGCGGCACAACGTGTTCGACTACGACCGCAAGGCTGTCGGCAAGGAGCTGCGCCGCAAGGAGTGGGATTTCTATCAGCTCTCCAACGGCAAATACATGGTGCAGATCAGCTTTGCGAACATCTCCCTCGGCGGCTACGCCAGCGCGGTGCTGGTGGACCTGCGCAACGGCAAGACCCTGTCCACCGGCATGGGTCTGTTCCTCGGCGGCAAGGATAAATACGTGCTGCCCCCGAAGGGCGACGTGCCGAATGTGGTGGACCTGACCGTCGGCGGCGCCGAGTTCCGCGTCGTGACGGAGGAGACGAAGCGCACCCTTTATTTCAAAAAGGGCGCCGTGGAGTGCGATTTCGAGATGGAGATCGCCCCCGGGCTTGAGAACATCACCACGGTCCTGCCCTTCAAGGGCTTCCCGGACCGCTATTTCATGACCACGAAGCAGAACTGCATGCCGGTCTCCGGCACGTTCAAAACCGCGAACGCGACCTATGAGTTCTCGAAGGAGGATACCTTCGCCGTGCTCGACTGGGGCCGTGTGAACACCCCCTACGCCCTCGTCTGGTATTGGGGCAACGGCTCGACGTGGCTCAAGGACAAGGACGGCAACAAGCACCTGTTCGGCTTTGAGATCACCTGGGGGATCGGCGACGAATCCAACGCCACCGAGACCTGCATTTTCTACGACGGCAAGGCGCACAAGTTCGGCGCCGTGGACGTGGAGACCTTCCCGAAGCCGGATAAGTATATGGAGCCCTGGCACTTCATCTCCGAGGACGGGCGCTTCAATCTGACCATGAAGCCCTTCTACGATCACCATTCGGATACCAACGCCCTCGTCATGCGCATGCACTCCCATCAGGTCCACGGCCTCTGGTCCGGGACCGTCACCCTCGACGACGGCACCGTGCTCGAGATCAAGGATATGTACGCCTTCTGCGAGTACGTGGAGAACCGCTGGTAACGGCGAAAAACGGGACGTTAAACATCTGAAAACGGGACGCGAGAAACGTCCCGTTTTGTTTTTTTGATGTCGTAAATCAGGGGAAATATGGGTCAAATCTATCTATTTCTCTTTTATCCTTTCATTTCTTTCCCGTGCCCGGCTTATAATACTGACCGCAGGTCCCGACATCCGACATCCGACACCCAGCGTTCAATACCGCCGCGCTTTGCCCGGCTCACCCGGTGATTTCCCGGATCTCCCGTTCCGTCTGCAGCACCTCGTCGTAGAACGCGTCGGGGCTGACGCGAAGCGCCCCGTTGCCGAGAATGATGATCTGCTCCATGGTGTCTCCTGTCACAACGCGGACCTTATAGTTTTTGGCGAGCTCGTGGCTGGTCTTTTCGATATAGGTGTCGGCGGTCTCGGCCTCCTTGGTATAGACCACGCTGATGCCGGCGGTCCGCTCCACCTCGCGCACGTTCCCCTTCACGCGGTAGGCGTCGAACACAAGGATGACCTCGTTCCCCTTATACCCCCGGTAATTCCCGAGCAGGCGGGTCAGCGCCTCGCGGGCGTCGGCCAGCGACGATTCCGAGAGCTTTCTCAGATGGTCCCACGCGAAGATGACGTTGTAGCCGTCCACCAGCAGATATTCCTTCCCGAGGTACTTCGGGTCGCTTTTATAGGGCTTTTCCTTCGGCGTTTTTACCGGCGCGGTATGCAGATTGAACGCGTCTGCGCGGTTTTTGACCTTGCCGTAGGTGCGCTCGAAGATCTGCATGAGCTCCTTGTCGAGGGCGAACAGGTCGTCGCGCCCGTCGGGACGGCGGCGTGCCTTGGGGACGAAGTCCCCGTCCGCTGCGGGTGCCGAAACCGGCTTCGGCTTTGACAGGGCGGAGGGCAGATGCATGTGCGCCTCCACCTCGTTCCATTTCACGGTGTGCCCCGCGCCGTGGGAGCAGAAAACCGAATCGGCGGGGTTCTCCACGTCCGCCT
This sequence comes from Oscillospiraceae bacterium, assembly GCA_902780565.1. GTDB lineage: Bacteria > Bacillota > Clostridia > Oscillospirales > Acutalibacteraceae > RUG806. Next base: position 6,998 of record CACZGD010000076.1, read on the forward strand.
CGGGGTCGTAGCCCGCGGCGGCGATCACGGCTTCGGGCTCGTGACAGGGCGCGTAGCCCCCGAAGGCAAGAGTCAGCCGACCCGCCCCGCGCGTGAAGGAACGCAGGGTCTCGGCATAGTCGCAGAAGGACGACACGGGCGCCGTGCCGCGCACGACGGCGCTGTCCCCAAGCTGTTCGGGCGGCTCTGCGGTCCCCCCGGCGCGCTGCACATCCGTCAGCACGCGGCCCACCAAGGCGGCGGGGACCTCGACCGTGAACGCGTAGATCGGCTCCAGCAGCAGGCTTTCGGCCTTCATCAGTCCCTGCCGCACGGCGCGGTAGGTGGCCTGCCGGAAGTCGCCGCCCTCCGTATGCTTTTCGTGGGCGCGGCCGGAGGCAAGGACGATCTCCATGTCCGTAATGGGGCTGCCGGTCAGCACGCCCACGTGCGTGCGCTCATACAGGTGCGTCAGGATCAGGCGCTGCCAGTTCAGGTCCAGGTCGTCCGTGCGGCAATCGGCGCGAAAGCGCAGTCCCGCGCCGCGTTCCAAGGGTTTCAGAAGCAGATGCACTTCAGCATAGTGCCGCAGCGGCTCAAAATGCCCCACGCCCTCCACAGGGGACTTGATCGTCTCGCGGTAGAGCACGCCGCCGCGCGTGAAAGCGGCGTCCCAACCGAAACGGTCCCTGATCCTGCGCTGCAGGACCTCCGCCTGCACGCTGCCCATCAGCCGCACCGTGGGCAGATGGGAGGCGGGATCCACCGCGACCCCAAGGGCGGGGTCCTCACGCTCCAGCGTCCTCAGATCGGACAGTGCCCTGTGCAGATCCACGCCCTCCCCGGGCGTGACGGTGAAATGCAGCACCGGCAGCAGCAGCGGCTGCCGGATGGCGGCGGCGGTCCCGAACGCGTCCCCGGGGGCGGCAAACGAAAGCCCCGTCACAGCGCCCACCTGCCCGGGCAGCAGGACCTCCGTCGTGGTGAACTTTTCCCCGGAATACAGGCGGATGGCCGCCACCTTTTCGCCGTTCACGTTTTTCGGATGGTCAATAAAATCGCGCACGGACAGTTTGCCGCCCGTCACCTTCAGAAAGGTCAGCGCGCCGCCGGTCTTATCCGCCACGGTCTTGAAGACCTGCGCGCCGAAGGCATCCCCGACCGGGGGCTGCAGGGTATAGGCGGAAAGCCCCGTTAAAAACGCGTCCACGCCGTCCAGCTTCAGGGCGGAGCCGAAAAAGCAGGGGAACAGGGCGCGGCGCATCACGGCGGCGGCGACGGCGGGGACGGTCAGGACGCCGATCTCCTCATATTCCGTCAGCAGCGCTTCGTCGGACAGGGCGGCGTCCTCGTAAAACGCGGCGCTTGTCGGCTGCGAAAAATCCGTCACGGCGGGCGAGAGGCGGCGCTTGAGCAGCGAAAGCAGGCCCGCCCTGTCCACGCCCGGCAGGTCCGTTTTGTTGACGAACAGGAACGTGGGCACCTTGTATCGCGTCAGCAGGTCCCAAAGCGTCTTCGTGTGGCTCTGCACCCCGTCCGTGCCGGAAATGACCAATATCGCCGCGTCCAGCACGCCCAGCGTGCGCTCCGTTTCGGCGGAAAAATCCACGTGTCCAGGCGTGTCCAGCAGCGTGAAGTCCGCCTCCGGCAGGGAGAGGAGCGCCTGCTTCGACAAAATCGTGATCCCCCGGCTGCGCTCGATGGCGTCCGTATCCAGAAACGAATCCCCGTGATCCACGCGCCCGCGCTTCTTCAGGTTCCCCGCGGTGTACAGCAGCGCCTCCGTCAAGGTCGTCTTCCCAGCGTCCACGTGCGCCAGCACCCCGATCACCATGCGCTTCATCTGCGTCCCCCCTTTTGATATATGGTATTATAACGGACGAAAGGGAAAAACGCAAGGGGGAGTTTGCGCGCAGCGGCGTGGGCGCGGGGATCATAATGGTCGGCGGATCCGGAACAGGACGGCGTTTTTTGCAGGGGGGCTCGACGATAAAACCGCGAGCTTGTCCCGAATCCCCGCCCCGAATCTGATATGCAAATATGTAAATAAAATATGTAAATATATATTAATTCTAATATTAATCTTACAGTATTGTCGACACTTTATTATTGTCTACACTGTCTACACTGTCTACACATATTTTTGTATTTTTTCTTCCGTTTGTTATTATTCGCAGCCTTCTCATTTTCGGTGTGGACAGTGTAGACAGTGTAGACAACGTGGGCGTTCCCATGCATTCCGGCATCCTCCCTCTGCGCCTGAACCGCTCAGATCTTTTTTGCAAATACCGACCGCAGGTCCCGAAACTTTTCTTTTTTCTTTTTTAACTTTTCATTTTTACCCCCGCGCACCCACCGGGCAAAGCCCGGCCCCTCGGCCCCCGGCCCTTCGCCCTTTATTTCCCAACATCACCCTTTCTGCGCTTGTTTTCGGCAAACCGCAGGGTTCCTTCCGTGATTTTTCCCAATGGGTGCAAGGGTTTTTCGGCATTTTCAACAAAAATGACAAATGATTACAGTATCCCAAAAATTTACACTTTCATATTCCGAAACGGTGTGGTATGATTGAAAATAAGGAAGTATGACGGTTTGTCAACCGGGGCTCCCTACCGTCCGTTACAGGACGATTTCAGAGGATTTTGATAAGATGACGTCGGATAAAAAGATAAGGAAGGTACCTATGAAACAACGATTATCGGGAAAGCGGGTCCTGAGCCTGCTGCTGGCGGTGCTGCTTGCGGTTTCGCTCATCACCCCGGCGTTTGCGGATCCATATGACGTGGATTACGAACTGACAGGAGACGGCGTGCTGGATATCATCGGCGTGGCGACCACGCAGGTGGGCTATTACCAGGGCAGCGACGGCTACACGAAATACGGCGACGATTTCGGCTTCCCCTATATGGCGTGGTGCGGCGCGTTCATCGTGTGGTGCGCCAAGCAGGCGGGGATCTCCACCGAGATCATCCCGAAGGACGGCTCCTCCAACTCCCTGAAAAACTATTACGAGTCGCGCGGCCAATACCACGACGCGGAGGACGGGCCTCCCCTGCCCGGCGACATCGCCTTTTTCAGCTATACCTATTCGGTGTATAACATCAGCCACGTGGGCCTTGTAACCGCGGTGACGGACGACACCATCTATCTCGTGGAGGGCAACTACTCCAGCCACGTGGAGGCCACAAGCTACCGCATCGGCGACCCCAGGCTCGTGGGCTTCGCAAGCCCCGACTACGGCTCCAACACCACGGGCTACCGCACCGGGCGCTACGTGACCGGCTACGCGCTGAATCTGCGCGTGAGCTGGGACGAAAATTCGACCCGCCTGCTCACCATGCCCAAGGGCACGACCCTGAACGTGACCGAGGTCCACGGCGCGTGGGGCAAGGTGAACTACAACGGCACGGTCGGCTGGTGCCACCTCGGCTACTGCACCTATAAGCCGGACGCCTATAAGCCCGAGGAAATGCTGGTGGCGGATATTTCCAAGTGGAATTCGCCCGAGGCCTTCCATTGGGACCGCTTTGTTGACGACAACGTGCTGGGCGTGATCATCCGCATCGGCGGGCGCGGCTATTCCTCCGCCAAGGCGCTTTACGACGACGACCGCTTTTTGGAATACTACACGGCAGCCAAGGCCGCCGGGATGCACGTGGGCGTTTACTTCTTCTCCTACGCCCTGAGCGAGGCCGAGGCCGTGGAGGAGGCGGATTTCGTGATCGACCGCCTGCACAAATACAACTGCGAGCTGGACATGCCCGTATATATCGATATCGAGGACTATTCGGAAGGTCCCTCGTGGGACTATCAGCACGAGCGCGCGGGCGGCGAGGTCTGCACCGCCGTGGTGGACGCGTTCTGCAACCGGATCGCGGAGGCCGGTTACTACCCCGGCATTTACTGCAACAAGAATTACATCGAAAACCTGATCGATCCCGCCGTGCTGGAGGGGCGCTCCTTCTGGATCGCGCATTACGGCGTGAGCCGCTGCGGCTGGGACGGCGACTATGATATGTGGCAGTACACGCCCTACGGCGAGGTCGCGGGCTACGACGGCTACATCGACCTGTCCGTCTGCTACGTGGATCTGCCCGCGCTTGTCGCCGGTACGCCGATCGTGCACCCGGTCAAGCCCGATCCCGAGCCGGAACCGGAGCCTGAGCCCGAGCCGGAGCCGGAGCCCGGAGACGAGTTCGGCGACCACACTCCCGGCGAGTGGATCACCATCAAGGCGGCAACGTGCCTTGCCCCCGGTGAAAGGGAGCGCCTGTGCACGGACTGCGGCATGGTGCTCGCCACCGAGCCGGTGCCGATCAGCACCCACACCTGTGAACCGAAGACCGCCGTGCGCCTGCTGGACCGCAGCATTGACGCGGGCGACACCGTGACGGCCGATTACGCGTCCCGCCTCAGGGACCTGACCGAGCTGACCGAGCTTGCCTGCAAGCAGTCCGGCGGCACGATTCTGACCTACTGCACCAAGTGCATGAAGGTGCTGGAGGCAGACTTCTATTACGTGGACCAGCACCCCGGCAAGGAGCACGTGAAGGCCGTGGAGAACATCCCCGCCACCTGCAGCGCGATCGGCATGATCACCGACTACTGCACCGACTGCCGCAAGATTCTGCACATGAAGGCGCTGCCGCAGACCGCCCACACTCCCGGCGGCTCCAGAACCACCGCTGCCACCTGCAGTGAGGAAGGCAGATCCCTGACCCTTTGCGCCGTGTGCGGCGAGGGCTACCGCAGCACGTTTGCCGCCGCGGGCGCGCATACGCTGGACGCCGGTGAAATCACCGTGCAGCCCACCTTCACAACAGCCGGCGCATGGACCAGGACCTGCACCGTTTGCGGCGAGACGGTGGAAACGAAGATCGATCCGATCGTCCTCGGCGACGCCGACGGCGACGGCAGCGTGAGCGCCAACGACGCGAGGATCATCCTGCGCGCCGCGCTGGAGCTTGAAACGCTCGACCCCGTCGCCCGCCTTGCCGCCGATACCGACAATTCCGGCAAGATCGAGGGGAAACGGTGGAAAACCTGATCGCCACGTATTACGAATAACGGCCATACGCCGACGACGGGACGCGAAAGCGCCCCGTCTTTTTTTGATCGATACGACTGTTACTACTGTTACTACTGTTACTACTGTTACTACATAAAATCATCGAAGATATAAAAATCTTTTTTATTTTTTTACCCTTTTTCGGTTGTAACTGTAGTAACTGTAGTAACACGCACGTTCTCTCATTCGTGCCCGGGTCCCGCCGGTCCCACAGGCCCCACAGGTCCCACAGGATTTTTCATTTTACCGGATGTTGATTTTTTTTTGCGGATTCTCCTTTTCAGGTGGGACCGGTGGGGACAGGCGCTTGATGGGTTTTCTGTAAAACAAAGCGGGACGCCGAAGCATCCCGCAATCCGTATTCATCCATGCAGAAGGGCGGGTCCCGCGATTCCGGATCCGCCTCCCGCGTACCCGTGCCCCCGCGTACCCGCCGCGCCGCGCGCGGCTTATCTTTGCCGTTCTACGATCGCGCGCAGCTCGTCCCACTTTGCCTCCATGTCCTTCACAAGGGCGAACTGCGTCCGGCAGCGGTCAAGATTCTGCGTGGGGTAGGTCGTGCGGAAATAGACGTCCCCGTCGAGGTAATCCGTCAGAAAGCGCATACCGCATTCCAGCGTGATGACCTTTGCGCCAAGGGGCAGGTTGTCGATCTCGGCGGCGGTCAGGGTATTTCCCGCCGTCTCCAGAAAGCCCTTGACGTAGGCTTCGTACAGGGCAAGGTCCACGTGGACCTTCGTGAGGTCCTTTTCGTCCTCGGCGGCGGTGGCGGCGCCGGAGCGGATCGCGTCCCCGAAGTCATAGAGGCAGGAGCCGGGCATCACGGTATCCAGATCCACTACGCAGACCGGCTCGTTTGTGTCGATATCAAACATGATATTGTTGAGCTTTGTGTCGTTATGCGTCACACGCAAGGGCAGGCTGCCGTTTTCGAGCAGGTCCGTGATCGCGTGCGTCACGTCCGCGCGCGCCTTCACAAAGGCGATCTCCGGGGCGCAGGTCCCGGCGCGCCCGCTCTTGTTTGCATCGACGGCGGCAAGGAAGGTCTCGTACCGCTTCGCGGTGTGGTGGAAGTTCGGGATCGTTTCGCCGAGCCGCTCCATCGGGAAGTCGGCAAGCAGGTTCGCGTATTCCCCGAAGCCCTTGGCGGTCTTATAAAACAGGGTCGGGTCAGTGAGCAGATCGTAGGACCGCGCGTGCTCGATGTGGTTATACACGCGCCAGACGCGCCCGGCATCGTCCGTATGATAGCTCCCGCCGGTCTTCGTGGGGAAGCAGACGAGGCAGCGGTTTTCGGCGCGTCCCTGCCGCCCCAGCTTTTCATAGACAAAGGCGGTGGTCGCCGTGACCAACAAGGGC
>CACZGD010000077.1 GCA_902780565.1 Oscillospiraceae bacterium
GTCGTGCGCGTCGGGGTCGATTTCGGTCTCGTTCTTATGCGTCGTCGCGTCGCAGCGGGAGCACTTGTAGGTATCATAGCCGCCCGCCACGCAGGTGGGTGCGATCCGCTCCACAAACACGCTGAAATCATGCGCGTCGGGATCGATCAGGGTCTCGTTCTTGCGCGTCGTCGCGTCGCAGCGGGAGCACTTGTAGGTATCATAGCCGCCCGCCACGCAGGTGGGGGTCACGGTCTCCACGTACACGCTGAAGTCGTGCGCGTTGGGATTCACGGGCGTTTCGTTCTGATGCGTCGTGGCGTCGCAGCGAGAGCACTTATAGACGTCGTAGCCGCCCGCCACGCAGGTCGCGGCAACGGTCTCCACATACACGGTGAAATCGTGGTTGTTCGCGTTGATCTCGGTGTTGTTCTTCTCGGTGGTCGCGTCGCAGCGGGAGCACTTGTAAACGTCGTAGCCGCCGGCCACGCAGGTCGCGGGCACGGTTTCCACATACACGCTGAAGTCATGCGCGTTGGGATTGATCTGGGTCTCGTTCTTGTGGGTCGTGGCGTCGCAGTACGCGCATTTATAAACGTCGTAGCCGCCGGCCACACAGGTCGCGGGCACGGTCTCCACGTACACGCTGAAATTATGCCGGCTGGGATCGGCGGGCGTTTCGTGCAGGTGGGTCGTGGCGTCGCAGCGAGAGCACTTGTAAACGTCGTAGCCGCCCGCGGAGCAGGTGGGCGCCACCGTTTCCACAAGCACGCTGAAGTCGTGCGCGTTGGGATCCGGGTCGGTCACGTTCAGGTTCGTTTCGGCGCCGCAGCGGGAGCACTTATAAACGTCGTAGCCGCCCGCCACGCAGGTCGCGTCCTCGTGACGGACAAAAACGCTGTAATCATGGTTATTGGGGTTGACGGGCGTTTCGAGCTGCGCCATGATCACATAGCCGCAGGTGGAGCAGTGAACGCCGGAGCTGAGACCGGTTTCGGTACAGGTGGCGGGCACGGCGGGATCCGGCACGCGCTGGTGCTGGAAGGTGCGGTATGTCGCCGTGACAACGGTATCCTGCTTGATGTTGGTATACCCGGCCCAATTGTTGACGATATAGTGCCCCGCCGCATCGGGCGCCTTTTCCGGCAGCGTGGGCGGCACGGCGTTCTGCCCGTATTCCACGGTCTGGGTATCCAGCACGTTGTCGTCCCAATCCTTGAAGGTCACGGTGAAGGTCTGGGCCTCCCAGTGGGCGACGTAGCTTCTGTCGCCGTAGCTGCCCTTCGGGATCAGCACGGAGGTGGAGGTCCCGTTGATGCCGGTGCCGGACCAGCCGAGGAAGTTGTGTCCCTCCCAGGTCGGCGGCAGCAGCACGAAGGCCGCCGTTTCAACGTTATAGCTCGCGGGGTTGCCGGGGTCGGACCCGCCGCCGAGGTCGTAGGTGATCCCGTACTCGATCGGATCATAGGTCAGGGTCCAGCTCACGGTATCCGTCTTCACGTTCTTTTTGGTGGTCTCGGCGGGATCGGCGGACACGTAGGTATAGCCGTTATAGCTGTTTGCGGCGACGGTCACGGTGTCGCCGTAGGAATAGGTCTCGGTCTCGGTCGCGATGGTCGCGCCGGTGGAGCTCTTATGCGTCACGGTTGCGGTGCCGGTGCCGCGCACAAGCGCGGCTTTGGCGCTGTTAAGATTCGTTTCGGCCGTGGAGATCGCGGAGGCGTCCGCTGCGGGATTGCCGAGCGCGGTGCAGGCACTCTGCAGCGCGGTGTTATACGCATTCCACGAGGCATCGGTGTAATACCCGTTCATGTACTGGCCGACGCATTCATTGACCAGATTGCGCAGGCTGGTCTTGTTGACCGTGGTGATTCTGAGGAGAACCATACCCGTAGACATAGGCCAGCAAGAACCTTTATTGGCGCATACGCCGTATCTGAAATACCGGATGTAGGTATTCCCTGAACCGGAAAGCGCACAGCTGATTGCTTCGTTATAGGCCTGTCCTTCTCGTGCGTTGTTTCCGGAGGTGGTACTGCCGCTGCCGCTGCTCCCCAAAACGGTACCGACGCCGGTTCCGCTTTCGCCATACAGCAGTTTGCAGAAATTATCCTTTTTCCAACGGGAATGCGTCATGAGATCCACGGTAGTACTGCCGTTGTAATCACCGGTAATGTTCAATGCTGCGCGGCTGAGATCGTTGGGATTGGATACCGCGCTTGTCGCATCGGAAACATACCAGTTCCTTCTTGAATCTGTAGAACCGCCGCCCCAATAACTGTAAGACAAGTCCGTAACAATCAGGCGCAGCCTCAGGTTCGGGATTTGGTTGGTGTTGGAATACCGGGACGTATCCACAACGATATCCGCCGGCGTGCGGTTGCAGTCAACGTGTATGACCCAGTCTCCGTCGCCGTCATAAGAATCTTTCCTTACGCAGTGACAAAAAGAACAAGAATCGGTCGCTCCGGTAAATGTGGAACCGGTGCTGCCGTAATCGTGCGGATTGGTCTTGCTCGGATCAGAAACGCCGCTGACGAGAGGATCCAGCATCCTGCTGCCGGAAACATTCTGGTATCTAAAAGAATGCTCGGAACTGGAATCGCGGTAAACAACCGACGCGGTATCCGTCGTCTGTGCCCCCTGAATATAGATTAGGCCGGACGCGAATGCTTCATAGTTGTTATCGTCGTATCCCGTAACTCCCATCGCCGTCACGTTGCGGTTGGGCGCGTAGGCGGTGGAATACGCCGTGGCGTAATACTGATTTCCATTATAGATAAAGCCGACGGTCCACGAAACCAGCGTGGTGGTGTTCATCGAGATGGCCGCCGCCAGAGAACCGCCGGTCGCGGTGGCTTTCAGCTCCCCGGTATTGGAGGAGGTCGCGCTCAGGGTGAAGGAAGCGCCGCCGACAGTCAGACTATTCACGGAGGTGGCGCCGTCGCATTTAAAATAGACGGAGCCGTCCGTATCCGCTGCGCTTTGGGTCAGCCCGCCGCCCACGCTCTGCCCGCGGTCCACGTAATACTGCACGGTTTTATTGTCCGAGGGTTTCAGATACAGCGTCTCCGGGACGTAAAACGTAAACGTCGGCAGATCGGTCTCGGTCGTCACGCTCGCGCTGACAGGCAAAATCAGGATCCCCGCCAGCAGGGGCAGCATGGAGAACGCCATCAGCAGCGACAGCGCGGCCGCAAGCACACGCTTTGCGGGAGGCATACGCCGGACAGAATCGGTTCGGTGTTTCATCGTTAGCACACTCCTTTAACAGTATATAAATATACAGTATTATTCTATCAGCAAATCCCCTGTTTTTCAAGAATCCGGGATTCGGTTTTCTGTACAAATATTGTTGTTTTTGTTTGTGTAATTTGACAAAACGCCGAAAAACCGTTCAAAATCCCGCCGCCTTCCGCACCGGGACGGCAAAAAAACAGGGACCCGCCGACCCGGGTCCCTGCTGTGAATGTTCATGCAATCGCGTTTACGCGCGCGTTTCCACCGTGATCTCCAGCGTGCGGATATTGAACACGACGCGCACCACGGTGTTGTCCTGCTCGATCACGAGGGGGCTTTTGCCTCCGGCGCCGGAATAGGGGAAGCGGTGGGTCCGGCACACGCAGGCGGAAAGCGTCCCCCACGTGGACACGCCGAAGTCATAGGTCCCGGCGAAGGGCATGACGAAGGCGAGGGCGTATTTGCCGTCCCCGATATCATACATGCGGGTGATCTCGGAATTGGAGTCGTTCTCGTTCGCGCCGACGTAGGGCTGGAAGGAGCCGTAGAGCACCACCTTTTCGGGGTAGCGCACGCCGGTTTCGGGGTCGTCCACGTCCCTGCCGCCGAAGTCCAGCAGGTCGGAGGGGTTCGCGAGGTCCCGGTACGCGCCGTAGCCCATGTGCAGCAGGCGGGCGGCTTCGTCCTCCTGCGAGTAGCCCTCGGGGCAGGCGGCGGACCTGTTGTTGAGCTTATAGACGTGGTCCTGCCCGTCGCCGCCGACGCCGATGCCGCGCATGAGCGGGAAGGCGAAGAAGCCGTCGGGGTTGTTGACCGCCGTCCATTTGAAGGTATAGTCGAGGAATTTGTTGCGTTCTTCTTCGGGCTGCGAGGCGAACCACGAGATCTGGTCGCCGCCCCACCACTGGTTCCAGGCGCGCTCGGCATAGGTCTGATGCTCATAGGCCCAGTGATCCCGTCCGCCCCAGTTATCGTACTCATACAAAAACGGCAGGGCTTTTTCATACACGCCCTCGGGGGAGACGCCGCCGCCGGATTTGCCTTCGCGCACAAGGGCAAGCTTTTCGCCGGGACGGTCCGGGAACGGCCAGCGGGTAAAGGGCATGGCGTTATAGTCCAACAGGCTCACCCCGTTCACGACCAGCGAGTGCGAATGCGCGTCGAACAGGACCTTGTGGCGGCGGGCGTGCTGTTTGCCGTAGTCCCGCAGCATGCCGATGACCTTGCCGATGCCGGCGTAGCCCTTATCGAACGCGGCGTACAGATGGATCTGCCCCATGTGGAAGGCCTCGTACCCGCAGTCGATATAGCGGCGGCCGCGGTAATAGAACCAAAGCTGGGTCTCCTGCCGCGAGATATCGGGCATATTGTCCCACGCGCCCACGTTCGGCGGGAACAGGCAGTCGTCGAAGCGGAAGTTGCGGTCCTCCACCGGCAGGCCGAAGGCCTCGAACGCCCACGCGGGGACGGGCACGGATTCCAGATCCTCTCGGTAGACCACCTCGAAGATGCACGCCTGCAGAATGACCTCGGGGTCGGCCTCGTGCATTTTGTCCGCCGCCATTTTCGCGCGCGCGAAATCGTCCTCCTCCGGCAGGTCGCCCTTCCAGATCCCGGCGGCGCGGCCGAGGAATTTGAGACCGGTTTTCTTCACCACGCGGATATCGTCGTCCAGCGTATCGCTGGCGGAGAACCATTGCGCCGAGGCGGCGTGGGAGAGATAGTATTCCAGAACGGGACGCGGCATGGAGCCGTCAAACGTACCTTGGGACATTCGGACACCTCTTTCTTTTTTTATATGATACACGAAAAAACACGGTCTTTGCAAGCGAATTTCGCGGATTTCATACTTTCTTCACAAATAGAAGATAGAATGAAAGCAGAAACGACCGCAGAACGGGAGGACTGACCATGCGTCGACGCACGGATATTGAAATCGAGGATCTCGGCGACGGGATCACGCGGCTCAACGAATTTGATTTTGTGAACGCCTTTTTGGTGGAGGGCGAAACCGGCGCCGCCCTGATCGACGCCGGGGCTGGCGCGGCGGACCTTGCCGCCGTGGTGAAGTCCCTGACGGATAAGCCCCTCACGGTGCTGATCACCCACGCCCACGCGGACCACGTCGGGGGCGCGGTCTGGTTCCCGGAGGTGTGGCTGCACCCGGCGGACCTGAAGCGCGGCAAAAGCTACCTGAAGCCCCCGGCGCGGCTCTATTTCCTGTGGTGCCATAAATATAAAAAGAAAACGCACCGGGTCTCCTACCGCGCCGCGTTTCAGAAGGACTATACCCCGCGCATCCTGGAGCTTGCCGACGGGCAGGTCTTCGACCTTGGGGGACGCACGCTTGAAACGGTCCTCACGCCGGGCCATTCGCCGGGCAGCGTCGTGTTCCGGGATTCGATGACCGGCGCCCTTTTCACCGGGGATAACGTGAACCCCATGGTCACACTGCACTTCCCCGGCGGCACAACGGTGAAAACGTGGCTGGAGGGCGCAAGGCGCACCCTCGCCCTCGCCGGGGACGCGAAAATCTACGGCGGCCACGGGGACGGCCGCATCCCGCAAACGGCGCTCACAAAAGCCATCGCCCTCGCCGAGGACGTTTTAAAGGACGGCAACGGCAGATCCCACAAAACCAGAGTCCGCCGCGGCGAGACCAAATACCCCGCGCTGTATTACCGGGCGGACCGGGTGGAGTGACGGAACGGGAAGGGCCGAGGGCCGAGGGCCGAGGGCCGGGGGAAAAGGGACCGGGGGCCAGGGGTCGTTACCGTAAACGGGACCGGGCGGTGGTTATATCGGTAGTACGGCTGCCCACAGCCGTTTTTGTGCCTTGCTGCGGGAGGGTGTCGTCCCGGCGGGATCGGGCAGCGGATGACGGAACATGTGAATATCCGGGATGATGCCCTCCCCGGCAAGGGGCAACCGACGGACATGGTACCGGCGTTACAAAACGTCCGGGCGACGGACCGGGTATATTATCGATACAATGTTATTTTTGGTGATTCCCGATTCGCCGTATCCGGTCATATTCACCGAATTCCGCGTACTGCCATGCAATCGGCACGCCATCGCTATATTCATCGCGGCGCAGGTACAACCGTAACCGACATCCGGCACTTCGCATCCCGGGCTTTGCCCGACAAAAAACCGCCCTTCGGCGGTTTTTTACTATTCAGCCTCGATCTCCTTGATCACGCATTCGTTCCCCTGCAGGAGCCAGGTTTCGCCGGAGTGACAATAGGGGCACTCGCGGCCGTATTTCACGGTTTCATAGGTCTGCTTGCAGTTGTCGCACCACGTGACGGCGGGGATGGTTTCGAGCACAAGGGTGCTTTCCGTCAGGACCGGGTGGCGGCCCTTGAAATAATCCCACGCGTCGGTGAACAGGTCGGTCATGATCCCCGAAACCTCGCCCACCTGCAGCACGACCCTGCCGATTTTGGTAAGCTGCTCCTGCTCGGCGGTCTCATCCAGCGTTTTCGCAAGGTGCAGCACGATGCCCATTTCATGCATGGTCGGTGCCCTCCGTCAGCGCGGCAAGTCTTTCCCGCAGGTAGGCCTCCAGCGCCGCCATTCCCTCGCCGGTTTTGGCGGAGACCGGGAAGATTCGGATCGCCGGGTTCAGCTTTTTGACGCGTTCCACGCACTTTTCCAAGTCAAACGTAAAATAGGATAACGTATCCGTTTTCGTGACGACCAGCGCGTCGCTCTTTTGGAACATGAGCGGGTATTTGAGGGGCTTATCGTCGCCCTCCGGGACGGAGAGCAGCATGAGGTTCAGCCCGGCGCCGGTATCGTACTCCGCGGGGCAGATGAGGTTCCCCACGTTTTCGAGGAACAGCAGGCGCAGGGACGGGTCCATCGCCTCCACGGCGGCGGCGGTCATGCCCGCGTCCATGTGGCACATGCCGGAGGTGTGGACCTGAATGGCGGCGGCGCCGAGGGCCTCGATGGTCTTCGCGTCCACGTCGGAGGCGATATCCGCCTCCATCACGCCGATCTTTACGTCCGGCAGGTCGCGGATCAGACGGGAGAGCAGGGTGGTTTTGCCGGAGCCCGCCGCGCTCATGACGTTGACGAGCAGGGTGCCGCGGGAAACGAGCTTTTCGCGCAGGGCTGCGGCGTCGCGGTCGTTGGAGGCCGTGACGGTGGCGTTCAGGGTGATCAGTCGCACGTCTCGGCCCTCCTTTCCAAAAGCTTTTGTTCCAGCAGGGCGGCGACGGGGGCAAAGCCCTCGTCCTTCACCGCCGAGACCGGAAAGATCGCAATATCCGGATTCAGCGCCCGCACGCGGTCGGTCATTTTGCCGAGATCGAAATCGAACACGGGCAGCACGTCCGTTTTGGTGACGAGCAGCACGTCGCTGACCGTGAACATCAGCGGGTATTTCAGGGGCTTGTCGTCCCCCTCGGGGACGGAGAGCAGCATCAGGCGCACGTCCGCGCCGACCTCGAATTCCGCCGGGCAGACCAGATTGCCGATGTTTTCAAGGAACACGAAGTCGAGCCCCGCCGCGTCCAGCGCGTCGAGTCCCCTTGCGGTCATATCGGCGTCCATGTGGCAGAGCCCCGCGGTGTGGAGCTGCACGGTCTTCGCCCCTGCGGCGGCGACGGTTCTGGCGTCCACGTCGGAGTCCACGTCCGCTTCCATCACGCCGATGCGGTATTTGTCCCGGAGCAGGGCGATCAGGCGCAGCAGGACGGAGGTCTTCCCCGCGCCGGGGGACCCCATAAGATTGATGAGCAGCGTTTTGCCCGCGCGCATTTTCGCCCGCGTTTCGGCAGCCGCGCGGTCGTTGTCCGCAAGCACGCGCTCCTTGGTTTCGTAGATCGGGATGTTCAAAGAGGGACCTCCTGTGTTCATTCTTAATAAAAGGAAGGAAAAGGGAAAGAAAAGGGCCGGGGGCCGAGGGCCGAGGGCCAAGGGTCGGGACCTGCGGTCGGCATTTTAATAATAGGGCCGGGGGCCGAGGGCCGAGGGCCGGGGGCCGGGGGCCGAGGGTCGGGACCTGCGGTCGGCATTTTAATAATAGGGCCGGGGGGCCGGGGGCCGGGGGCCAAGGGTCGGGACCTGCGGTCGGCATTGAAAAAGGTCGTGAACAGAACGCGGTCGGGGATATGGGATGGGGTAAAAATCCCCGGTAGCACGGCACCTCAGTGCCGTTCGGTGCAATGATATTTTCAAAAACGTCCCGGTCAGGATCCGGTCGGGGATACGGGAAGGCGTGCGGATCATGCCGTACCATTGCAAATTGTACCCGGCTCTGTTCCCGGTACCGGGGCCGGACCGGCAGGCTTCGGGAAAATAACAACGCCACGAACGGCACTGAGGTGCCGTGCTACCGAGGGTTTTGTTCCCGGCTCCGTTTCCGGTGCCATTCCCTCGGCCCTTCTCTCCCCTCACTCATACCGCATCGAAATCCTGAACACCTTCTTCTCCGTATTCCCCGCGATGCGGAATTCGCCGTCGGTGACGGAGGACGTGAGGCGGATGGTCTGCCCCTCGGTGACTTCGCCGGTATATTCGGTGCTGACCTCGCGCACGGACCCGGCGCGCAGCGCATCGGGCATACAGTCCTCGGCAAGGTCGAAATAGCGGGTATTGTTCATGTGGCCGTTGAGGTCCACGTAGGAATACGGCACGGTGAACGCGCCGTTCTCTTCCCCCTGCGGGAGCCTTGGCGAGCGGGGCCAGAAGGTCTGCCACTGCGCCTCCCCATCCGGGATCACGACCCCGGTCTTTTCCGGGAACAGCATGGTGCGGGACGTTTCGTCCATCAGCATCCACAGGGCGGCGGCGTTCACCAGCTCGTTCCCGTTTTTGTCCAGCAGCCGCGTATAACGCGGATAAAACGTGTGCATCATTTTGCCCGGCAGGGATTCCAGCGTCACGTCCTCATCATAGACGGGCAGGCGGGTGATCTTCGCCTGCTGGACCGTGACGACCCAAAGGTAGCCCTTATCGAGCGTTTTCACTCTTCCCATGCCCAGCGCCTCGGTGTGGGCGATCGCCGCCTCCTGCAGGAAGGTAAACAGGCGGGACAGGCGCAGCCGCTGAAAGCGGTCCACGTCGGAGGCGAGAATATGATAGGCGATCGAATACGGTTCCATCTTATTTCATGCGCTTCTCGATGGCGGTCACCACGTCGCCGAGGGTATACAGCTTCTGCCACTGGCGGTCCGGGATCTTCACGCCGAAGGTCGCCTCGAGGCGGCAGATGATCAGGGTAAAGCCCATGGAGTCGATCGCGGTGTCGGTATTGATCACGGTGTCCTCCTCCAGCCGCTGGCCCTCGGTCTCGGGCACGCACTCATGCACGACTTCGATGGTTTTTTCCTTGATTTCCTGTCTGGTCATATACTTCTCACTTTCTGTTGGAGCTCCCAACGCTTTATTTTGCCCGTTGCCGTGCGCGGCAGCGGTTCGTTGACGAAATAAATATCCTTCAGCCTGCGCCCGATGGGCAGGTCCTTCATGAGGGCGGAAAGGCGGATCGTCAGCTCCACCCGCTCGCTCTCGTCGCCCTTGATCACAAGGACGGGGCTGCCCGCCTTGTCCACGACCGCGAAATCCCGTTCAGACAGCGCGGTTCTGAGGTCGCGCTCGTACTCGGGCAGAAAGATCTTGGTGCCGTCGGAGAACACAAGGATCTCCTTTTTGCGCCCGGTGATGTGCAGCAGGCCCTGTTCGTCGAAGGCGCCGAGATCCCCGGTGTGCAGCACGCCGCCCAGCAGCACCGCGTCGGTGGCGGCGGGGTCTTTATAGTAGCCCTGCATCATGCAGGTGGGGGACGCGATCAGGATCTCCCCGTCCTCGCCCAGCGTCACGCGGTCCTCGGGGCAAACGGTCATGGCGTAGGGGTCCTCCCCGAGGGAGAGGGCGACGCCCGAGGAGGTCTCGGTCAGGCCATAGCCGAAGGCGACGCGTTTGCCGGCGGCCTTGAGGCCCTGCGGCAGGTCCGGCGGGCAGTCGCCCGCCCCGATCAGCACGAGGCGCATTTCGGCGTTCAGCAGGCGGCGCTGCATCAGAAAGCCCAGCAGCATCGGCACGGCGGACAGCACGGTGGGACGGTAAAAGGCGCAGTCGTCGAAATAATGCCGCGCCCCGCGCCCCAGCGCCACGGCGGCGCCGAAGGAGGTCGCCCACAAAAAGGCGCACACGAAGCCGAACACGTGGTCCAGCGGCAGCATGCTCATCAGAATATCGTCCGGCTCCAGCGGCAGCAGACAGCCGCCGTTATAGGCGCTGGCGCACAGGCTCTGCTCGGTCAGCACCACGGCCTTGCGGCGCGACGTGGTGCCGGAGGTGAAAAACAGGATGCGCCCCTTGCCGTTCTTCACGCCCTTCGTCAGCGCGGGGGACAGCTCCTCCACAAGGTCCTCGTCGCCCCACAGCAGGTCCACGTCCGCGTCCGTCACCTGATCGGCGTCGGCGTTTTCATTCAGCAGCGTGACCTGCAGCCCCGCGCGCACGCCGGCAAGGATCTCCACGATCGCGGGATACGTCCCGTTCACCAGCACGCCGAGGCTTGTTTTGCCGCTGAGGGCAAGCTCCCCGGTCCGCTTCCGCACGTCCCGGTCGAACGCGGAAAAGGAGACCGCGGTCCTCTCCCCCGCCCTTTCGGTCAGGAAGGCCGGCGCGTCGGGCGTTTTCTCCGCCCAATAGCCGAGCATATCCTCAAAGCTTTTGAAACACTTCATTTCCTTCGCCTCCGTTTCTCCGGATATAAAAACAGTGTAACACATTCATGCGCAAAAAGAAAGACCAAACGGCAAAATAATCCGTTTGATATGAAAAAAAATATTCACATTATTCAAAAACCTGACAAATAATTTACAAACTGTTCAAAAACTCGGTTTTCAGCAAAAAGTATCTAAATACAGTTGATTTTTCCCGCGCAGAATTGTATAATATCCATGATAAAGAGCGGCTCCGTCTCGGAGTGCGCCCAAAATCAAACGTAAACGGAGGAAGTCAACATGGACAAGAACATCCGTATCTGCATCGTCGGCGGCGGCCCCGCCGGTCTGAGCGCAGGTATGTATCTCGAACAGAAGGGTTACGAGAATTATACGATTCTCGAGCGGCTTGACCGCGTGGGCGGCAAGTGCTGGTCCCCGACCTACAACGGCAGGCGGTACGAGATGGGCGCCATCATGGGCGTGCCGTCCTACTACGCCGTGCACGACGTGGAGAAGTTCTGCGGCGTGGACCACGACGGTCCGAAGCTCAACCGCAACTATAAGAACGCGAAGGGCGACGTGATCGATCCCTTCAACCCCAAGAAGCTCTCGAACCTCTACAAGCTCCCGAAGCTTGCGAAGATGAAGAAGCAGATCAAGAAGCTCGGCGAGCTGCTGGAAACCAAGTATAAGGGCTACGACCTGAACGGCCACCGCGGCGTTTCCGAGGGCAGATACGAAGGCTTCTCCCAGCAGAACGAAAAGCGCGAGCCCGTTTCCGGCGAGAACCCCAACCTGAAGGACCTTGCCCTTCCGTTCAACGAGTTCTGCAAGCTCAACGGCGTTGAGCTGATCCAGAACGTGTGGATCGGGCCCTTCACCTCCTTCGGCTACGGCTATTTCGACGAGATCCCGGCGGCGTGGACCTGGAAGGACGGCACGCAGTCCATCTGGGAAGCGCTGAACGCCCACCTGAAGAACCCCGCCCGCCTGAACTCCCACATCGAGAAGGTCGAGCGCAAGGACGGCAAGGTGTACGTCACCGTGAACGGCGAGGTCGAGGAGTACGACAAGATCATCGTCACCGCGCCCCTTTACATCCCGAACAAGCGCGCGGACGGGCAGATCGGCATGGTCGAGTATTTCGACGCGCGTCAGGACGAGAAGGAGCTGTTCTCCAAGATCGACTACGAGCGCTACGACGTGCTCGCCGTCGAGACCAAGCCCGCGGACCATCCCGAGATCTCCTACTACGTCATGGAGAACATGGTGCCCGAGCGTCTCGGCCGCCTGATGGTCTATTATCGCCGCTGGAAGGACACCAAGGATCAGGTCATCACCACCTATGCCCTTCGTAAGCACAAGAACAAGAAGGAGATCGACTACGAGACCTGCAAGAAGATGGTCCTCAACGACCTCAAGACCATGCACAATCCCGCCTCCAAGGTCGTGAACGAGTGGAGCGTCTATTACTTCCCGCACGTCTTCTCGCAGGACTATGCCGACGGCTGGTACGAGAAGGTCGAAGCCATGCAGGGCAAGTACGACACCTATTACGCAGGCGAGATCATGAGCTTCGGCGACATGGACGAGACTGCCGAGTACTCCCGCGAGCTGGTCGAGCGTTTCTTCTAATTGAAATGGCAGGAAGAGGGGCGCTTTGCCCCTCTTTTTGATGTTTCCGGAGGTCAGGGAAAGGGCCGAGGGCCGAGGGCCGGGGGCCGAGGGATTGGTACCGGAAACGGGACCGGGTAAAAATCCCGGTAGCACGGCACCTCAGTGCCGTTCGGTGCATATGTTATATTACAATTACCGTCGGTACGAACATGGTCGGGGGTATGGAGAAGGCGTGCCAATCATGCCGTACTACCATTGTAACCTGTACCCGGCTCCGTTTCCGGTACCGGGTCCGGACCGGCAGGCTTCGGGAAAATAACAATGCCACGAACGGCACTGAGGTGCCGTGCTACCGGGATTATTCACCCGGCTCCGTTTCCGGTAACAATCCCTCGGCCCTCGGCCCCCGGCCCTCGGCCCAATCTCATCCCCTTCTATTATACTATATCGAAAGGATCCTCATATGAAATTTTACAAAGATCACTACGACGTGATCGTCATCGGCGGGGCGCTGGCGGGGCTTTCCGCGGCGCTGATGCTGGCGGACAAGGGCAAGGACGTGCTGGTGCTGGAGCGCCACAACCTGCCCGGCGGCATTGCTTCCTCGTTTGTGCGGGGCGGCATTGAGATCGAGGCCGCGCTGCATGAGATGATGAGCATCGGCGAAAAGGACAACCGCCTGAAGGTCGGCAAATTCTTTGACGACATGGGCGTGGATATCGACTGGCTGAAGGTCCCGGAGGCGTATCACGCGTCCCTGCCGGGCATTGAAAAGACCATGCACCCGGGGCTGGAGACCTTCGCAAGAGAGGTGGACGAGGAGGTCCCCGGCACCTACGACAAGGTGCTGTCTCTGTTGAAGCTCTGTGACACGGTGTTCAACTCCGTGAACGAGCTGTCCATCCACCCGATGAGCAAGGCGAAAATGCTCATCAAGCACGAGGCGTTCGTCAAGACCGCGGGCTACTCCACCAAGGAGGTGCTCGATACCTTCGACCTGCCGCAAAAGGCGCTGGACCTGCTGGCGCCGTATTGGATCTACGTGGGCTCCGGCTTCTCGGAGCTGCCGTTCACGATCTTCGCGGTCCTGATGGCGGATTACATCGGCTACGGCTCCTATATCCCGCATAAGTTCAGCCACGAAATGTCCCTGAAAATGGCGGAGCGCGCCGAAGCGATGGGCGTGCAGATCGAATACCGCCAGCAGGTGGACAAGATCCTTGTGAAGGATGGGCGCGTGTACGGCGTGAAGACCGCGAGGGGCGACGAGATCCACGCGGATTACGTGATTTCCTCCGCCTACCCGAACAAGGTCTATACCTCCATGATCGAGCCGAAGTCGGCGGTCCCTGCGGGCGCGATCAAAATGGTCAACGGCCGCCGCCTGAGCCTGACCGCCTTTTCGGTCATCATGATCCTCGACAAACCCGCCGAGGAGCTGGGCATCAAGGACTACTCCGTCTTCCGGGGCGAGACCATGGATACGGATAAGCTCTACGCGGAGCTCAAGGGCCTCGGGCCCTATCACTACTTGACCTGCATCTGCCATAACCTTGCGAACCCGGACGCCACGCCCGCGGGCACCTGCTCCTACTCCATCACCACCCTGCCGCGCGTGGACGGCTGGAAGACCGTGAAGGCGGAGGATTACGACAAGGTCCGCCGCGAGGTCGCAAAGCAGATGATCGACTATATGTCCGCCTATCTCGGCGTGAACCTGCTGGACCACATCCTCGAAATCGTGATCGAGACCCCCATGACCGTGAACCGCTACACGAACGCCTGGAACGGCTGCATTTACGGCTACGCGCACACGATGGAGGACCATATCGTGGCAAGGCTGCAGACCGCCGAGGCGGAAAGCTTCATCAAGGGGCTGGAATTCTCCGGCGCGCACCAGATCTCGGGCGACGGCATGGGCCCGGCCGTGACGAACGGCAGAAAGGCGGCCAAGAACGTGCTGGACGCGATGGCAAAGGAGGCGAAGGGAAAATGAAGATCAAAGGATTTCTCAAGGACGTCACCGGCGCAAAGCGCGTAACGGCGGCAAGACTCGAAGCCTTCGGCAAGGCCTCCGCGAACCCCGAAAAGGTCGACCCCATCGCCGAGGTCGTGCGGGAATGGCATCCCGGCAAAATGGATCTGGTCGTCACCGAGGTGCGCCCCGCGTGCAAGACCGCAGTCACCGTGCGCTTCGAGCGGACGGACGGCAAAAAAATGCCCTATTTCCGCGCCGGTACCTTCGTGGTGCTGGACTTCCAGATCGGCGAGAGCGTCATCTCCCGCCCCTATTCCATTTCCTCCGCGCCCTATGAAGGCCGCAAGGACCCCGGTTACATCGAGATCACGGTCCGCCGCTCGAAGGGCGACGGCTTCATCGCCGACTACGTGAACGAGCACGTGCGCCCCGGGGATATCTTCCCCGCGCTGATCGGCTGCGGACAGTTCTATTACGAGCCCCTGCGCGACGCGAAGCACGTTGTGGCGCTGGCGGGGGGCGTTGGCATCACGCCCTTTGCCTCCATGGCGAAGGAGGTTGCGAACGGCACGCTGGATATGGACCTCACCATTCTTTACGGCTCCGTCTCCTCGGACGATATCGTCATGAAGGACGAGCTGGACGCGATCAAGAGCGACAAGGTGCATATCGTCCACGTCCTCTCCGGCGACGAACCGGACTGGCAGGGCGAGCGCGGCTTTTTGACCGCAGAGCTGATCAAGAAGTATTCGGCTGACGACACCACCTATTTCATCTGCGGCCCGCAGGTGATGTATACCTTCCTCCGCGAGGAGCTCAAAAAGCTCGGCGCGCCCGCAAGACGCATCCGGTTCGAGGTGTTCGGGCAGGCGAAGGATATCACGAAGTTCGAGGGCTACCCCACCGAGCTGAAAGACAAGACCTTCAAGCTGACCGTGCGCCGCGGCATCCACGAGGACGTGATCGACGCGAAGGCGACCGAGAGTCTGGTCGTGGCGCTGGAGCGCGCGGGCATCCGCATCGATACCGGCTGCCGCAGCGGCGAATGCGGCTTCTGCCGCACCAAGGTGCTCTCCGGCTCCGTCTACGTCTGCCCCGAAAACGACGGCCGCCGC
>CACZGD010000078.1 GCA_902780565.1 Oscillospiraceae bacterium
GGCTGTCCGCGGACAGCCTTTTTTTAACGGATTCTCATCCCGTTTTTAAGGGCTGCCGCAGATCGGAAGCCTGATCCGCGGCAGTTTTTTTATTTTTTCCGGGCGAACTTATGCCCGTTGAACACGCCGTTGTAATAATACGCAAGGCTCTTTGCCAGCGACTCCACGGGCGTGGCGAAATCCTCTAAAATCCAGCGGACGAACAGCGCGCTGGTGCCGCCGGAGGTAAAGGTAAAGGACCGGCGGAAGATCTCCTTCTGCGCGGGCGGCAGCCGCCGCGTGATCTCCGAATAAAAGACCTTGTCGAAGCTGATCTGGATCGGGGAATTGGTCTGCGTGAGGAAAATGAAGCGGAACATCTCCCGGTTTTCCTTCACATAGGTCAGGTACAGGAGCGTCACCTTATAAAAATCGTCCACGTTCAGGTTCGTCAGATCGGGCTTGGTGTCCAGGATCTCCATGCAGCGGTTGATGAACTGCCGCTGGATCGTGAAAAACTCCTTGATGATCTTTTTGTGCAGGTCCGTGATATCCGCGTAATAGGAATAGAAGGTGGAGCGGTTCACGTCCGCCCGCTCGCACAGCTCCTTGACCGAGATCTTGTTCATATCCTTTTCGCGCATCAGCTCGAACAGCGCGTCGCGGATCACCATTTTGGAATAGCGCGTGCGCCTGTCGTCCCGTCTGTCCTCCATCAAAAAACACCGTCCCGTCAAAACGTCTCGCGTCGGCCGCCCGAAGCCCATTGTCAAAACGAAGACCTGTTCCGAAACCGATTCGACGTCCTGAAACCGACACTGTGTCTATTATACCACATTTGAACGAAAATTGCAAGAGAAAGTTATCTTATGCAAGTCAAGCCCGAATTATACGCGGGCTTCTTGCATTTTGCATTCTTCTATGATAAAATATAAAAAAAGGAGATGACGACATGGAACTGAAGATCAAGACCCTGCCGGTCTCGGAGGAGAACTATGCCGAGACGATGAAAACGAAGGTCGAGCCCTATCTCGCCGGGATCCGCGCGGACGGGCATTTCGCAAGCTTCGACGGCAAGGATATCCATTATGAAAAATACGTGATCCCGAACGCGGTGGGCACGGTGGTGCTGGTGCACGGCTTCACCGAAAGCGCCGAGAAATTCCGCGAGATGGCGTATAACTATCTGATGATGGACCTGAACGCCTTTGTGATCGATAACCGCGGGCACGGCCTTTCCTATCGCAAGCATCCCGAAGATCCCGAGACCGTGTGCGTGGACCGCTTTGAGGAGTATGTGGAGGACCTGAAGGCCTTCGTGGACAAGATCGTGAAGCCCGCCGTGCCGAAGGACCTGCCGCTTTACCTGTATTGCCACTCCATGGGCGGCGCGATCGGCGTGCAGTTCCTGCAGACCTACCCGGGCGTGTTCACGAAAGCCGTGCTTTCCTCGCCCATGATCGAACCCATGAGCAAGCCCCTGAACGTGCCGATCACCAAGGCGATCATGCGCGTGTTCTGCGCTTTCGGGCAGAAGGACAAAATGGTATTCATCCACCACGGCTTCGACCCCGACCGCGGCTGGGAAGACAGCCACGATACCTCCAAAGCCCGTTTTGAGTATTACCACGAAAAGCGCAAGGCGGACCGCAACCTCCAGACCGCGGGCGCTTCCTGCGCGTGGGTGCGCGAAGCGATGAAGGTGGTCAAAAAGAACCTCGACCCCAAGCGCAACGCGAGGATCACCCTGCCCGTGCTGCTGTGCCAGCCGGAGACCGATACCTCCGTCGTCAGCGAAAAGGAGAACGTGTTCGTGGGGCAGCTCAAAAACGCCCGCCTCGTGCAGTTCCCGAACTCGAAGCACGAGATCTATCTCTCCGTGGATTCCACCATGCTGACGTACCTGCAGACGATCGAAAAGTTCCTCAAGGAGGACTGAACGCCTGACCGCAAAACGGAATCGTTTCCCCGAACGGGACGCCGCTCCGCGTCCCGTTCGTTTTTTGCGTTTTTTCACGCATTTTTAAGTTCTTTTAATTTTCACGCGGTAAAGTATAGCCAGAACGAACGGAAAAGGAGTGAATCTCATGTACGAATATGAATTTTACAATCAGAACAGGAACGGGCAGACCGACGAGCAGACGGACCGCCCGGAGAACGGATACGAAGGCGCGGGGCGCTACCCTGCCGATACAGAAAACCAGTTCAACGGCGACGCGGCCTTCGTTGTGCAGCACACCGATCCCGCATACGGGCAGAACAGCTTTGCGGGGCGGAACGGCTATACCGACTGCGCCCCGGGCGTGTATTACGCGCAGCCGAACGCCGCTTACCGGCAGCCGACCGGCACGCGGCAGAAAAAGCGCGGCGGCATGTTCCTGAAGGCGGCGGCGCTGGCCCTCACCTGCTCCCTGCTCGGCGGGGCCGTGGGCGCCGCGATCGCCGGGAATGCGAACAAAACGGCTGCCAACGCGGTCGGCGGCAACACCGCGATCGTGGAAAGCGACCGCACCCCGACTGTGACCTCCGTCTCGCACAGCGCGAGCGAAACGCCCATGACGGCGGCGGAGCTTTACGCCGCGAACGTGAACTCCACGGTGGGCATCACCACCTCCATCACCACGAACTATTTCGGCTACCGCACCTCCGCCGCGGCGGCGGGCTCCGGCTTCATCATCAGCAGCGACGGCTATATCGTCACAAACCACCACGTGATCGAGGATTCCAACTCCATCACCGTGACGCTGTATAACGGCGACACCTATTCCGCGCGGCTCGTGGGCAGCGACGCGTCCAACGACGTGGCAGTGCTGAAAATCGACGCAGAGGGGCTGACCCCGGTCACGCTCGGCAGCGCCGAGACCCTGTCCGTCGGCGACGAGGTCGTGGCGATCGGAAACCCCTTGGGCGAGCTGACCTTCTCCCTGACCAAGGGCAACGTGAGCGCCCTTGACCGCGAGATCACCCTCTCCTCCGGCACGACCATGAACCTGATCCAGACCGACGCCGCGATCAACTCCGGCAACTCCGGCGGCGCGCTGTTCAATATGTACGGCGAGGTCGTGGGTATCACGAACGCCAAGTATTCCGGCTCCTCCTCTTCGTCGGAGGCGAGCATCGACAACATCGGCTTCGCGATCCCGATCAACACCGTGAAATCGATCATCACCGACATCATCGACGGCACCTACGTCCCCGAGGCCGAGACGGACGACGGCTATGAGAGCTACTACGGCTTCTTCCCCTTCGGCAGAGGCTACCGCGGATAACCGAGAGCGCAAAAAAACTCCTGTGATACAACGGCGCGTATCACAGGAGCATTTTTATATCGCCGGAAGCGCGCGCGATCTGTTTCGGTCCGCCGTGCGTCACCCGGCAGTGCGCGCGAAATACCCCGCGCGCCAGACGGACGGCTCCTCCAGCCCCACGCTCGCGCGCAGGACGGCTCTTGCGTCGCCCGCGGTGACGATCCCGTCAAAATCCACGTCGCTGACAAGGAACGGAAGCGTTTCCTCGCCGTAATCCTCCAGCCCCACAGAGCGCCGGAGCGTGAGCCGCGCGTCGCCTGCGGACACACTGCCGTCGAAGTCCACGTCCCCGAACAGGACGTCGGACACGGTCCGCGCGGCGGGGAAGGCGTTCTTGTCCCAGCCGCAAACGGCGGCGAGTCTTGCCGGGATCTCCTTGTTGTCGAGCACCTCGCCGTCTTCAATCACCTTCGGTCCGAACACCAGCACAGGCACGTTCACGCCGGTGTGGGAGCCGGAGTGATAGGTCATCACGCCGTTTTCGGGACGCAGGTCGCCGGTCTCGTGGTCGGCAGTGACCAGCACCACGGTGTGCCCGTCCTTCGCCGCGAATTCTGCGGCAATGCGGACGGCGTTATCGAAGCCGCGCATCGCGTCCACCGCGCGTTCCACCTTGGAGGGGTAGTTCGGGTCCTTGGTGCCGTCCTCGTTTTTCTGCGTCTTGTGGCTCATCTTATCGATATGCGCGCCCTCCACCATCAGGAAAAAGCCCTTCGTGTTGTTCGTGCTCAGCAGGGCGATCGCCTTTTCGGTCATGCCCGCCAGCATGGGCACGTCGCCGTCCGGGTCCAGCGTCGTGCGCCAGGTATCGCCGGTGAACTGCCCGAAGGAGCGGCTGCCAACGGGCAGTGCCTCCATCTCCTGCCGGGTCGAAACGCAGGTCCAGCCGGCAGCCTCCACCGCCGCCCTGTCCGTCTTGTCCACTTCGTTCCCCCAGATGAGGTCATAGCCGGAGGCAAGCTGCTGCGCGGTGATCTGCGCCTCGTTATCGCGGTCGCGCGTGTGGGCGGAAAAACAGGAGGGCGTGGCGCCGGAGGTCAGGTCCGTGGTCACAACGCCCGTGCGCATGCCGCGCGCCTTCGCTACTTCGGCTATGGAAACCGGCAGGGCGATCAGACCGGCCGGATCGTTCTGATAGGTCCCGATCGCGCGGTTGAGCGTGCGCACCCCACAGGCCAGCGCCGTGCCGCCCGCGGCGGAATCCGTGACCTCGTGGTCCGCGGAGCGCGTGCGGGAAAAGCCGTAGGCGTTCGCGTTTTTGTCCATAAACAGGTCCACACCGTGCTCGCGGGCGAGCGTCAGGTGGTTCGGTCCCATGCCGTCCCCGATCAACAGAATGATATTGCGGATCTCCGGCTGACTGTCCGCAAACGCCGGCATGACCGGCAAAAGCAGCAGCAGGAGCGCCAGCAGCAGACCAAGTCCTTTTTTGCACCTCATTGCGATCCCTCCGATCAGAAGCCTTTTATCAGAATACATTTTGCGTTTTGCGATCCTTACGCGGCGTTTTTGCGCCTCGCTTATTTTTCCGGTATGACCGTCAGGCGGGTCCAGCCCGCCGTCAGGTTCATCGGGACCTCTGCCTTCGGCGTCACGACACCGGATTTGAGGGAAGCGTAAAGCGCGCGGTAGTCGGCGGGCGTAAAGCGGGTCAGGCTCCAGGTATCGGTCGGCAGACCGATGGCGTCCTCCGCCGCGCCGAGGTTCTGCTCGGTATCCGCCAGCAGGATGTTCCACTTCCCGGCGTAAACCTGCCCCAGCGCCCACTCCACGGAGTTGGCAAGGCATTTCATGGCGGAGGTCATCACCTGCGGGGACTCGAAGGACTGGTCCACGTCCACGCCGATGATCTTCGCGTGATCATAACGGGCTGCCGCGGCCTTCACGGACTCGAACATCGAGCCGCCGCAGACGAACACCGCCTGAACGCCGTCGCCGTACCAGCCGTCGATCTGCGCCTGCAGCTCGGCGGAGGGCGAGAAGGTCTCGCCGTACCGATAGCTGTAGCGCACGCTCACGCGGACGCCGGTCGCGGCGGCGGCAGCCTCCGCGCCCTGCAGAAAGCCGTAGCCGTAGCGGTTCACAGCGGGATTCGTTCCCCCGCCGCCCCCGGTGAAGCCAAGGCGCGTGCAGCCCTCCGACACCGCGGCGTAGCCGGCAAGGTACCCGGCCTGCTCCTCCTTATACGTGATCGCAGTCACGTTCTCGAGCCCGAGCACCCAGCCGTCCACGAAAATGAACCTGACCTCCGGGTGCCGCCGGGCGACGACCTCGATCGCGGTCGCCTGCAGGAAGCCGGGCGCCACGATCACCTTCGCGCCGTCATCGATCGCGGTCTCCATTGCGTCGATGCGGTCCTGATCGGTCGGGTCGGACCCGTCCCCGGGCAGGTAATAGGCGCAGGATACGCCGTGCGCGTCCGCAAAGCCGCGAACGCCCTCCCAGGTTCCCTGATTGAAGCCGTTATCCATGAGCTGCCCGATATCCGTGACCATCGCGATCTCCCCGGACTGCGCCGACGTCTCGTCCATATAATTCTCAACGGATTCCAGCCCCACCGCGATGCGCAGCACGATCCTTGCGTCGGCTGCGGTGATCTTGCCGTCCCGGTCCATATCGCCGGGCAGCCTGCCGTGGGCGGCGGCCGCAGAGCCGCAAAGCGTCAGGAGCAAGAGCGCGAGCAGCAGCGAGACCGCGCGTTTCCATGCAATACGTTTCATGATGATCCTCTCTTTCCCATCCGATAAAGTATTTTCATTTTTATTATACAATCCCGTTTTTTTGATGTCAAGCAGGTTCCCGCAAAAAGCCGGGGCTCAGAACCGGTCCAACAGGGCGCTCACGCTGCGGATCTCGGCGGCGTTTTCCCGCAAAAAAGCAAGCAGAGCTTCGTCCCGCGCCAGAAAGCGCCCCACGGCCTTCACGCGCCGCAAGAAGCGCCGGTCAAAGCGCACGGCGTCCGCCTGCCGCGCCAAAGGACATACGGCGCGCCCGCGCGCGTCCGAAAGCAACCGCACGTTTCCCGCTTCGTCCGCCGCAGGGAACAGCGGGAACAGCATACACGACAGCGGCCGCCGGGACCGATCGCAGACGCCGGGGCACACCGCAAGTCTGCGCGTCCCCGCCGTGAGGACGCGAAACGGCGTGTCTTCCCCCGGGAACAGCAGCATGCCGGTCCCCTCGTCCCCCCTGCAGCACGCGCCGCCGCACAGCGCCCCGCAGTCCGTTTGCAGCGGCGTCACGTCGGCAAGCAGCCGCCGCGCCCGCGATACGCGCTTTTCGGTAACGGAATTATTCATGGAAGCTCTCCCCTTTCCTTCGCTATCATATCACTTCTCTCGCCCCGCCGCAAGCGCGGCGGCAAAAAAATCCGCCGCGCCGACGTTTTTCCCGTTGACAAGCCCGGCGCGTTCGTGCTACTCTTGAACCGTACCGCCCGAAATCCGACCGTCAAAGGAGCCCCTTTCATGAAACGCCTGTGCATTCTGCTGTTCACGCTGACCCTGCTTTGCAGCCTTGCCGCCGCCGCAGCCGCCGCCCCGATCGGGGACGCGGACCGCGACGGGACCCTCACCGCTGCCGACGCAAGGCTCCTGCTGCGCGCCGCCGTGGGGCTGGACCCGGTCACGGGCGAGCTGCGCCGCGACTGCGACCCGGACGGCGACAGGACCCTCACCGCCGCCGACGCAAGGCTGACCCTGCGCGCCGCCGTGGGGCTGGAGGACGCGGCGGAATCGGACGACGTGAACGGCTTTGCCGCCCACTCGCAGGACGTGGTGGACGTGACGGCGCTGTATACCTACGAGGACCTGCAGGCGGACCTTCGGCTGCTTTCGAGCCTGTACCCCGCCCGCTTCAGCTATGAGGAGGAGGGCTACACCGTCGACGGACGCGGCATTTACTGCGCGGTGCTGGGCACCGGGCTCGGCTCGCGTCAGATCGTGGTGGACGTGGGCGCGCATGCGGAGGAATACCTGAACCCCGCCGCCGTGATGGCGGACGCGGAAAACATCCTGCGGCACTACGACGAGCCCGTTTATCGCGGCAGGACCCCGCGCGAGATCTTAGCGGATACCGACGTTTATATCTTCCCGATGCTCAATCCCGACGGCGTGACGATCAGCCAGTCGGGTCTGACGAAGCTGCAGCCGGGGACGGCGGAGACCGTGCGCGGGATCTATGAAGCCGAGCGCGCCGCCGGGCGCACCGACGCGACGCAGGACGAGTACCTCCGGGCTTGGAAGGCGAACGCCAACGGCGTGGATATCAATCGCAACGCCCTGTTTGCCGTCACGGGGCGCGATTACGATACCGGCGTCACGGCGCCCGCAAGCGAGGAATTCCCCGGCAACCGCAGCGCCCCAGAGGCGGAGACCGCCGCCTACCTGCGGCTTTTTGGCCGCCTGAAAAATCCCGTCGCGGCGCTGAGCATCCACTCGCAGGGCAGCCTGATCTATTGGCTCTGCGGGCAGAGCGAAACGGACCTTGCCGCCGCCCGCCGCCTGACCGCGATCGCGGAAAGTGTGACCGGTTATTACGCCGAGCCGGACGACAGCTTCGTCGGCGCGCTTGCCGACTGGGCCATGCTCGAAAAGCACGTCCCCGCCGTCACGGTCGAAACCGGGCTCGGCGGCTCTCCCCTGCCCCTTGCGCAGCAGCCCGGGATCGCCGATCGCCTCCGCGGCCTCATCCTCGCCGTCGCCGACGGCATGTGAGCGCGGTCCCTTCCCCTGATATAAAAAAAGCGACGCCCGTGAAAACGGGCGCCTTGTGTTTCGGTCGATATAAGCCGATCACATATCGGCAATAATAATGATCAGCGTGATCAGGACGCCGGCGACGACCTCGATCAGATTGATCACGAACGCGGCGGTGGAAATGTTGCGGGCGCGCTTGACGTCGCGGGGCGAATAGTCCGCGGGCAGCTCATACGCCATCTGCCGCGCGATCAGCGCCGGGAACAGCCCGAGCGCGGACGAAAACAGCGCAATGATGCCGATGATGGTGGAAAGCATTAATTTGTTGGGGTAATAGGTTTCCTGATTCATAAATATACTCCTTTCAATTGGATAAAACCAATTATAGCCCCGAGAGATACGAAAATCAACCCCTTCGGAACGAAATCGCAATTTCCGGGAACGAAATTATGTTTCCCTGTCAAAAACAGGACGGCGTTTTTGTGTAGATTCAAGATTTCCACGCGGCGCCGGACCTTCCCCGCAACCGCAAAACGGACCCGCGCGGGTCCGTTTTCATTTTATCTGTATTCTTTTTATACCTCGGCGACCGCGTCCACGGTCGTAACGCCGTAATAGCGCATCAGGGCAAGCTCGCTGTCGCCGATGCGCTCCCCGGGCGTGACGATGGGCACGGCGGGGGGACAAAAGGCGGTCACGGCGGCGGCGACGCGTCCGGCGGCGGCATCCAGCGGCAGGCGCACGCGCGGCGCGAAGAACGCGGCGCGGGGGGAGAGCACGCGCTCCGGCAGGGTCAGCGCCGGGCGGAGCTCCGGCAGCGGCGGGCGTTTTTCGAGCGACGTGAGCGCCGTTTCCAGACGCGTGAGCTCCGCTTCGGTATTTTCGGGCGTGAGCATCAGCGTAACGAAATCCGGGTCGTAAAACTCCGGCACAAGCCCGGCCTCCAGCAGCGCCCGGGCGAGCGCATCCCCGGTATAACCCACGGGCTTGGTCCGCAGGGTGAGCTTCAGCGGCTCGTCCCCCACGAGCGAAAACCCGGCGGAAATCAGCCGACGGCGCAGCGCGTCGATCCGGCGCACGCATGCGGCCAGCGCCGCGGGGTACGTTTCCAGATACCGGTTCAGGCGGTCCAGCGAACGCAGGATGAGATAGGAGGGGCTGGACGACGCGAACAGCGCCAGCGTCCCCTTGACCCGGTCGGCGCAGGCCCCGGCAAACGCCGGGGAGAGCTGCAGATACGCCGCGCCTGTCAGGGCGGGCAGCGTTTTGTGCGCCGAGGACGCCGCCAGATCCGCCCCGAGGTCCATCGGATGGCGGGCGGGCGACAGAAAATGCAGGTACGCGCCGTGGGCGTTATCCACGACGAGCGGCACGCCCCGCGCCCGGCAGACGGCGGAAAGCGCCGCAATATCGAGCGTGTGCCCGAGGTAATCCGGCGACGTGACGTAGACCGCGGCGGGCGGCGCGGCGCACGCGTCCAATGCCGAAGACAGGTCCCCCGCCGTCACGGGGCAGGACAGGTAGTCCGTCCGCGCCTCCGGGACCAGCCACGTTACGTCCAGATCCAGCAAAATCGCCGCGGACAAAAACGCCCGGTGCGCGTTGCGGGCGGCAAGCACGCGCCGGTTTTCGTTCGTGACGCAAAGCGCCAGCATGGCGCGGATGGCAAGCGAAGACCCCTCCGCCGAATAATAGGTCGGGCAGCCGAACAGGGACGACGCGATTTTTTCGCTTTCGGCGACGATACCGCGCGACGCGAACAGGTCCCCCGCCCCGTCGATCTCGGTCAGGTCGAACGCCGCCTCGGGGCTGAGGCGCCCCTTGTGACCGGGCATATGGAACCGCGCCGCATCCGATGCGGCATAGCGGTCCAGAAAATCGGCGATCGGGGTCGGGATCATTTACGCTTCCTCCTGCAGGCGGACGATCTCCGCCATAATAGCGCACTCCATGCGCTTCCGGAACAGCTTGCAGCCGGTCTCATACACGCCGGTGACGCTGCCGGTGGCGTGATAGGCGTTCGCCGCGCAGCCGCCGGAGCAGTAAAGCCGCGCCCAGCAGCTTTCGCACTCCTTGTGCGCATACACGTTGCAGGCGGCGAACTCGCTTTGCGCCGCCGTGTTCGTCACGCCCTGCCACACGTCGCCGAGGCGGTATTTCTCCTCGCCCACGAACTGATGGCAGGGATACAGGTCGCCCCACGGGGTGACTGCCATATACTCGGTGCCGGAGCCGCAGCCCGAGATGCGCTTATAGATGCACGGACCGCCCTTGAGGTCGATCATATAGTGATAGAAGGTAAAGGGACGCCCCTCGCGGCGACGGCGGATCATCAACTCGGCGAGCTTTTCATACTGCTCCATCACCACGGGCAGGTCCTCGTCCGTCAGGGCGTAGGGGTCGCCGGGCGCGCAGACCACCGGCTCCATGGAAAGCTCGTTGAAGCCGAGGTCCAGCATGGTCTCGATATCCTTCAGAAAATCGGGATTGAAGTGCGTGAAGGTGCCGCGCATATAGTAATTCTTCCCGCCGCGCTTTTCCACAAGGCGTTGGAATTTCGGCACGATCCGCTCAAAGGAGCCGCGCCCCGCGCCGTCCACGCGGAAGCGGTCGTGGACCTCTTTTCTGCCGTCAAGGCTCAGCACCACGTTCACGCATTCGCGGTTCGCAAAGTCGATCACGTCGTCGTCGATCAGCATGCCGTTCGTGGTCAGCGTGAAGCGGAAGTTCTTGCCCGCCGCCTGCTCGATGGAGCGCGCATACGCAACCAGCGCTTTCACCACGCTGAAGTTCATCAGCGGCTCGCCGCCGAAGAAGTCCACCTCCAGATTGCACCGGGTCCCGGAATGGGCGACCAGGAAGTCCAGCGCCGCCTTGCCGGTCTCGAAGCTCATCAGCGCGCGTTCGCCGTGGAACTTGCCTTGACTCGCAAAGCAGTATTCGCAGTTCAGGTTGCAGGTGTGCGCCACGTGCAGGCACAGCGCCTTCACCACGCCGGCGCTTTTCGCCTTCAGCGCCCCGGCAATGGGACGAAACGGGTCGGGCGTGAACAGCTTGCCGGCAGCCTTTAGCTCGCCGATCTCGTCATAGCACGCCGCCACCTCGCCGCGCGTGACGTCCGGCTCGTCCCGGTGCGCGGCGTAGACGGAATCGATCAGCGCCTCGCGGTCCTCTGTCTCGTAGCCCGCGATGAGGTCATAGGCGACGTCGTCCACCGTGTGGACCGCGCCGGAGTTCACGTCCAGCACGATATTCTGCCCGCCGCATTTATACTGATGTATCATATTGGCCCCCTATCAACGCAAAAGCACCTTCGAGTGATCGAAAGTGCCCGCGTTTTTTCTTTCGGAAAACTTATTTCTCTTCTTTTTTCTGACCGTTCTCGCACTTCTGATTGGCGATGCCGCAGCTGGTCTTGCAGGCGGACTGACAGGAAGTCTGGCATTCGCCGCAGCCGCCGACCTTCGCGCTCTCGCAGAGGTTACGGGTCTCAACGGTATTGATATGTTTCATGTGTGTATCCTCCAATACAGTTTCTTTTCATCAGTATACCAAACGACGGACCGCTTGTCAAGAGTCCGGGCAAGAATTTGTCCGCTGAGACGGGAAAACGCATATTGAATGCAAAACCGGACGCCCTCACGCGGAGCCGTCCGGTTTTGCTTTGATTATTTCGAAATGATGCTATGCGCTTTTGCCGCCCGTCACTTCACGATGCGGAAGAACGAGAACAGTCTGTGGAAGAACGAACCGATCTGATTGAAGAACATCATGACCATGGCGAACGGGAAGAAGGGGATTGCCGATCGGCACGCCGGTGAGGTCGATATCGCCGGGATCCGGCAGGTCCTCCGGATGGATGAGCCCTTCGTCCAGATTGCGGTCATACATCTCCTTGGACGTGATGACGCCAAAGGACCGGGACTCGAGCACACGGTCCCCGCTGCGGACAACGAATTCCAACGGCTCGGTGGTCTGAACCTGATAGGTATATTTCTGCGCTTCGCCGCCGGCGAAATGCGCGACCTTCTGCCCGTTCAGGTACACGTCCACGGGATAGAGCCCATACCAATACTCCACGCGCACGGTATCGCCCACGGCGATGGTCTCGTCGATCACGCCGTAGTCGTGCAGCAGCAGACGGCTGTACGCCTCGATCTCGGCAAAGCCCCCGGCATACAGGTAATCCTCTTCTTTCATAAACGCCGCGCGGGCGTTGGCGGCGCCGTTCGCGTCCAGCACGGAGCCGGGCAGCACGGCGATCCAATAGGCGTATTCCTCCACCTCGTCGCCGGGCAGCGGCACGGTGGTCTTGAGCACAAGGCAGTCATCGGTTTTGCCGTTGCGGCGGAATTCCACGGTATCCGTCTCGGCGGGCACGGTGGTGCGGGTAGTCACGCCGTCGGCCTCCAGAATGACCTCAAGCTGCGGCGCGTCGCCGAACCGCGTATACTTCGCAGGCGCGACGGCAAGGAACGTCACGGCGTCCTCCCCGGCGTCTTCGGCATACACGGACCAGCCGGTCTCCCCGGCGGCGTTCGCAAGCGGGATCACCGCCACGAGCATCAGGATCGCAAGAACTACGGATAACAGCTTTTTCATGGGCGTCTCCTCTTTTCAGTATTCGGGCCGCCCGGGACCTTCCCCGTGGGACCCGTCGGTTTCAGTATAACAAATACGCAGACAAAAGTCAACAGATTCGACAAATTCAGTAGTATATTTTCGATTTTTTAAATCAAAATGACGAATCACAGCCCTGTCTTGCCTTGCTGTTTTTTCTACCTTGGTATGTAATGCTGTGTAGTTCCGCCATCGTCCTGGGGGGGCATTATCTAAAAGCACACTTGCAAATCGATGGGTAATATGGTACTATGAAAACAGATGCCAAATGAAACAAAAAAAAGGAGAGATCTTTTATGTCAAAAAAGACAGAAACCGAAGAAAACGAGATATTAAACATGATGAACATCAAAAGAACCAAGCCTTATCTTGCGGAATACAATTCAGATCTGAATCCGGAAATGGAGTCACACATCGTTGCCACCGCCCTAAAGATATGCGGGGGAATCCTTTGCTTACTCTCCATCATCGGCGGGTTTGTGATCGTAGGTGATTCCTCAAATCATCTTGTTTTTCTTGGCCTATTTGTAGGCTTGATTATCCTTTCTTTACTTTTTGGGCTTGCGCAAATCGTGGATAACACATATAATACTTATCTAAGAACAGTCAGACTTGTTTCCCTTATTTCAAAGCAACAGGCAGAAATAAATCAAAATCGGGAATCAATTCAAAATCAAGAATAAACATACGGTCCCCTCTCCGGACGGAGAAGGGACCGCTGTTATTTACGATGCGCTTACGCGTCCCCGCCGAACAACTCGTCCGGGAAGAAGGCGCGGGAGTCGGCACGAAGCCCCGCCTCGTCCTGCACGGAAACTCGCACGTAGCCGTTTTCGGGATGGGTACGGAACGCGGCGGTGCTTGGCAAGGGCGCCGTTTTACCTTATGTCATCTGATTCCCGCGCGCCTTGTACACCGCAAGCCAGTCGGCGGGATCCTCCAGCCCCACGGCGGCGCGCAGGATGGCACGCGCGTCGGAGGCTGTCACCTTGCCGTCGAAATCCACGTCGCTGACGAAAAACGCGTCGCTGTCCTCTGCGTAATCCTCCAGCTCCACGGCGCGCCGGAGCGCGAGCCGTGCGTCGGAGGCTGTCACCGCGCCGTCAAAATCCACGTCGCCGAACAGCGGGTCCGGGATATCCGGGACATCGGGGTTATCGGGATTATCCGGGTTGTCCGGATCTTCCGCGGGCGCTTTCACCGCCGTCACGGCGACCAGCACGTTCCCGATGCTCAGCGGGTTCCCTTCTTCGTCCATCATATTCGTGACGGACAGGAAATCATAGATCGGTTCGCCGCCGGTCACCCGGACGCCCGTGTAGCCGTTCGGGCCGCCCTGATTGAACATGTAGCCCGTGTCCGCGGCAAAGTCCAGCGCGAGATAATAGGTTTCCCCTTCCGCAAACGTTCCTTCAAAGCGCTCGTAAAGGTCATCAAAAACCTTTTGGTACCATCCGGCGTCCGTCAGCCGGCAGTGCTGCCCGTCCGGGAACGTAACGCTCCCCATCGCGTCCGTCTCCGCGGCGGTCTGCCCATCCTGCGGCGGCGCGATCGTGAACGCGACCTCTCCGATCCCCGTGGGGAAGGATCTCACCGAAATCTTCAGGCGCAGATAGTCGCCGTCCTGATACGTTTTGGAGGCGGCGAATGCCAGCTCACCGCCGGTGACGGCGCAGCCGTCAAAATGTGCATAGCCTTCGTCCACGCCGCTGTAAATCGTTTCGCCTTTCCGGAACACATACCCCTCGGCTGCCCGCAGGAGAACGTAGGCGTAATAGGTCTCACCGAACCGGAACGTAAAATCCGGCGTTTGGCTGGAATAGCCGTGAAGATCCTCCAGCCATGAACAGGCGACAAGCGTATAGGGGCCCTCTGAAAGCGTGACCTCCGGCTGTACTTCGACACTGTGAAGCCCCGGACGCGGCGACGCAATCGACAGGGAAAGCGCCGTAATCTCGGTTTCCGCCGCGCGGACCGACCGGATCCCCATGGGCAGCAGCGCGACCAGCATAACGAACACGAGCGCAAGGCTCAGCCTTTTTTTCTTCATGTTTTCCGACTTCCTTCCCGGGTAATATGCAAAAGGGTCCGTATATACTCTACACCAAACGGCGCCTGTATGTCAAGAGAAGATCCGTTTTCCCTTCCGAACTGCCAACAGGCAATCAAAAAAGACGCCGAAGCGCCTTCACGTTCAGATCTTCCCGCCGTCGCTCCCGCTCCATGGCAGGCGCACCGCGGGCAGGGACAGGGGCTGCGCGTCCTGCAGGTCGAAGCTGACGCCGCAGCCCTCCAGCTCCGCCAGGAACGCGTTGAGATAGACGGGACTTGAAAAATGCTGAATGAAATCCAGCACGAAGCGCCCGTTCACGGCGGAGATCTCCACCAGCATCGGCGTTTCGGCAATGGTCCAGGTGCGGAAATCCCGGATATACCGCTCCGCGTCCCGGTAGTTTGCCCGCCCCACGTAGCTCACGGTCGCGGTCTGCACGCGGGCGGTGTTTTCGGAGACGGCCCGCGCCAGCGCCAGTCGTTCGTCGTCCGTTTTTGCGGCGATAAAGCGCTTTGCAAGCGCCGTCTGCGCGGCGACACCGTCAAGCACCCGTTCCTCCAGCGTCTGCGCGAACACCATCCCGCGAAAGGCCGTTGCCTGCCGGTCCAGCGGCCAGTCCCGCAGCCGATCCTTATATTCCAGCATGGCTGCGCCCACGTG
The DNA here is from genome assembly GCA_902780565.1 of Oscillospiraceae bacterium. Classification (GTDB taxonomy): domain Bacteria; phylum Bacillota; class Clostridia; order Oscillospirales; family Acutalibacteraceae; genus RUG806. The sequence goes on from CACZGD010000078.1 coordinate 15,318, forward strand.
GCAGCCGTGCGCCGCCGGGGCGCCAAGCGCAGGGCGCTGATTGACGCACAGCGACACGCGGATCACCTGCTGACGGTCGGGGTACAGCCCCGCCACGGCGCGGCTGAGAAACAGCGCCGTCATGGTGCCGGGGCTGCCGTCGTGCGCGGCGGTGAAGCGCATGAACTCCGCCTCCGGGATCGCCACGCTGTAAACCGTGGGGACGCGGTCCTGCTCCAGCCCCGCCGCGTGTACAAGGCTCAGCGCGTCCGAAAGCGTTTTCGGCGCGGGGGCGGGCAGGTCCGGCAGCTTTAATACGGGGTCCGCCCACTCCTCGTCCGGGATCGGGTCGCCGAGAAGCCGGACGCCCTCGGGCGGCAGGGTACGCCCGTAGCGCAGGGAGCAGTAATAATACAAAAGCGTGCGCATGATCTCATACGCGCCGGTCCCGTCCGTGAGCCCGTGGAAGACGTCCAGCACGATCCGGTCGTCCGCCCACGAGAAGGCGATCAGGTGCCCGTTCGTTTCGGGGGCGTTCAGCGCGAAGGCGTCCGACGCGCGCAGCACCCGCACGGGGCGGTCGTTCGGCTCGAAAAGGAACCGGTCGCCGTCGCGCCTGAGGGCGACGGCATAATACGGAAAGCGGCGCATGGTCGTTTCCACCGCCGCCGTCAGCGCGTCGGGGGCAATCGGGTCGCGCATACGCACCCGGAGACGGATCACCTTCGGGTGCGTTTTTGTGGACAGGTATAAAAAGCGATAGGTCACAGACGGCGTTTCGTTCATGGGCTTCAGAAGCGCATATCGTCGCGCATCGTCTTCGCCTTTTCCAGCAGGCGGGTCAGGATCGCGTCGCGCTGATCGTCCGGCGCGGTCAGGCTCTGATGATGCGCCTCCAGCACGCAGTCGCCGAGATAGCCGACGGCTTTGAGGGAGGACAGGAACAGCTCGAAGTCGATCGTGCCGTCGCCGGGGATCAGATGCCCGTCGCCTGTGCCGTCGTTATCCTGGATATGGACCGAGAGCGGCGCGACGCAGCATTTTTTGAGGATATCCGGCGCCATGCCGCAGCACCAGGCGTGCCCCACGTCGAAGCACCAGCCGAAATACGGGGAATCCACCGCCCTGACCAGCTCCGCGATCGCACGCGGATCGGACGACGCGCCCCACAGAATATTTTCCGACAGCAGGACCACGCCGCATTCCTCGGCGACCGGCAGCAGCTTTTTGATCGCGGCGGCGTTGACCGCCACGAACGC
>CACZGD010000079.1 GCA_902780565.1 Oscillospiraceae bacterium
CGATTTCGCCTCCCCTGCTTGTTTTCACTCCGTGATCACGGGGCGGTAGTGGCCTTCTATATTCTTGAAAACGACACCATTGCGGGCAAAAAAGGCGGCATAAAGATCCCGCCCTACGCAAAGGTGCTGAATTACAACCTGCTGATCCTCAGTAAAGCCAAGTGGTTCAAAAAGCTCTGCGCCGCCGTCACGGGCGTGGTCGGCAAAAAGTTCGGGGACGTGCGTCCCTCCACGCTGCAGGCGCTGGACCGCGGCGAGAAGACCGAGATCGATATCTTCAACGGCTATATCATCGAGCAGGGCAAAAAGGCCGGCGTGCCCACGCCCGTCAACGATCAGATCTACGCCTTCATCAAAAAGATCGAAGCGGGCGAGGAGCGCTCCTGCATGGAGAATCTGGACCGCATTCAGCTGTAAGACCCGGGGACCCGTATGCAAACCTGTCAGAACTGCGGAAAAACGCTGGACGACGGCTTCAGCTTCTGCCCCTACTGCGGGCGGACGATCCTGCTGCGGCAAACCGTCGTGGCAACCTGCCGCCTGTGCGGCGGGCTGATCGATCCCGTCACGCTGCGCTGCCCGCGCTGCGAACCCCTGATCCAAAGGCCGCGCTGGGAGCACGCGCCGGATCTCGCGCCCAAGGTCGGGGAGTCCCTGTCCTTCGGGTCCGTCCCGTCCCCTGCGGGGGAGGCGGCGCCCATTACGTGGACGGTGCTGGAAACGCGCGAAAAGACCGCGCTGCTGCTCTCCGCCGCCCCCGTGTTCGCGTCCGCCTATGACCTGACTTCGCCCTCCGGCGGGTGGAGCGGCTCCACCCTGTGCGCGTATCTGAACGGCGCGTTCCTGTCCGCCGCCTTCAGCGAGGGGGAGCAAAGCGCGATCCTGCCCGTGAACGAGTCTTTGCCGGACCTGCCTCTCTCGCTGCCGGACCCTTCGCTGCTCGAAGCTCTGCTGCCCGATCCGGGGCAGCGGATCTGCCGCGTGGAGGAGACCGGGACCCTTCCGGGGCTCTACGCGCCCTTCGGGGTCTGCTATTGGTGGCTGCGCGAGGACGCGGCGGGGGAGACCGCCCCCTACGTGGACGCCTACGGCGAGACCGTCTCGCCCGGGTGCCTCAGATCCTATGACTGGCTCGGCGTGCGCCCGCTGCTGCGCATCGATTTCTCCTGACGTTCCGTGACGTAAAGCAATATAAAAGAGGCGCAGCCGTTTGCAGCGGCTGCGCCGATATTCTTGTATGGGGCTTATTCCGGCACGTCGGTCAGGTCGGTTTCGGTCACGCGGCCGGTGGCGGTATCCACCGTGAAGACCTTCAGCTCATAGGGCTCGAACAGGGCGGTGAAGGCGAAATCCTGGGCTTCGCACACCACGTCGCACTGCGTTTCGCGGCCCTCGGTCTCGGTCAGCAGAAGCTGGGTCCGGCCCTCCGTCATCTGAATGCCGGAGGCGAACAGGGGACGCACGTTCTTTGCGCTCAGGGTATAGGGCAGCTCCGGCCCGTACAGGATGTTCTCGGCGGGCAGAATGGTCAGCTTGCCGTCCATGTCGATCTGCGGCTGCGTCCTGTGCGGGAAATGGGAATCCGGGGTCGGCATGTCGGGGTCCAGCTTCACCAGCGGCAGGTCCACCATCGCGCCCGCGATCTCGCGGAAATAGTCGGCGGATTCGGTGAACTGAACGTCGGGGGCGCCGTCGGCAAGGCCCCGCAAAAAGGGCAGGCCGCCGTTTTCCGCAAGCGCTGCCGCTTCATAGAACAGGATCAGCGGGTAGTCGACCTTTTCGGCTTCCTCCCGCAGGGCGCGGAAGGTCTTGACCGCCTCCGCCTGCGTCTTGACCACGGGCTGGTCCGCGCGGTAGCACAGCAGCTTCGAGCCGTCGATATCCTTCAGGATGCACAGGGTCGGCAGGTCCATTCCGGGGTCGTCCTCGGGGTCGCAGAACATCATGCCAAGGCTCCCGCTCTTTTTGGCGTACTGCACCGCGCGGGGATACAGCGTATCCGCAAAGGTGTATCTGCGGCGGGGCGAGCCCGGGATCCTGTCGTCGATGCGGTCAACGTCGATCAGTCGAATGGCGTTCATGCTTCTCCCTCCCCGGCGATCAGGCCGTAATAGCGCCCGATCCAATAGGCGCAGGTGTAAACGTAGCAGCTTTCGAGCACGTGCGTGCCGCGCCCGTCGTGCGTGTTGGTATATTCAAAGGGGTTGCGGTCGTATTTCGAGATCGCGCGCTCGTCCGGCGGCAGCAGGCAGCTCGTTTCGGGCATGCCGCTCATGCGCAGGCGTTTGGGCACGTCGCGCCGCTCGCTGACGCTCACGGGGGAGGCAAGGCGCGTGATATCCACGCGGCGGAACCAGTCCGTCAGCCGTTCGCGGTCCGTTTCGGCGTCCGGGAAGCACAACAGATACGGGAAATCGTAATAGGGGTTGTGCTCGCGGCGGAAGGTCAGGTCCCACCCGCGGTAGCCGGTTTTATAGATCGCCTTCAGCTCCTCGTTCGGCTCCAGCGTGATCAGCATCCAATAGGCGCAGGTGGCAAGGGAGTTGTCGCCGTACATCAGCTCCTCCACCTCCTCGTTCCCGGCGGACAGCGCGGAAAGGAAAAAGCGGGTCTCGTGCTTGGCGGTCAGGGCGGCGTAGCCCTCGTCGATCGCCAGCCGCCAATAGGAGTCGGCGTATTTTTTCACGCTCCCGGTCACGTACATCGCCACGCGGTGGAACATCAATAGCTCCGCTGCGTTCAGGCAGGCGTCCGACCAGCCGAGCGGGGTTGCGAAATAGGGCTTGTCCCACCGCGCCCAGGTGGTGGGCTTGCCGTCGCACTCGCAAATGGTGTTCCCGTGCGCGAGAATGTGGTCCAGGATCGCCTCGGCGCGGTCCTTGACCAGCGCGTCCAGCTCCGGTTCCTCCGCCCCTAAGATCTTGTGGGCGAAATAGAACAGCAGATAGTGGTGGGTGATCTCGTCGGAGCTTGTGTCGCCCTTGTAAACCAGACCGTCCAGCGTCAGGCCCTCGTCGGTGAACAGGTGCGTCAGCCGTTCGGGAATGGCGGCACAGGCGTCGATCACCTTGCCCGCGATGCCTCGCTCCCTGGCGAAGGGCAGGTCCACGCAGGTGGCCTTGCCGTTTTCGATGCGGTAAAACAGGCCGTCCTCCGGAATGGGCTCGTGCGGGGCAAGGTAGGTGCGCGCCACAAAGCCGTCGCCCCGGCAGGGGATATAGCACAGCAGCAGGCAGGCTTCCAGGCTCCTGATCGCGCTTTTCTTCGCGGCGAGGGTTTTTTCGTGGTTTTCGCCCAGCTCGCGCCGATAGACCGCGTATTTGCACAGCTCGCCCACCGCAAAGCCCGCGGTGAAGGTGCCGGAATTGTCCGAATGCCCGTAATCCACGGCGGAGGTCGGGTCCTTTGCGACCGTCAGCTCGCGCTGGCTCACCATGCCGCGCCGGGCAACGTAGGTCAGGGTCTCGTTCGTCAGCGCCTCGGCCTTTTCCTCGGCGGTGATGGTTTCGGTCGCAATGCGCACCGCGCCGGTTTTCGTCCGCACCCAGACCGCGTCGTCGGCGGTCTCGTCCGGGATCAGGTTTTCCACCGCGTTGTCGGGCAGCTCCCGGTCGGCGGAAAAGAACATCACGCGGTCGGCGGGACGCTTTGCGTCCGCCTCATACCTGGTCAGGCCGTTTTCCGCGCCCAGCCACAGGGCGCGTTTTGTTTTCGCCATGCAGGCGTATTCCCGGCGTCTGGAGGGCAGGGGACAGGTTATCCCGGTAAGGTCCGGGGGCAGGGGGCCGGTCTCGGCGAGCGCCCCCGGCACGGCGGGGTCGTTCGGTTCATAAAAGCGCACGCGCCTTGCCAGCGTGTTTTCGATCCGGATGGGTTCCATCGGTTCGCCTCCTTACAGCTTTATATAAAAAGGAAAAGGGCCACCGATCCTCGAGTGCCCCTTTTTCATTCATTCCATTCTTGTAAACGAATGATTGCTCCTCAGTCCACGACCTCGGTGGAAAACTCTTCCGCCGCCTCTTCGGCGTTCTCGGAAAGAATTTCTTCCTCTTCGGGATGCTCGGCAAGCTTTTCCTGCTTTTTGGCGGCAAGCTTTTTGACCAGTACGCAAACGCCTGCGATCGCAGCGGCAATGGCAACAATGATTCCAACGATCTTCAGGATCTTGGCGAGTTTCGATTTACACATGTGGATTTACCGTCCTTTCAAAAAATGCGGATAAACGGTTGAACACGGTCCGTTCATCCGTGCGTTTTGTTTTTGGAGCACCGTTCGGGTCAAAACGGCGCCTGCGGTCTCGCGAAGCGCTTACGCGTTGTTGGACTTGTTGAGCTTGAGGGCGAGGGCGCTCTTTTTGTGCGCGGCGTTATTCTTGTGAATAAGGCCCTTCGCGACGGCGCGGTCGATCTTGGCCTGCGCGCTCTTCACGGCGGCGTCCTTATCGGCGGCGTTGGTCTCAACGGCGGCATTCGCCTTCTTGATCGCGGTCTTCAGCGCGGAATTGGCGGCCTTGTTTCTGTCGTGCTTGGTCTTGTTGACAAGGACGCGCTTCTTCGCGGATTTGATATTGGGCATGGGGTCCACCTCCTTTACATTCATAGACGCTGATATTTTAGCATTAAACGCTTTAAATTGCAAGTCTTTTCTGCCGGGAAATCCATCTTTTTTGATATTTTTTTAACTCTGTGGCAAAATAACAGGGAAGGGAGTGATCGCATGCGAACGGATCTGGCGATCGAACGCTGCGCGGCGCTGAACGAAAGGCAGCGCGAAGGCGTGGAGGTGCGCGAGGAGACGGGGGACGGCTGGCTGCTGACGCGCATCACGGTGAAAACGGCTGCGGCGGCGCGGCGGCTGGGAAAGCCCGTGGGCGAATATCTGACGTTTGAAACGCCCGCGTTCCCGGACGTGACGGCGCTTTCCGGCGAAAAAACGGCGGTGCTGGCGCGGGAGATCGGGCGGCTGCTGCCCGCAGCGGGACCGGTTCTGGTCGTGGGGCTGGGCAACGTTCGGGTCACGCCGGACGCGTTGGGGCCGAAATGCGCGGAAAAGGTGCTGGCGACCGCCCACCTGCCGGAGGACGCGCGTGAAAAGCTGCCGAGGCTCAGAAGGGTCGCGGTGCTGTCGCCCGGCGTCAGCGGGCAGACGGGGCTGGAGGCGCAGGCGATCGTGAAGGGCGTGGCGGGGGCGTTCCGCCCGGCGGCGGTGATCGCGGTGGACGCGCTGGCCTCCGGTAGTGTTTCCCGCCTCGGCAACAACGTGCAGGTCAGCTCCGTCGGCATCGAGCCGGGGTCGGGGGTCGGCAACTGCCGGGCTTCTCTCAGCCGCGAAAGCCTCGGGGCGCCGGTGATCGCCGTGGGGGTCCCAACGGTGGTGGACGCCGAAACCCTGGCGTATGACGTCAATCACGCGCCCCGGCGGGAGGGCGCCCCCGGTCCCTACGCCTCCATGATGGTCACGCCGCGCGATATCGACGCGGTGATCGACGCGGCGGCGGCGTTCGTGGCGCTCTCGATCAATCTGTGCCTGCAGCCGGGGCTGACCGCCGAGGAGCTGCTGGGCGTGACCTGAGGCATATTCCGCCCTTTCCTTGCATAAGCTGATTCCGGTGATGTTATGAAACGGACAGCCTGTGCGCTCGAGTATCTGTTTGCCGCCGCCCTGCTGGTCGGCACGCTTTTGTTTGTCGGCACGTCCCCGCTGCGGGCGCAGGATATCCCTCCGGGGGAACCGGCGGCGACGGCGGACGCCGACCGGACCGAACCGCCGGAGGATTTTCCGAAAACGGACGCTTCTGAAACGCAAGCGGCTGAAACGGAGGTTTCTCCGGGGAGCGGGTCCGCGTTTGCCGTCTCCGACCTGTTCGACCTGCCGCCGGATCTCTCGGAAAAGGAGGCCGCCGCCGAAGCCGCTTACGCGAACGCCGAGCCCGCCGGGACGGTGGAGGAGGTCTTTTACCGGGCGCAGGGCGCCACGGACGAGGCCGGGAACGTGCGCATCAAAAACGCCACGGGCAAGTCGCCGGATTTCGCGGCGCTGCTGGCGGCGGGGCCGGGGCTCACGGTGACGGACAAAGCCGCGCCCACGGTCCTCATTTTCCACACGCACACCAGCGAAGCGTATCTCGGCGCCGCCACGGGCAGCTTTTTTTCGGGGGAGGCGAGCCGTTCCCTTGACCCGGACGAAAGCGTGGTGCGCGTGGGGACCGAGCTGCAGGCGGTTTTGGAGGCGCACGGGATCGGCGTGATCCACGACACGACCGTTTACGACGAGGTCTACACCGGCGCTTATCAAAGGTCCCGCGCGGCGGTGGAAAAGTACCTCGCGGACTACCCCTCGCTTCAGATCACGCTGGACGTCCACCGCGACGCGACCTATAACAGCAGCACCTCCGCCATCAAGCCCACCGCCGTGATCGAGGGGCGCAAGACCGCGCAGGTCATGATCATCACGGGCGTGGAGGAGGGGGACGTGACGGACTTCCCGGCGTGGGAGCAAAACCTGCGCTTCGCGCTGGGGCTGCACAGCGCGGCGGAAACGCGCTTTCCGGGGCTCATGCGCCCGGTGTATTTCTGTCGGCGGCGCTATAACATGGACCTCACGCCGTATTCGCTTTTGCTGGAGGTCGGCAGCGATACGAACACCCTGACCGAGGCGGTGCTGGCGGGGCGCATGCTCGGGCAGGCGCTGGCGGACGTGATCGGATAAAAAAGAAAGGACCGGAACCATGAAAAAGCTCGTTGCGATCTATGTCATTTTGCAGGTGGCGCTCACGGCGCTGCTGCTGCTGGGGCTGGGGCTCACCGCCGCCGAAAGCGGCACGCGGCGGGTCCTGTGGGGGGAGGGAAGCGCCCTCGCGCCGACCGGCAGCCTGCTTGTGTCCGTCGACGCGCGCGGGGACGGTCCCGCGCCATTATGTAACAAAAGATAACAAATCAAAAATTCCGCTTGTATTTTGTCTTCCTTTGTGCTATTCTGTAAAAAGATCCGGCAGGATCGTCTGTCCCCGCGCCGGAGCCCCCGGCATTATGGAGAGAAAGGAAGATCATTTATGAAGAACTGTCCCACCTGCGGCGCGCAGAACGCGGACGACGCCCTCATTTGCGAAAACTGCGGCAACCGTCTTGAACAGCCGAAACCTGCTTATCAGGAGCAGCCCCAGCAGAGCTGGCAGCAGCCGCAGCAGAACTGGCAGCAGCCGCAGCAGAATTGGCAGCAGCCGCAGCAGAGCTGGCAGCAGCCCCGTCAGCAGCCCGCCCCGGCGCCCGCGCCCGCGCCCGTCACCCCCGTGAACGTCTACATGAACGCGAACCAGCTTCCCGCGCAGTATCAGCCGCTGTCCCCGTGGGCGTATTTCGGCTACACGCTGCTGTATTGCATCCCGATCGTCGGGTTCATTTTCCTGATCGTCTTCGCGCTGAGCGACGATAACATCAACCGCCGCAACCACGCCCGGTCCTACTTCTGCGGGCTGATCATCTCGCTGATCATCGGCGTGGTGGTCGCCATCATCGCCGCCATCGCGGGCGTCAGCTTAATGAGCTATCTGAACTGAACCCGTTGCTCCCGCAACGGCATGAAAAAACGCTTCCGGCACGTCCGAAAGCGTTTTTTTGATTGGAAGCCTGCTTATTTCTTGCCGAACAGACCGCCCACCTTGCCGAGCAGGTCCCCGGCGCTGTCGAGGTTGAGCTTCGCCTTCACGGCCTCCACGATGGAGGAGAGCTGGTCGCCGGAGAGCTTGTCGCCCACAAGGCCCTTCACGGTCTCCAGGGGATTGCTCTTGAATTTCGCCAGCAGGTCGCCGTCGCCGGTGAGCTTGGAGACGAGGGAGGATACGGTTTCTTTGATGTCCATTTTTTTGTCTTCCTTTCCTTTAGTTTGCGAAATGGGTGTGCGAGGCGCGTGCCTGCGTCCCCAGACGCCTCTTTTCTGTTTCATCAAGTATAACACAGGCGTCGAAACGGTGTCAAGAATCAACCGCGTTTTTTGCGGCGGCCAACCGCGTTTTTTTGCGCGGACGGTTCCGTTTTTTTCGCATCCCCGCCGAAATTCGGGCTTGATAACCGCGCCCGGATGCGGTATACTATAGGCAGAACGTCGGCGCGTTGCCGCCGGAAAAGGAGGGACCGCTATTATGATGTATCCGTTTTTGCAGCTCGACGACGGCACCGAGATCGTCCACTCCGACATGCGCCCGGATGCGAGCGTGAAGGTCTATTTTGAAAAGCCGGATGAAAAGGACTGCTTCCACAGCGCGGCATGTATCCTGCCCGCCTACCGCTGGGAGAACGTGAACGGCTTTACACAGGAGGAACTGGCGCGTTATCAGGAGATTTTGGAGTCCGTCGCGCACCTGATCCTTGAATTTTCCGCACAGGGAGGCTTCGAGCATGCCTCAGGTTTTTAAGATCGGCTCCTATTGGGTCTGTATTTATTACTGCTGAAAAACACCGTCGGCGCTTTGCGTCGGCTTTTTTTACGGTCATCTGACCCTCAAATCGACATTTCGTTCCAGATCCCCGCGATTTGGTTCCCGGGCTATTGATTTTCCCTATCCGGAATGATACTCTGAATAAAATAAGCTTTGGGTTATGGAACAGTAAGCAAAGCGCAGCCCCGGAATGGATTTGCGCAAGGCTGCGCCGGAGCCCTCAGAGCGGGTCGCCCCCGCTCTGTTTTTTTGCGCGGATATCCCGAAAACAAAAAGCAGCCCCGCGGGGAGCTGCTTTCGTAATGGCTGTAAACCGTTGATGCGCAAGGGATTTCCTCTTATGCGCAAAGCGAATCACAAGGTTCTGCCGCAGGCAGGTCCTTATTTGCCGAAGTATCTGTCCAGCAGACCCTTGAAGGCCTTGCCGTGTCTCGCTTCGTCTCTCGCCATCTCGTGGACGGTGTCGTGGATCGCGTCAAGGTTCAGGGCCTTGGCCTTCTTGGCGAGCTCAAACTTGCCCTCGGTCGCGCCGTTTTCGGCGGCGACGCGCATTTCGAGATTCTTCTTGGTGGAGTCGGTCAAAACCTCGCCCAGCAGCTCGGCGAACTTGGCGGCGTGCTCGGCCTCTTCAAACGCGGCCTTCTCCCAATAGGCGCCGATCTCGGCGTAGCCCTCGCGGTAGGCGACTCTGGCCATGGCAAGATACATGCCGACCTCGCTGCATTCGCCCTGGAAGTTGGAGCGCAGCCCCTCCACGATATCGGCGGGCGCGTCCTTGGCGACGCCCAGCACGTGCTCGGCAGCCCAGCTCAGCTCATCGGATTCCACGATCTCCACGAACTTCTCGCCGGGGGCGTGGCACAGGGGGCACTCGGTGGGGCGGGTCTCGCTCTCGACGATCTCGCCGCAGATCAGGCATTTCCATTTTTTCATAGTATAAAACTCCCTTCTTGATTTGATGGTTCACATCCCTTTTATTATACCATCCGCCCCGTCGGAAGTAAAGAGTTTTTTTCGCGGTCATGTGACCCCCAAACCGACGTTTCGTTCCCGGTGCCCGGCTGCCGCTCACAGCCCGAAGCTGATCCCGATGGCGTCGTTCACGCGGCGCATATCGTCCTTGGAAAGCGCGCCCATGTGCTCCCGAAGGCGGCGCTTGTCGAGGGTGCGGATCTGCTCCAGCAGCACCACGGAATCCTTTTGGAGCCCGCTGGACAGGGCGCTGACCTTGATGTGCGTGGGCAGGTCGGCCTTGTCCTGCCGCGAGGTGATCGCCGCCGCGATCACGGTGGGGGAGTAGCGGTTCCCCATGTCGTTCTGGATAATAAGTACCGGACGCACCCCGCCCTGTTCGCTGCCCACCACGGGGCTCAGATCCGCAAAATAAATGTCGCCGCGCCTGACGGTCATACGATCCCCTCCGTTCGTTCCGAGAGTAGTATGGACGGGTTTTTGCGAAATAGTCGGAATTTGAGAAAAAAGTCAAGGTCAGGGACCAGGGACCAGGGGTCGGTACCGGAAACGGAGTCGGGTATAAAATCCCGGTAGCACGGCACCTCAGTGCCGTTCGGGACATTGTTATTTTTCCGAAGCCTTCCGGTCCGAACCCGGTACCGGAAACAGAGCCGGGTACAAAATCCCGGTAGCACGGCACCTCAGTGCCGTTCGTGACATTGTTATTTTTCAAACACCGTTTGTCCGAACCAGGTCGGGGTATGGGGAAGGCGTGCAGATCACACCGGTATTACGGCTTCCCGTTTCCGGAAACGATTCGTGATTGAAAGGTTTGCGAAAGATAGAATTGCATCGAACGGCACTGAGGTGCCGTGCTACAAGATCGCGGCCCGGCTCCGTTTCCGGTACCGCGCCCTGACCGCGACCATATTTCAATGCCGACCGCAGGCCCCGAAGCTTTTCTTTTTTCTTTTTTAACTTTTTTTTCCGCCCCCCCCCGGCCCTCGGCCCTCGGCCCTCCCCACATTCCCTCTTGCAACCGCCCCCCGTTTGTGCTACAATCAAAAGGATTGGAGAGATGACTATGGCAAAACGAATCGTCGTGATCGGGGCGGGACCCGCGGGGATGATGGCTGCCGCGACGGCGGCGTCCCGGGGGGCGGACGTGACCCTGCTGGAGAAGAACCAGAAGGTCGGGCGCAAGCTGATGATCACCGGCAAGGGGCGCTGCAACGTGACGAACGCCTGCACGAACCTGACGGACCTGCTGGAGAACGTGCCGGGGAACCCGCGCTTTCTGTACGGGGCGCTCTCGCGCTTCATGCCGACGGATACCATGGACTGGTTCGAGGAGCGGGGCGTGCCGCTGAAAATCGAGCGCGGCAACCGGGTCTTCCCGGTCTCCGACAAGGCGTCCGATATCGTGGACGCCATGGCGCTCGCGCTGCGGCAGACCGGGGTGCGTACCGTCTTCGGGGCCGAGGCCGCCGCCGTGACGACCGCAAACGGGCAGGTGACGGGCGTGAAAACGACCGACGGGCATACCTACCCTGCCGACGCCGTGATCGTCGCCACGGGCGGGGTCAGCTACCCGCTCACCGGCTCCACCGGGGACGGCTACGTCTTCGCAAAATCCGTGGGGCATACCGTCGTGCCGCCGCATCCCTCCCTCGTGCCGCTGGAATGCAAACAGACCCTGTGGCGCAAAGCGCAGGGGCTGAGCCTGAAAAACGTCGGGATCACGGTCACGGACCTGCAGACCCGAAAAGAGGTCTATGCGGATTTCGGCGAGCTGCTGTTCACCCACTTCGGCGTGTCCGGTCCCGTGATCCTCTCCGCGTCCTCCCACGTGCGGGATATGAATGAACGGGACTATCTGCTCACCATCGACCTCAAGCCCGCGCTGGACGAAAAAAAGCTGGACGCGCGCCTCGTGCGCGAGTTCACCGCCGCGCCGAACAAAACCCTGCCGAACCTCCTGCGCGCCCTGCTGCCGTCGTCCCTCATCCCCGTGATCGTCACGCTGTCGGGCATCGACCCCACCGTGCAGGTCAATAAGATCACCCGCGAGCAGCGGCAGGACCTCGGGTATCTCCTCAAGCACCTCGAAAGCGAGATCGCCGGTACCCTCCCGGTGGAGGAGGGCATCGTCACCGCCGGGGGCGTCAGCACGCGCGAGGTGGACCCCAAAACCATGCAGAGCCGTTTGATTTCCGGCCTGTTCTTCGCCGGGGAGGTCCTCGACGTGGACGCCTATACCGGCGGTTTCAACCTGCAGATCGCCTTCGCCACCGGCCGCGCAGCGGCGATCGGGGCGGTCTGAGCAGGGCAAAGCCCGGCGGGTGCGCGGGATCATAAGGGCCGGGGGCCGGGGGCCGAGGGCCGA
>CACZGD010000080.1 GCA_902780565.1 Oscillospiraceae bacterium
GGAATCGAAATGCGATAGCCCGCTTTTGGAGATTTTGTTCAGCGTCAGAATATGAAACATAGAGTCCTCCTTATTGCAGTAAAAAATGCGGAAAAGCGCAAAGCGGCTTCTCCGCATAATGGGAAATCAGCTGTTTGCAGCCTCGAAGGCCTTCATGAATTCGATCAGCTTTTCTACGCCTTCGATCGGCATGGCGTTATAAACGGATGCGCGCATACCGCCGGTGGTGCGGTGCCCCTTCAGATTGATGAAGCCCGCTTCCGTGGATTCCTTGATGAACTTCTTGTCCAGCTCCTCGTCGCCGGTCACAAACGGAATGTTCATGAGGGAGCGGTCTTCCTTGTTCACAATGTTTTTGAACATCCTGGAGGAGTCGAAGTAATCGTAAAGCAGCTGCGCTTTTTTCACGTTGTTAGCCTTTACGGCCTCCAGACCGCCCTGCTCCTTGATCCACTCCAGCACCAGCTTGCACATATAGATCGTGAAGCACGGGGGCGTGTTATACAAAGAGTCCGCGTCCGCCATAGTCTTGTAATTGAGCATGGTGGGCGTGATATCGCGCGCGTTGCCAAGCATATCCTCGCGGATGATGCACACGGTCAGACCCGCGGGGGCGATGTTCTTCTGCGCACCGCCGTAAAGCATCGCAAACTTTGTCACATCGATGGGTTCGGAGAGGAAGCAGGAGGAAATATCCGCGATCAGCGGGATATCGCCGACGTCCGGGATATACGGGAACTTCGTGCCGTAGATCGTGTTGTTCATGCAGTAGTAAACGTAGTCCGCTTCAGGGTCAAAATCCGCGCGGGTGAGCTTCGGAATATAGGAATAGACCTTATCCTCGGAGGATGCGACCTTGCGCGCCGCGCCGTATTTCTGCGCTTCCTGAAACGCTTTTTTGCCCCATACGCCGGTGACAATGAAATCCGCCTTACGGTTCTTGTTCATGAAGTTGAGGGGGATCGCCGCGAATTGTGTGGACGCGCCGCCCTGCAGAAACAGCACCTTATAGTTATCGGGAATGTTCATGATCTCGCGGAACAGCGCTTCGGCGTCCTTGATGATCTTGTCGAAGACCTTTGAACGGTGGGACATTTCGCAGACGGACTGCCCGCTGCCCTCATAATCGAGCATCTGGTCTCTTGCCTTTTCCAGAACGGATAACGGCAGCATGGAGGGACCTGCGCTGAAATTATAAACTCTTGCCATGACGATATCTCCTTTCGGCAAAAAATCGGCAAATGCTTAGTGTTCGACCCATTCCTTGGCGCGTTCCACGGCGCGCTTCCACCCGTAATAAAGCTTGTCACGTTCTTCCTTCGGCATCATGGGATTGAATACCTTCGAGACCTCGCGGATCGCTTCGATCTCTTCCATCGAGGACCAGAAGCCGATGGCAAGACCCGCAAGGTAAGCGGCGCCGAGCGCCGTGGTTTCCACGCATTTCGGACGGTTGACGGGAGTGTTGATCATATTCGCCTGGATCTGCATCATAATGTTGGAGATCGAGGCGCCGCCGTCCACGCGCAGCTCTGTGAGGGGTGTGCCGGAATCGGCGATCATGGCCTCCAGCAGATCGGTCATCTGGAAGGTGATGGCTTCCAGAACGGCGCGGCAGATGTGCTTTTTGCTGGTGCCGCGCGTCATGCCCACGATGCAGGCTCTGGCATACATATCCCAATACGGCGCGCCGAGACCGGTGAAGGCGGGCACGAGATAAATGCCGTTGGAATCCGGTACCTGCTCGGCATACCTGTCGCACTGCGGGGCATTTTCGATGAGCTCCAGCTCGTCGCGGAGCCACTGGATGATGGAACCGGCGTTAAAGGCGGAGCCTTCGATGCAGTATTCGACCTCGCCGTTGAGTCCCCACGCGATACCCGTGACAAGGCGGTTCTGGGAATGCACGCGCTTCTTGCCTGTGTTCATGAGCAGGAAGCAGCCGGTGCCGTAGGTGTTTTTCGCCTGACCTGGCTTGAAGCAGGCCTGACCGAACAGGGCGGCAGGCTGATCGCCGATCGCGGAGCAGATCGGAATGCCCGCAAGCGCTTCGAGACCGGGGATGCCCTGCGCCACCGCGCCGTAAACCTCGCTGGAGGGCGCGACGCGCGGCAGAATGGACATCGGGATGTCGAGAGTCTTGCAGAGATATTCGTCCCAGCACAGCTTATCCACGTCGAACAGCATGGTGCGCCAGGCGTTTGAATAGTCCGTCACGTGGACGCGCCCGGCCGTCAGGTTCCAGATGAGCCAGGTATCGATGGTGCCGAACAGCAGGTTGCCTTCGTCCGCGAGCTTGCGCGCCTCGGGCACATTGTCGAGGATCCATTTGATCTTGGTCGCGGAGAAATAGGCGTCGATCACAAGACCGGTATGCTCCTGGATATAGTCGGAAAGGCCCTGCGCCTTCAGCTCCTCGCACATGCTGGCGGTGCGGCGGCACTGCCAGACGATCGCGTTATACACGGGCTTGCCGTTGCGCTTATCCCAAAGGACGGTCGTCTCTCTCTGGTTCGTGATGCCGATGGCCGCGATCTCCTTAGCCTCGATGCCGCCCTCGATCAGCGCGTCCGCAAGGCTGCGGAACTGGCTCTTCAGGATCGCCTCGGGATCATGCTCGACCCACCCGGCCTGGGGATAAATCTGCTCATATTCATACTGCGCTTTCGCGCAGATTTCGCCGTGCTTATTGAAAACGATAGTGCGGGAACTTGTGGTCCCCTGATCAAGAGCTAAAATGTATTTTAACATTTTAAACCGCCTTTCACAAAATAATTTCATATAAATTCTACAATATTTCATCTGTAAAGTCAATAAAATTATTAGAAAATTCATAAATTAAGCATTTACAAACGCGTGAAAAATTGATACAATTCTAGTAACACCCTTTTTTATCGGGAAAAATAAAAAAAGCCCCCGCAATGCGGGAGCGTGTGTTACAGCGATTTCCCTGTGACGGGATCGAGGATCTTTTCAAAAACGGAGGTCATCGAAGGAGAGATGTGCTTATCCGTGTGCAGACTGCCGAAGAACCATTTTTCATAGGTCGCCGTGGTCTTCAGCTCGTCCAAAAACGCGCCGAGCGCGGATACGGCCGGGATCTCGTCCTCGCTCATGAGCAGAAAAGCGCGGATGCCAGCGGGCGGCTCATGCGTCGCAATGTAATCGACCGTGTAGTTGACCTGCTCCAGATTCCGGACGGCCTCCAGCATCTCGTTTCGGTCGGGGATCTCATACCGCACGGTGTCGAGCTCCTCATCCTCCTTCAGGGCGCTTTCCGGCGATTCGCCTCCGCCGAGGGTAAAGATCTTTTTGCCTTCGATCTGAAACACCTGCCCGCGCATGAGATGAAAAACGTTGCGCCGCACTCTGTGCGCTTTGCCGCCGGCAAACAAAACGATGGGGAAGTCGTTCAGCGCTTCAAAATTCTCATGGGTGCCGTCCAGAAAACAGATATTGAATTTCTTTTTTTCCAGTTTATCAAGGAAGCGCTGTTCCTTTGTATTGTTTTCCCACAAAAAACCGAAATCGCCGCAGATGATCAGCGTATCGTCCTCCCGCAGCTTTTTCATGGCGGGCGCAGCGAAACGCTCCTGCTGTCCGTGCATATCTCCCGTAAAATAGATCATATGGGAACCTCACTGAATTCTTTACTTCCTTCTTACTATACTACAAAAAGTTGGTGCTGTCTATGAAAAAATCGATTTTTTCCATATTTTTGGTCATTGTCTTTATGCTGCTGCTTCCCCTGCAGGCCTTTGGGGCAATTTATACCCCCGAAACGCTGGACGCCGAGGTCGCTTATATGATCTCGCTCGATAACGACGCAGTCGTAGTGGACATCAACTCCGACAAGCGCGTCGCGCCCGCTTCTATTACGAAGATCGTGACGGCGATCATTGCGATCGAGAACTGCGAGGACTACGATACGATGATTGAGGCGTCTTCCTATGCGATCCATAGTCTGGACGGGACGAATTCCTCCACCGCGGGGATCATGGTCGGTGAGCAGCTCTCTCTGAGGCAGCTGTTGTACTGCATGATGGTCGCATCCGCGAATGAAGCGGCAAATATCATCGCGGAGCATTTCGGCGGGGGAGATATCGATAAGTTTGTCATCATGATGAACGACTTCGTTGTCGAGCTCGGCTGCGAAAACACGCACTTCGTCAACCCGCACGGTCTTGACGCGGACGGGCACTATTCCACGGCGAAGGATCTTGCGCGCATTTACCGCTACTGTTTGCAGAACGCCTTGTTCTGCGAGGTCACCGGCACGTTTGAGATTGACATCCCTCCGACGAATATGTACGACGAGCCGCGCCATCTGCGCAATACGAATTCTCTGCTCAACGACGGAATTCCGGATTATTATTCTCCCTACGTCAAAAACGGCAAGACCGGTACGACAAACGACGCCGGCCGCTGCGTGATCTCCTCCTCTTCCAACGATGGGTATAACTATCTGCTCGTGATGATGAACGCAAAGTTCTATGATTATGATGAGGACGGCGTCGATGAAAACATGGCGTTTGTGGAGGCCAGGCGTCTTTATAAATGGGTGTATGACAATCTGCGCCTGCGCGAGGTCGCGAATCCCTCCCAGAACGTGTGGGAGGTGCAGGTGGAGCTTGCGAAAAAATACGATTACGTCAGCCTTGTCCCGGCGCATTCCATTTCCGCCTTGGTCCCGGTCGGTGTGAATGCCGAAAGCGTTCTGCTGGAGCCCATCCCGGAAAAGACGGCGACGTCTGTCAAGGCGCCGGTCAACAAAGGCGACGTGCTCGGCAGCGCGGAGATCAAATACGCGGGGCAGACCATCGCGGTCGTCGATCTGATCGCATCCTTTGATGTTGAGCGCAGCACGCCGAAGTACGTGTGGGACTCGATCAAGAACTTTTTCTTCTCGTCCGTCGTCCGGTTCCTGCTGACCTTCGTCATTCTGATCCTGCTGCCCTTTCTGTTTATCGTCTTCGTGATCCTGCCGCGTCGCAGAAAAGGAAAAAAGACGCACGCGTCCGTCAAGGTTATGAGCAACGGCGACAAAAAATATAAAAGATAACCCGTATCGCAATTCATACAAAGGAGGCTGATCCTGTTTTGGATAAGAAAATCAAATATGTGATCGGCGCCGCCGTCGGCGCCGCTGCTGCTTCGCTGCCCGTACGTGCGGCGTTTTACCGGGAGAAAAACGAGGAGGAAGCGCCCCTTCCGCCCGAGTCCGTGGATACGGACCGGTACAGAAAAAACCTCTCCGACGCGATCCGGATCCGCACGATCGCGTCCAAGGACCCCGCAAAAATGGAGTGGGCGCCCTTTGACGAGTTCCATGCTTTCTTACGCGAGAGCTATCCGCTTCTGCATGAAAAACTGACGCTGACCGAGGTTACGCGCGGCTCGCTTATGTTCCGCTGGACGGGGAAGGACGCCTCTCTCGATCCCATCGCGCTGCTTTCACATCAGGACGTGGTGCCGATCTCCGCCGGGACCTGGGACGATTGGACGAATCCGCCTTTTGACGGTGTGGATGACGGCGAATTTATCTGGGGACGCGGCGCGCTGGATATGAAGAATCACCTGATCGGGGTGTGCGAGGCGGTCGAGACGCTGCTTGCGGAAGGCTTTGAGCCGGAGCGCGACGTTTATCTCTGCTTCGGGCACAACGAGGAGGTCATGTCCTCCTCCGACGATAACGGCGCGGTCTGCATGTGCAAGTATTTCGCCGAGAACGGCATCCATCTGGACGCTGTGCTGGATGAGGGCGGCGCGATCCTGCCCGTGAACGTCAAGGGTGTGATCGACAAGGAGCTCGCGGGTATCGGCATCGCCGAAAAGGGCTATGTGGACGTGGAGGTCAGCGTGTTCGCAAAAGGCGGACATTCCTCTCAGTCGCCGAACCATACCGCGATCGGCAAGCTTGCCGACGTGATCAAGGACATTGAGAATCATCAGTTCAAGGCCAAGATCTCACCCATGATGGATGCGCTGCTCACGAAGATTACGAAAAACGTGTCCTATCCCGTGCGGTTCGTGACCTGTAATTATAAGCTGCTCAAGCCCGTGCTGACCAAAGCGATGAGCTACATCCCGCCGGCAGCCTCCATGCTGCGCACCACGACCGGCGTTACCATGGCGTCCGGCTCCCCACAGCCGAACGTCCTGCCGCAAAAAGCGAGCGTGATCGTCAACTTCCGGACTTATCCGGGGCAGACGGCCGACGACGTTGTGGCGCATCTGCATAAGGTCATCCGGAATAAGAAGGTCGAGATCCGCGTGCTGCCCGGTTGGAAGGATCCGTCCGCGATCTCGCCGACCGATTCACGCTCCTTCAGGCTGATCGAAAAGATCTGCCGCAGCATGAACCCTAAAACGATCGTCGCGCCCTATCTTGTGATGGGCGGTACCGACGCCTGCCATTATCAGGACGTCTGCGAGAACATCTATCGCTATTCGCCGTTCAAGGTCGGCACTTCGCTGCTCCTGACCACGCACGGCACGAACGAGCGGCTGCCCGTTGCCGCGATCGAGGACGCCGTGGCGTTCTTCAAACGCTATATCCGCTTCGTTTCCGCGGCGGATAACAAATAAGGAGGTCAGGTATGGCTTATAAAAAGAGCGACGAGCTGCATTATTTTGATCTTTATCCTAAGGTTTTCCGAATCGGGCGGGAGACGGAGATCCATATCCGTCCGCTCGGCGGCAGGGAAGTGATCAAGCCGAACGCGGAGATCCGCCTTGAGATCTGCGGACTGGACGGCGGCGATCCGGACGATTTCCCCGCCTCCGCGTATTTCCGTTATACGACTGCGAAAGCGAACGAGAAAGGGAAACTCACGTTTTTCTGGACCTTCCCCGAGGAGCAGGAGTATTTCATCCGGCTGGTGGATGAAAACAACAGAACCTATCTGCAGTTCAGCGTGTTTGCGGTGAATGACGATCTGGTCGGGCGTTATCCTTTTATCGGCGACCTGCATATGCACACAACGCTTTCGGACGGGAGCCAGGTTCCCGATGTCGTCGCGGCGAATTACCGACAGTATGGTTACGATTTCACCGTGATCAGCGACCATCGCCGTTATTATCCCTCTCTTCGTGCGATCAGGGCGTACAAGGACGTGCCGATCGAAATGACGATCGTGCCCGGTGAGGAGGTGCACATGCCGGACGTTAACGGCGTCCATAACGATGTGCATATCGTGAATTTCGGCGGGGAATACAGCATTAATCAGCTTGTCGAATCCACCGCTGTCGGGGAGGTCGGCAAGGCGCTCGAAACACGTGCGATCCGAACCGAAAACGTTCCGGACGTGATGACGCAGGAAGATTGGGCGGATCTGATAGAGGCAAAGGCGGCGGAGCTGTCCGTTCCCGAAAAAGTGGACAAGATCCCCGCCGCGATGTGCAAATGGGTTTTCGACGAGATCAAAAAAGCGAACGGACTCGGCATTTTCCCGCATCCGCGCTGGCGCAATAACGTCAATCACGTGCCGAACGCGCTGTGCGACTGGCTTTTTGAAAATCACGTATTTGATGCGTTCGAGGTGTTGGGCGGCGAGAATTACTATGAACAGAACGGCTTCCAGACCGCGATGTATTATGAGTATGCGGCAAAGGGGCTTCGGTACCCTGTTGTCGGCAGTACGGACTCGCACTCCTCCTACGAGAGCAATGCAAATGCGTTTATCTGCGAAACGATCGTCTTTGCGCCGGAAAACGAACGCGCCGCGCTGATCGACGCGGTCAAGGGATTCTATTCGGTCGCAGTCGATACGATCAGCAAGGAATTCCGTTTGGTCGGCGAACGCCGTTTTGTGGAGTACGGCTGCTTCCTGCTGAAGAATTATTTCCCGCTGCATGACGAGCTCTGTTATGAGGAGGGGCGGCTGATGAAGCAGTATGTGACCGGCTCTCCCGCCGAGCGGGAGGAGGCCGCCGCAACGCTTTCCGCTATTCACGGCAGGGTCGAGCGGCTTCGCAAAAAATACTTCGCATTCTGAATGGATACAAGCATTTCAAAAAACACAAAACCGGATCCCAAGGACCCGGTTTTTGCCTTGTTCAGGTGGTCTCAGTCGGCGAACAGGGGCGTCGAAAGGTATCTGTCGCCCGTATCCGGCAACAGCGCCACAATGGTCTTCCCCTTGTTTTCGGGGCGTTTTGCAAGTTCGATCGCTGCCCAGGCGGCGGCGCCGGAGGAGATCCCGACCAGCACGCCTTCCTTTTTGCCGATCCGTTTGCCGGTCGCGAAAGCGTCCTCCGCAGCCACGGGGATGATTTCATCATAAACATCGGTGTTCAGCACCTCGGGCACAAAGCCTGCGCCGATGCCCTGGATCTTGTGCGGTCCCGCAACGCCCTTGGAGAGGACGGGGGAGTCGGAGGGCTCGACCGCGACGACCTTTACGTTCGGATTCTTCTCCTTCAGGTATTCGCCGACGCCTGTCAGCGTGCCGCCGGTGCCGACGCCTGCGACGAAAATATCGACGCTGCCGTCCGTGTCCTCCCAGATCTCGGGGCCGGTGGTCGCCTTATGGATCGCGGGGTTCGCAGGATTCACGAACTGCCCGGGGATGAAGCTGTTTTCGATCTCTTTGGCAAGTGCATCTGCTTTCGCGATCGCGCCTTTCATTCCCTTTGCGCCTTCGGTCAGCACAAGCTCTGCGCCGTAGGCCTTCATGATCTGTCTGCGTTCCACGGACATGGTCTCGGGCATAACGATAATAATGCGGTAGCCCCTTGCTGCAGCCACACTTGCAAGTCCGATCCCGGTATTGCCGGAGGTCGGTTCAATAATGACCGACCCATCTTTCAGAAGTCCCTTCCGCTCCGCGTCGTCGATCATGGCTTTTGCGATGCGGTCCTTGACGGAACCTGCGGGATTGAAATATTCCAGCTTCGCAAGGACGCGCGCCTGCAGGCCGTCCTCCTTTTCGATGTTTGTCAGTTCCAGAAGAGGTGTTTTGCCGATCAGCGCATCCGCGCCGGTGAAAATATTTGCCATTGTCAGAATCCTCCTTGATTTAATAACCTACCAAGCAGGTAGATAGGTAGGTATTTCTCGTATATCATATCACCGATCCTTTGTTTTGTCAATAGAAAAAAAGAAAGAAACGGAACAAATGCCCGTTTCTTTCGATCATATATCGGTCTGTCAGCGTTCCGGCTTCAGGACGCGGATCTTTTTGCCCATTCTGAAATCCAGCACGTTATCGTGCAGGTTGAGCGAGAACGTCGCCTGATTGCCGTCGTTATCAAGGTCATGCTTCGGCAGAAGACCCGGGAAACGGATCGTCATGTGATCTGTTGTGAAGTGCGTGCTGTATTTCTCGTACTTCGTCATGTCGATCGTATCTGTCAGGTACTTCGGGAAGATGTCCGCGATCAGCCTCGGCGAAAGCTTTTCGAGGAAGAACACGTCGAATTTGCCGTCGTTGAGATCGATGTTGCGATAGAGATTGATGCCGCCCATGCCCTTGGATGTCGTGATAAGGGCGAGGATCACGGTCGTCTGTCTGGTGACGCCGTTTGCGGTATACTCGATTTTGATGCGCTCCGGCTTTCTTGCCAGAATCGGCAGGGCGGAAACGACGTACGCCGCGTGCCCGAGCAGCTTTTTGAGCTTCGTGTTGACGAGATAAGGGATCGGCGCAACGTAGCCGAAGGAGGAGACGTAAGAGACGGGTTCCCCGTTGACGAGGATGGAATCGACCATGGATTCCACACCCTCTTCCGCAAGCTTGTCGATCGACTTGATCGGATCCTTGCGATAGAGGTTATAATTGTTCGCAATATCGTTCGTGGTTCCGGCGGAGATATGCGTATAAATGCTGTGCTGCTCGATTTCGTGGAAGGCGCGTACGGCTTCATTGACAGTCCCGTCGCCCCCGAGTGTGATCAGCAGATCGGATTCCGGATCCAGTTCCTTGATCAGAGGAATCACGTGGCCGGCGTATTCGCTCTTTTTGATTTTGTGCAGCGTGTAACCCTTTTCAATGAACTTGAAGACCAGATGATCTAATACAGGCTGTGAGAACTTTGTTGCGATGGGATTATATATGACGCTGAAATTCATGGGGAGTACCTCCGAAGCTTTCCTGTTCGTTAACAATAAATTAACATATTATAGGAATGGAAAGGGCGATTTGTAATTTTTGCTTTCTTTTTTGTAATTTTTGGAAGCGGTCGGGCTTGCGTCCGCCTTCGGTTTGTGATAGACTTGTAACGAGGTGATCAACATGAAAAAGACCATGCAAAGAAAATACGCGCGTCTGATCGCGCGGGTCGGCGCAAATATCCAGAAGGGACAGGCTGTGCGCCTGTTCATCAGCGCGGACCAGTATGAATTCGCAACGATCCTTGTGGACGAATGCTACAAGGCGGGCGCTTCCCGTGTGGACGTGGACTGGGGCTGGCAGCCGCTGGCAAAGCTGAATTATCGCTATCGGACTGTGAAGTCGCTCTCCACCGTACTCAAGTGGGAAGAGGAAAAGATGAAGCTGATGGCGGAAGAGCTGCCCTGCCGGATCTACATCACCAGTGACGATCCGGACGGTCTTAAGGGCGTGAATCAGGAGAAAATGCGCAAGGCGTCCATAGCCCGCTATCCGATCATGAAGCCTTATCGTGAGGCGATCGAGAACCGTCACCAGTGGACCATTGCGGCTGTGCCGTCATATGCGTGGGCGAAGAAGGTCTTCCCGGACCTTAAAAAGAATCAGGCGTATGAAAAGCTGTGGGAGAGCATCCTGCAGAGCGTACGTGTGACGGAGGATAACGATCCCGAGGAAGCCTGGCGGCAGCATAACGAGAACTTCAAGCACCGTGCGGACTGGCTCAACGCCCATAAGTTTGAGCGTCTGGAGTATCACAGCGCGAACGGGACGGATTTCACCGCGTGGCTCATCCCGCAGGGGAAGTGGAACGGCGGCGGCGATACGACGCTGCAGGGCGTGTATTTCAATCCCAATATGCCGACGGAGGAAATCTTCACGTCTCCCATGAAGGGCAAGGCGGAGGGCACGCTGGTCTCCACTAAGCCTCTCTCTTATGAGGGACAGCTCATCGAGAATTTCTCCATGACCTTCCGCGAGGGAAAAGTTGTGGATGTGAAGGCGGAGAAAGGAGAGGCGCTTCTTCGCAGCATGATCTCGCGGGATGAGGGCGCGTGTATGCTCGGCGAGCTGGCGCTGATCCCCTGTGATTCCCCGATCAACAATTCCGGGATCCTGTATTATGAGACCCTGTTCGATGAGAATGCGAGCTGTCACGTGGCGCTCGGCCGCGGATTCAACGACTGCATCGACGGCTTCGAGAATCTGACAAACGACGAATGCAAGGCACTCGGCATCAACGATTCCATGATCCACGTCGATTTCATGATCGGCGCGCCCGATATGAACATCACCGGCTACAAGGACGGGAAAGCGTATCCGATCTTCGTTAACGGCGAGTGGGCGTTCTGAGAAGAAGGCATTGCCGGTCCCTTTCGGATTCGGGAGGGGACCGGCTGTTTTTATGTGACATGAAAATCGGGCTGCCCCGAGGGGCAGCCCGACGTTTTTGGCGCTTTAGCAAGAAAAAAACCACCAGCTCTGCTGGTGGAGTAAAAAATCTTTAGATAAAAGAAAACCTCCTGTGATAGAATAGAAGCGGGTT
>CACZGD010000081.1 GCA_902780565.1 Oscillospiraceae bacterium
GCAGGCACGCGGCTTTTTCCGCGTCGTCGGCGGACGTCAGGATCTGCATGATCAGGGAAATGTGCCAGATCTTATCCTTCCCGGTATGCGGCGAGCCGATTCCCTTCGCGGCGGTCCCCTCAAAATACCACGGGTTCTGCTTCGAAAGGATAAAGCGCCGCGTGTTCTGATAGATGGGGTCCGTTCTGTCGCAATACCCGATATAAGGCGCGGCCAGCAGAGAGGGCGAATTCGCGTCGTCCATCAGCAAGGTGTGCCCGAGACCGTCGACCTCATAGGCGTAGATCTTTCCGAAGTCCTCCGTCTCCACGATCCCGTACGCGCGGATCCCGGCGTCGATCTCCGTGGCGAGCGCTTCCGCTTTCGCGGCGAGCGCCGGCTCGTTCGCCGTCTTCAGCAGCAGGGCTGCGCGGCGCATGGCGACGACCGCCATCATATTCGCGGGAATGAGATAATTATACACGCAGCGGTCGTCCGACGGACGGAAGCCCGACCACGTCATGCCGGTATAGCCGGTGGGATTGCCCTTGCCGTCGTTCGGCAGGGTATCCGTTTCGGGGCAATCGGTCCGGCGGAAATAATAAGAGGACAGCGCTTCGTGCCGCTGCTCGGTCGTAAAGGTATCGATGATGCAACTGAGCATGCGCACGACAGCCCCGGTCAGAACGGACGCGTCCCCCGTCGCCCGGAAATAATCCCAGAGCAGGAAAACGGACGCGCACAGGGAATCCGTTTCATATTTCCGCTCCCAAATATAGGGGGAGGCAAAATCTGTATCGTCCCGGTGGCTCTGCGCGTGCTCTTTTTCATTGAAAGCGTTGGAATAGGGATCGAGATCGACGTAAAAGGCATGGCGGCGGATCACCCCGCGAAACACCTCGCGCAGCTCCTCGCTTTCCTTGCACAGCGGGGCATAAGGCCGAAGCTGCGCGGAGGAATCCCGCAGCCAGAGCGCAGGGATGTCCCCGGTGATCACAAAAAAATCGCCGTTGTCACAGGGCTTGACGGTCGTTTCGATCGTGTTCAGATAGCATTGCGCGGCAAGCGGCGCCAGCGCAGGATAAACCGCCTGCGTTTTTGTCTCCAGTTTCCTGGCGTAGTCCAAAAGGATCTGCGGGATGTGCATGAAATGTTCGCTCCTTCCGATGGGATGCCACCATCTTATCACATCCGTCGCAAAAACGCAAGCCCTAACCCGTTTGCCGCATCTCCCGGTCGATCTCGGTTTTAAGCGTTGACAGGATCCGCTTTTCGATGCGCGAGATATAGCTCTGCGAGATCCCCAGCGCCTCCGCGACCTGCTTTTGCGTGTGCTCCCGGCAGCCGGACAGACCGAAGCGCATACAGACGATCTGCTTCTCCCGGTCCGACAGGCGGGAAACGCACTCCATCAGCAGCCGGATCTCGTCCGCGCTTTCCAGGCCGTCGCTGACTTCGTCCGGCGAAGTGGAGAGGATATCCGAGAGCAGCAGCTCGTTGCCGTCGGAATCATAGTTGAGCGGCTCGTCCATGCTGATCTCCGCCCCGCGGGAGGAGAGCTTTCTGAGGTGCATCAGGATCTCGTTTTCCACGCAGCGGCTGGCGTAGGTCGCAAGCTTGATCTTCTTGTCCGGATCAAAGGTGCGTACCGCCTTGATGAGGCCGATCGTCCCAATGGAGATCAGATCCTCCAGCGGGGTCGCGGCGGAATCGAACTTTTTGGCGATATACACGACCAACCGGAGATTTCGCACGATCAGCTGCTCCCGCGCGGCGGCGTCGCCCATCCGGATCGCAGCAAAGCAGGCGGCCTCCTCCTGCGCGCTCATCGGCGGCGGCAGGGACGGCGCGCCGTCCAGAAAATAGAGCTTCCCCTCCGGCGTACGGGCGGTGACGTTCCCCGTGACCAGCCGCCGCAGCAGGCGGACCCATTTCATTTTTTCAGGCACAGCCCCTCTCTCCTTTCAAAGAACGCGCTGCCGATCAGCGCACGGTACCGCGCCCCGCCGAGATCATCCGTTGTGACGGCGACGCAGGGAGCTTCCACGACCGTGCGCCTTGCGTCGTCATAAACGACTGCGGAATCCGCCGTGAACGCGGGCAGCAGCCGGGCGGCGGACAAAGCGCTGACCGGCAGCAGGCGGACGCTGAGCCCGGCGGCCTGCATCGCCTCCACGTCGTCCGTGACGGGAACGCCCGCCAAAGCCTCGGCTTCCGACGCGGAGAGCAGGATCACCTCCCTGCCCCCGTAAACGTCCTGCAGATTGTTCCCCGTGTCGAGCAGCGCCGGGATGCGTACGCAGCGCTCCCGGAAGAACAGCTCCACGGTATACACGGCCTCGTCCGTTTTCGGGCGGAACACCTTTTTGCGCAGCAGCAGGATCACGAGATACAGCGCGACGCACAGCGCCACAATCCCCGGCAGGCTCAGCTCCATATACCCAAAACCGTTCTGATACGTCACGAAGCCGCTGCCCGTCAGCGTGACGGCGTAAAGGACCCCGCCGTATAACAGGCTCATCCCGAGGAACAGAAACAGACTGCGGAGCATCTGCCGCAGTTTTCTCGTTCTGAACGCAATATAGGTAATGCTTGCCCCGACCGCAGCCTTTGTGAGCAGCGTCAGAATCAGGTTCATCGGCGGCGCGAGGATGATCAGCGAATAGACGCCGCCGACGACCGACGCGACGATCAGCCTTGCGGGCCCTGTCTCGCAGCCGGAGAACTGGCGCACGCTGAGAAGCAGGATAAAGGTCACAACGGTATTCAGAACGATCAGAACGTCAACATAAATCACTTGCTGCAAAACGCGCCCTCCCTTTTGTGCGGGTCCATTATAACGCAGGAAACGCGCAAAGCCTGTCGGAACGGGGCGTACGCCGAAAAAAGAAAAGCCGCCCCGAAGGACGGCAAAAAATCGGAGAAGATCAGGTAAGCGCATAGAGCGCTTTGAATTTATCTTCCAGATAGTCGAGATAATAATCGACGTTCAGGCTCTCGCCTGTGACGGCGCGGATCCATTCGTCCGGCGTGCTGAGCGACGCGATGGAGAAAACGCGCGCAGTCAGCCAGTCGCCGATCTTTTTCAGATCGCCCTGCCGGATCGCGCCGTAGACGTCGAAGTCTTTTTCCATGGTCCTGAGGATCTGCGCGCCGTAGGCGTTGCCGAGCGCATAGGACGGGAAATATCCGTAGGAGCCGGTCCAATGCACGTCCTGCAGGCAGCCGAGCGCATCGTTCGGGACCTCCACGCCGAGGTATTCCGCGTACTTTTCCTTCCACTTTGCCGGGATCTCGTCCACGGTGATCTCGCCGTTGACGAACGCTTTTTCGAGCTCGTAACGCACCAGAATATGCAGCCCGTAGGTCAGCTCGTCCGCTTCCATCCGGATGAGCGAGGGCGTGGCGATATTCACGGCCTCATACAACTCGCGCTCGGTCACATCCGAAAACGTATCGCCGCTGAGCTCCCGGAGCTTCGGCATGACGAAGGAGATGAATGCCTCGCTTCTGCCGACGATATTCTCGAAGAACCGGGAAATGCACTCGTGCATCGCGCTGGTCATACGGTCCGCCGCGTGGTTGTCATACAGCTCCTTCGGCTCGTTCTGCATAAAGAGCGCGTGACCGCCCTCGTGCATGGTAGAGAAAATGTTGGAGATGAAATTCTCCTCATAATAATGTGTGGTCACGCGCACGTCCGACGCGCCGTAGTGATCCGTGAAAGGATGCTCCGTCATCATCAGCACAAGGCGGTTTTTGTCCAGCCCCTCCAGCTCCAGCAGATAGCGCGAGAACGCCTCCTGCTGCGGGATCGGGACGGGACGGTGCAGGAAATCGGACCGGATGGGCTTGCCCTCGGTCACGATGCGCTTCACAAGCGGCGAGATCCGCGCTTTCAGCGCGTCAAAAAACGCGTCGAGCTGCAGGATGCTTCCGCCCTTTTCGTAATCGTCCAGCAGCGTATCGTAAACGGTCGCCTTTTGCGTATCGCGCAGCAGGACCCCCTGCTTCGTGTAGTCGATCACCTTGGCAAAGGAATCGCGGAACAGCGAAAAGTCGTCCGCCTGCTTCGCGCGCAGCCAGTCGGTATAGGCCTTATTGAAGGCGCAATCCATTTCATAGGAAAGATCGGCGGAGATGTTTTTGGTCTTCGCCCAGTCCTCGTACAGATGCTCTACGGCGCTTGCCTGCGCGGGCGAAAGCCCCGTGTGATCCGCGTGGAGCTCCTCCAGCAGACGAACGTACGCTTCGTCGTGCGTCATGCTGAAGATCTGTTTGCCGAGGATCGCCATATCGTTCCCGGCCTGCTCCAGCCCGTCCGGCGGCGCGACGCACTCCATATCGAAGGCGACCTTGCCGACGCAGCGGTTATAGGCTTCAATCTCATCGAGCAGCGCGGAAAGCCGCTCCCATTTTTCCGTATTTGTCATGATTTACACTCCCTTTTAGCCGAGTTGGCTTTCAAGACAGACCCAACCGTTTTCCTCGCGTCTCGCAATCACGCGGAAGCCGTTCGCGGTCAGACACGCGCGGACCTCGTCCTCCCGCAGATCGATGATCCCGGAGACGATATACACGGCGTCCGGCTGCAGGAAGCGCTTGACGTCCGGCGTGAGCGCGATGATCGCGTCCGCCACAATGTTCGCGGTCACGACGTCGTATTTGCCGTTGACCTCATCCACAAGGTTGCCGTGCAGCATGGTAAAGTCCGCGCCCTCGAAGCCGTTGAGCTTACCGTTTTCCTTCGCGACCTTGACGGCGAGCTTATCGATATCCACGCCGACGACGCGCTCGGCGCCGAGCAGCATGCCCGCGACGGAAAGAATGCCGCTGCCGCAGCCGACGTCCAGCATTTTCGTGCCGGGACGGACGTGGTCCTCCAGCGCCTCCATGCACAGCCGCGTGGTCTCGTGCGTGCCGGTGCCGAAAGCAAGACCGGGCTCGATGTTCAGGACCTTTCGGTCGCCCGCGTCGTAATCGTCGATCCAGACGGGACGGATCAGCAGCTTTTTGCCGATCTCCATGGGCTTGAAGTATTGTCTCCAGTTGTTTTCCCAGTCTTCATTCCGGCAGTCCGCGAGCTCGATCTCATGCGGGATCTTCTCGGCGGAAAGGCGCTCCCGGATAAAGGCAACCGCCTCCGCGGGATTGTTCTCAGGGGAAATATAGACGTGGACGACGCCCTTGGTGCGGTCCTTCTGCAGAAGCTCCTCGTCGATCAGGTCGATGTTCGCGATCTCCAGCGTTTCTTCCTCAAGATGGGAGTAATCTTCGATGTAAATGCCGTAAGGCACCGTCATGTTCACGATGCTTGCCGCGGCGTCGATATCCCGCACGGGCACGCTGATGCGGATCTCCGTCCACGGCTTTTCCTCCCCGGCGGGCGCGTCCGCCTCCCCGGCGGGCGGAACAGGCGCGGGACCGTCCGCGATATGCCAGTCAAAACGCACGTCCGTGACGACCTTCTTTCTGCCGTGGGAATGGAACTTGCGGTCGTCCAGCGCCCAGACCTTGTTCGAGAAGCCCCCGGGCGCGACGTCCTTGACCACGTTTTCTATCTCATAGATATTTGCGTCCAGCGTATCGAGGGCGGACAGGATCTCCGCCTCCAGAAACAGAGGACGCACCGCTGCGCCGTACTCCGGGACGCCGTGATGGGACACGAGCATATGCTGGATCAGGACCAACGTCTGCTCGTCGATCCCGAGCTCCTTGCCGATCCGCTCCACGATCATCGCGCCGCGCACCAAATGCCCGATCAGAGTGCCGGGGACGGTGTAGCCGTCCACAAGGCCGGTGGAATTCAGCGCGAACTCCTCGCTCTTCGCGATATCG
This sequence comes from Oscillospiraceae bacterium, assembly GCA_902780565.1. Classification (GTDB taxonomy): domain Bacteria; phylum Bacillota; class Clostridia; order Oscillospirales; family Acutalibacteraceae; genus RUG806. The sequence goes on from CACZGD010000081.1 coordinate 5,818, forward strand.
TGCAGGATCGCCCCTGCCAGCAGCAGGTCGCCGTCCACGGACGGATAGAGCGCGATCACGGCGCAGGCAAGCTTGCAGATCGAAAGGGTGTGCATCAGCAGCCCGCCGCGGATCGCGTGGTGCAGACGGAAGGCCGCAGGCAGCTCCAGAATTTTATCCCTGTATTCTGTCAGGACGGCGGAGGTCAGCTTTTTGAGGTCCTCATCCTGAAATCCGCGCACAAGACCCATCAGCTCGTCAAACATCTCCTCGCCTTCAAAAGACGCGGAGGGCACGTAGTCCGAGAGCTTGACGCCGTCCTGCGGCGTCGCGCGGCGCAGACGTTCGACCTTGAACTGGTTCTGATTGTTATAGAGATTCAGCGTGCCGCGCACGAGGAAGAGCTCGCCGGGCTTCGGGCGCTCGTTCTCGCTGCCGCGATAGTCCCAGCACTTGGCGACGATGTCATCCTCACCGTCGCAGATGATCATATCCAGATACTGCGCGCCGGTCCGGGTGAGCTTGCGCTCACAGCTTTTGATCAGGACAAAGCCCTGCAGAGTGCCGCTTTTATCAAAGGGTTGTAATTTCATGTGCGTCTCCTTTTAGTCTTCGGGTATATAGGAAGGCATCAGCTCCAGCTTGAACAGATTGCGCCGGTGCAGCGTATCGATACGCTCCTTTTTGACGGGATCGTCGATCTCGCCGGTGCGGATATAGCGGTCAAGCTCGGCGTAGGTAAAGCCGAGGTTATCTTCGTCCGTTTTGCCGCAGAGCCCGTCCGAGGGAACCTTATCCACCAGAACGGCGGGCAGACCGAGCAGGCGGCCGATCTGCTTCATCTCCTGCACCGTGATGTGGGAGCAGGGGCTGAAATCGCCGACGGAATCCCCGTAGCGCGTGGAATAGCCGACCCAGTCCTCCGACAGGTTGCAGGTGTTCGCGACGCGCCCGTTGACGCTCTGCGAAACGGCGTACAGGGTTGCCATGCGGATGCGCGGCGGGAGATTGACGATGGTCTGGTTCGTAAGCTCCAGTCCCTTGATATTGTTCTTGACGCCCTCGACCGCATCGTGGATATCCACCACGAAATGCCGGATGCCGAGGTGATTGACCAACAGATACGCCATATCGATATCCGCCTGGTGCCCGTTTGGCATCAAGACGCCGACCACACGCTCGCGTCCCAGCGCCTCCACGCACAGCGCGGCGACGATGGAGGAATCCTTGCCGCCGGAGATCCCGACGACAGCGCTGCAGTCCTTCCCGTTCTTTTCAAAAAAATCTCTGATCCAGGCGACGCAGCCGTCCTTCACTTTTTGCGCGTCAAACATACCGATGCTGCTCCTTCCGAAATTTTTCATTTTATTATAGTATATCCGGAAGGAAAATGCAAGATTCTGCTTGTAAAAACCGTAAAAAGCGTCTTGTAAAAACCGTAAAAAGCGTGTATGATGGAGCTGAGATTATAAAAGGAGAGATCGCCATGAAGCATTTATTGATGATTCCCGCCCTGCTGGCGGCGCCCGCTGCCGCCGCCGTTTACGCCGTAAAACACATCACGCAGCCGAGAAACGAGGACGCGCCGGAAATGATCCCGATCGGCGGCATGATCCGGTCCGATTCCTATGACTACGCCGCCATGCGGGACGAGAGGCTTTCCCGCTCCGCGGTGGTGAAGCTGATGCAGCTATTGTGGGTCACGACCTCGAAAAAGGACGACGCGAACCACGCGACGCAGACCGCCCCCGAAGGGATCACGCAGATCCTTGATATCCCGTATATCGACGACGGCACGCGTTTTCATAAGCTGGACGTCTATTACCCCGAAAACACGGCCGGAAAAAATCCCGTGATCATCGATATCCACGGCGGCGGCTGGATGTACGGCGACAAGGAGCTCAACAAGCTCTATTGTCTGGCGCTCAGCGCCCGCGGCTACACCGTGTTCAGCATCAGCTACCGGCTCGTGCCCGACGTGACCGTCAACGAGCAGCTCCGGGACGTGATGACCGCGCTGAAATGGATCGGCGACCACATGGACGGCTACCCCGCTGATCGGGACGATATCCTGCTGACCGGCGATTCCGCGGGCGGTATGCTCGCTTCCTACGCCGCCGCGCTGACGTCCTCCGAGGCGCTGTCGGAGATATTCGGCACCGATCGCCCGGACCTGAAATACAAAAGTCTGCTGCTGACCTCCCCCGTCCCCTATATGAACGACAAGGGATATATGAAGGTTTATACGGCAAAGATGTGGGGCTCGGATTATAAAAGCAAACCGACGTACCCCTATATGAATCTCGACGCGCTGCTCCCCTACGCCGAATTCCCGAAGACGTGCCTGATTACGAGCGCGGGCGATATTCTGGCGCGCGAGCAGACGAACCGCGCCTACCGGGACCTGACAGCCCTCGGCGTGCCGTGCAAGCTGATGGACTTCGGCGGTGAAGCCGGCAAAAAGCTGGAGCACGTGTTCACCGTGATCAACCCCTTTAACAAGATCGGCAGGGAGACCATCGACGAAGCGCTGGACTGGCTGCGCTGACTTCACACAAAAAAATCGGAGCGTTCTGCAATGACGCCCCGGTTTTTTTATCTCAGCCGTACAGGATGCGGTTGACCTCCTGCTGCACCGCCTTCGGGTCATACCCGGCGGCCTTCAGACGGAGCTTGCGCTCGTCGCCGTTGCCCCAGTCCCCGCGGATGACCTCCTCCGCCACTTCGCGGATCGTTTTCTCCGGCTGCCTGCCGAAGCCGTTGAGACCGGCCTTTTCGATGCGGTAGGGGAAATCCGTGTACAAATAATCCTGATCGCAGATTTTGCCCGCAACCTTGTTCGAGCGGATCAGGTTCGTCTCCCCACCGAACTGCCAGACGCCGAGAACGTCCGGATACGGATACGTGCATTCGCTGTTCCATTGCGCGACCCAGTGCGTGTAGGCCTGCAATTCGGCATCGTACATATACGCCCGGAAATAATAGGTGGACGAATAGATCCCGACGAAAAAGCCCTTGTCCTCCAGCGTATCGCACCAGGTGCGGACCGTATCCGTGAGCCTGCGCTTGCCGATTCTGATCATGGCGGCGTTTTCCACGTCGATATAGACCGGCAGCTCGAACTGCCGTCCCATGAGGCAGTTTTCATAGAAGTATTCCGCCTCTTTTTTCGCGTCCGCTTCACTCAGCGCACGCGAGAACCAGTAAACGCCGACGGGCAGCCCCAGCGCCTTGCATTTTTCATAGTTTTTGGCGAAACGCGCGTCGGTATACAGCCCGTCGTCTCCGCCGCCGCCCTTGAGGATCACAAACCGGACCCCTTCCCTGACGGCGCGTTCCAGATCAAAATTCCCGTTATGTCGGGAAATATCGATCCCGAATTCCTTCATAACGATCTCTCCTTTCGTGTGATCGTTATCAGGATATGCCGGGACTCGCGGAACGTGACAAGCCGGAAAGCAGGCAAACGCATCCCCCTTTCCGCCTTGGGTCAGATACGCACGTCCGCGCCAGTCAGGGCTTTGAGCCGCCTTCGCACGAGCGCCCCGGATTCCGCAGGCTCCCGCTCGTAAACGCGGGACGTGAACGGCGAGCCCAGAAAGACCTCCGGCGTGGAATAGACGCCCGTCCCCCAACCGTAGGGCTTGCCGTGCTTGTCCACCGCGTAAACGAAATCGGAGATCAGCACATAGCATTCCCGCTGCAGGCGGTTCATGACCGTGTCGAAGCCCTTGACGCCGTTTTTGCCGTAATTCCCGAGCTTTTTCAGATCGGCGGAGCGGATCGGCGCATTCCGCTCGACGAGGTCGAACAGCAGCTTATCCTTTTTCGCGGCCTTTTCGTCGTCATACAGCGCGTCGAAATCGTAACCGTCCCGCCGGAAATTCGCAAAATCCGGGAAGAAATCGGGACTGACGAACACAGCCTTTTGCTCGAAGAATTTACCGTAGGCACAGCCGAGCTCCCGGATCACGGGCCCCTTCCACTCCCATACGTCCCAGCGGTCGTCGGTCCTGTGGTACCAAGCGTCCGGATGCACGTGCTCCTCCAGCGAAAAGCCCGGCACCGAATTCCGGAAAAACGGCAGGAAGCCGAGCGTCAGGATCGCGTTTTTCATATCCTCCTTCGTGCGGATCACGAAGGGATCGAGAAAGGTCATAGCATCACCCCGGTAACAGTATAAACGAGCGGAACCGGTTTTTCAAGTAAAAGGTTGCGGGACAACACAAATTTCAGCTTGCAAAATCCGTCGGTATATTATATCATAAAGATAACATCACAACGGGAGGATGATCGTCATGCATCAGAACACCTTGTATTACACCGCCCCCGCCGGGTACTGGATGGAGGCGCTGCCCATCGGCAACGGCAGGCTCGGCGCCATGTGTTACTCCGGAACGGACACGGACGAGCTTTCGCTGAGCGAGGAAACGATGTGGTCCGGCTACCCGCGCACGATCCTGAAGGACGGCGCGTATGAATCCTATCTGCGCGCGCAAAAGCTGGCAGCCGAGGGCAAATACCTCGCCTGCCACGAGGAGCTGGAGCATCATTTCCTGACCTGCTGGTCGCAAGCCTATATGACCTTCGGGTCCGTATACCTGGATTTTGATCTGCCGGAAACGACAGCCTATGAACGGCGGCTGGATCTTTCCCGCGCGGTGCTGGAAAGCCGCTTTCACGCGGGGGACGCCGAGATCCGGAAGACCGGCTTTATCTCCGCGCCGGACGGCGTACTGGTCTATCGGATCGTATCCGATAAACATGGCGCGCTCTCCTTCCGTCTGCGGACAGACTGCCCCCTGCTGCATACCGTCGCCTTCGAGGACGGCGTGCTGAACGTGGACGGCGAATGCCCCGGTGACAGCGACACGGATTCCCCGAATTACCCCGCGAACGATACGGTCTATTCCAAAGACGACACGAAACGCGGCGTCTGCTTCAGAGGCAGCATTTTAGTTGACACGGACGGCGCATTTTCCGAAAATAACGGCGTATTATCGGTAACAGGCGCGACAGCCGCAACGCTTTATATCAACATTTCCACATCCTTCAACGGCTTTGACAAGCTCCCCTATCTGGAAGGGAAGGAATACCGCGCTCCCGCCGTGAACGCCGTTCGCAACGCGAAGGCGCTGGGCTTTGACGCGCTGCTTGAACGCCACGTCGCCGATTACCGCGGCTTCTATGACCGCGTATGTCTGCAGCTTGAGGGGCGCAGCGACGACGATACGCCGACCGACCTGCGCCTGAAGCAGTTCAATCCGGACGATCCGGACATGGGGCTGTACGCGCTGCTGTTCAACATGGGGCGGTATCTGCTCATTTCCTCCGCCCGCCCGGGCTCGCAGGCCATGAACCTGCAGGGCATCTGGAACAATACGGTCCGCCCGCCGTGGAATTCCAATTACACCACGAACATCAACACCGAAATGAACGACTGGCCCTGCCTGCCGTGCAACCTGCCCGAAATGACGCAGCCGCTGGTGGATCTTGTGAAAAAGATCTCCATCACCGGCGAAGTCACGGCGCGGGAATTCTATCACGCGGGCGGCTTTGTGCTGCATCACAACACCGACCTTTGGGGCATGACCGCGCCCATTCGCGGAAATCCCTGTTGGGGGTTCTGGGCCGGCGGCTCCGGCTGGCTGTGCGAGAACGTGTTCGCGGTGTATGAATACACGC
>CACZGD010000082.1 GCA_902780565.1 Oscillospiraceae bacterium
GATCAGCGACGTGCTTTCGCGCCTGTCCACCGAGGGCTACACCTTCGCCCCCGACTACAGCGCGTGGAAGGAGACCGACACGGTGACGCTCGCAGAGGACGGCAGCACCGCCATCACCCTGCGCTTCACCGCGGGATAAGAAAACGTCCGTAACGGTCCGACATAGAACATAAAACACACCCGGGAAGGCGAGTCTTCCCGGGTGTGCGTATGACAGGGATTCTCTTATTTCGACCACCAGAAGAGCACCTTGTTCAGAACGTAGAGCACGTGATGCAGAAGCTCGGTCCACCAGCCGGAGAGCGTTTTGCCGTTGTGCGTTTCGCCGCAGTAGGACCCGCCGCCCCTGCGGGAAAGGCGGCGCGGCAAAAAAATCCGACGGACCGCTTGTTTTACCGCGCCGGGGCGTGTATAATAAAGAAAACCGACGGAAGGAAGGACCGACCATGGAGTATCCCAGACAATTCATCCGCGCGACCGAGGATTACAGCACCTATGAGCATTTCGTCCCCGCGCCGTATTTCCGCAAGGTCTTCACCCCGACGGGGGCGGACTGCCGCCTGCGGGTCACGGGCCTCGGCTTTTACCGCGTGTGGCTCAACGGCACGGAGCTCACGAAGGGCCTGCTGGCGCCCTACGTCTCGAACCCCGACGATATCGTCTATTTCGACGATTACGACCTTGCCCCCCATATCCGCCCGAACGAGCAAAACGCCCTGTGCTTCCAGCTCGGCAACGGGATGCGCAACGCCCCCGGCGGCAGCATCTGGGATTTTCACAAGGCGGCCTTTCGCGGCGCGCCCATGCTCGCCTTCCGGCTGGAGACCCCGTCCGGCGCGATCGAAGCCGACGAAAGCGTGAGGACCGCGCCCTCCCCCCTGTATTTCGACGACCTGCGGGCGGGCGTGCGGTACGACGCGCGGCGCGAGATCAAAAACTGGACCGCCCCGGACTTTGACGATTCCGCCTGGGGCAGCGCCCTGCTCTGCGACGCGCCGACAGGCGAATACCGCGTCTGCGAGGCGCCGCCCGTGCTGCCGACCGGCGAAGCGCTGACCGCCGTTTCGATCCGCAGGGCGGGCTATCGCCCCTTCTCTCCCCGCTTCGACGTGCCGAAGGTGACCGTGCCGGAGGACGAAAACGACGGCAGCACCGGCTTTTTATACGATTTCGGCAAAAACAACGCGGGGATCGTGCGTCTGCGGCTCCGCGGCCGCCCGGGGCAGCGGATCGTGCTGCAGTTCGGCGAGCTGCTGACGGACGGCGACCTTGACTACAACAACATCGACTTCTACCCCGACGGCTTTTCGCAGCGCGACGTTTACGTCTGCGGGGGTGGGGACGAGACCTTCACCCCGCCGTTCACCTACCACGGCTTTCGTTACTGCCTTGTGATGGGGATCGACGACGCGCAGGCGACACCGGACCTGCTCGCCTTCCTGCCCTGCACCTCGGCGGGCGAAACGCGCGGCAGCTTTTGCTGCTCGGACGACACGGCGAACACGCTGTTCGACATGTGCGACGCGTCCGACCGCTCCAACTTCTATTACTTCCCCACCGACTGCCCGCACCGCGAGAAAAACGGCTGGACCGGCGACGCGGCGCTTTCCGCCGAGCATATGCTGATGACCATGAACGTGGGCGACAGCTACCGGGAATGGCTGCGGAATATCCGCGCCGCGCAAAGGGCGGACGGCTCCATCCCCGGCATCGTCCCCACGGGCGGCTGGGGCTTTTCGTGGGGCAACGGTCCGGCGTGGGACGCGGCGCTGATCCTGATCCCTTACTATACGTATAAATATACAGGCGACCGGGAGATCCTGTCCGAAAACGCCGGGGCGATCCTGCGCTACCTGCGCTACGCCGCGGGCAAGCGGAAGGAGGACGGGCTTCTCGCCTACGGCCTCGGGGACTGGTGCCCCATCGGCGGCGACGTCAAGCCCACGCTGACGTTCACCGACAGCGTGACGATCATGACCTGCGCAGACAAGGCCGCGTTCATTTTCGGCGTGCTGGGACAGCCTCAGGCGAAAGCCTTTGCCGAAACGCTGCGGCAGGAGCTGCGGCGGGCGATCCGGGAGCGCCTGATCGACAAAACGACCCTTACCGCGGATACCCGCTGCCAGACGAGCCAGGCGATGGCGCTGTTTTACGGCGTGTTCGACGAAAACGAAAAACCGGAAGCCACCCGGCGGCTGCTGGAGATCATTCATGAAAACGGCGACTTTATGGACTTCGGCATCCTCGGCGCGCGGGCGATCTTCCACGTGCTGACCGAGGCGGGCGAAAGCGAGCTCGCGTGGAAGATGATCACGCGCCCGGAATTCCCCTCCTACGGCGCGCTCATCGGCTTCGGCGAGACCACGGTCCCGGAATGCTTCGAGCTGCCGGGCGAGGGCAAATACTCCCACAACCACCATATGTACTGCGATATCAAAAACTGGTTCCTCTCCGCCGTGGCGGGCCTGCGCTTCAACCCGGACGGCACGGACGTCCGGCGCGTGCGGATCGCGCCCGCGTTCATCCAATCGCTCGCCTTCGCCGAGGGAACGTACCTTTCCCCCGCCGGGGAAATCTTCACGCGCTGGGAACGCCGCGACGGCGGCGTCGCGCTCACGGTACGCGTCCCGGATGGGGTCACGGCGGAGATCGCCCTGCCGGACGGGACCCGCCTTTCCCACACCGGCGAAAAGACCTACCGGGTCGGCGGATAAAACACGCTTTGCAAACGCCGGGAGACCCGATCACCTGCTGTTTCGGGATGGAGAAACCGCCCGGAGCGTCCCCCAACGCCTCGGGGCAGTCCCCTCCCATACAGCCGAACACAAAGGAGGCAAACGATGAACACGGTACGCGCCGAAAAAACCGACGCCGGTCTGATCCTGTATCTTGCGGGGCGGATCGATTCCTCAAACGCGCAGGCTGCCGAGGCCGAGATCCTGCGCCTGACCGCCGGGGACGGGAACCGGCCTGCGGCACTGGACGCGGAACGGCTCGCCTATATCTCCAGCGCCGGGCTGCGGGTGATTCTGCGGCTGAAAAAGGCGTACCCCGCGCTGAAGCTCGTCAACGCGCAGCCGGAGGTCTATGAGATCCTTGAAATGACCGGCTTTACCGAAATGATGGAGGTGGAAAAGGCTTACCGCACCGTCTCCGTCGAGGTGTGCGAGGTCATCGGTGAGGGCTTCAACGGCAAGGTCTACCGCCTTGACGACGACACCGTGGTGAAGACCTATAAAAACGCAGACGCGCTGGCGGATATCCGCCACGAGCGCGAGGTGGCGCGACTTGCCCTGATCCTCGGCGTGCCCACCGCGATCTCCTATGACGTGGTCAAGGTCGGCGGCAGCTACGGCTCCGTCTTCGAGCTGCTGCGCGCCGAATCCTTCTCAAAGCTCCTCGCGAACGAGCCGGAGCGCTTCGACTGGTGCGTGGAGCAGTACGTGCGCATGCTCAAAAAGATCCACGGCGTGCGGGTGCCCGCGGGCAAGCTCCCCTCCATGAAGGAGAAGACCCTCTCGGTCGTGCGGCGGATGCGCGCCCGCCTGCCGGAGACCCTCGGGAACAAGCTCCTGCGGCTGGTGGAGGAGATCCCGGAGAGCGACGGCATGATCCACGGCGACTTCCACACCAAAAACATCGTGCTGGCGGACGGCGAGGTGCTGGTCATCGACATGGATACGCTCAGCGTCGGGCACCCGATCTTCGACCTGATGCAGATGTATAACTCCTACGTCGGCTTTTCGGAATGCGACCCCGCGGTCGTGCTGGCGTTCCAGGGCTACCCGGCGGAGACCGCCCGCCGGTTCTGGCGCGCGTCCCTTTCCGCCTATCTCGGGATTGGGGACGAAACGGCGCTGCGGGAGATCGAAAACAAGATCCGCATCCTCTCCTACGCGGATCTCATCGACTTCACGGTCCGCTTCCCGTCAGACGATCCGGAAAAGGACGAAGCGACCCTCGCTTACTGGACCGGGGCGCTGACCGGGCTGCTGGAAACGACGGACAGCCTGCTGTTCCCCGTCAACGCGCTGACGGTGGAGGCGGTCCCCGAAAGCCTGCCCGCCGTGACGGAAAAAACATCCTGACCGTGAAAAAACGACTCTGAGCCCCTTTGAGACCGCAAAAAAGGACCCGCTTCCGAAAACGGAAACAGGTCCTTATTTTTATCGTCTGCTTACGGCGTAAAGGTATAGACCGCCCCGTAGTTCCGGTCCGGGCACAGCGTGAGCGAGGGCGCGCTGAGATCGTAGACGGAGGACCACTGGGTGGAATATACCCTGCCCTGCTCGTCGGGCTCGGTGCCGGTGAGCGCCACCTTGCCCAGCAGCGCCATACCCTCCTCCGGGGTCAGCACGCCGTTTTTCGCCGTCAGCGTTTCCACCATGCCGTCGTAGCGGTCCTGCCCCTGCGCCTCATAGTCGAACGGCACGTCGTGCAGATAGAAATTCGTCGCGCACAAATAGGCCTCCGTCTGCTCGGTGATCACCATTTCGTCGTTGACGTAGGAGACCACCACGCTGTTCCCGGCGGCGTCCGCAAGCTGCAGATGATAGCAGCCCCCGGCGGATGCGTGCATATCGAAGCCCTGCAGCAGGGCGATCGCCTCCGGCACGTCGGCGGCCTTGTCCAGCAGCACGCGGATCGCAAGCGTGGTGTCCACGTCCACCTTGTCGGTATTCTGGTCCGTGGGCGGCGCCTGCAGCTGCAGCACGCCCACCGCAAGCCCCTTTTCGTTCACGCCGTCCAGCGGGAAATAGGGCGCGCCCATGGCGACGATGCGGTCAAACAGCTTTTCGGGCGTGTGTTCGGCGGAATAGCCGAGAAAGCTCAGGTTCACGACCGAAACCGAACGGTAGCCGTTTTCCGGCGCGGTCTTCACCACCGCAAGGTCGGTGTTCTGGTTATCCAGATTGCGCCCGAACACGTACCCGCCCGTCGGCGTGGCCGCGTAAAACGTGGAGCAGGCAAGCTCTGGCACGTCGTAGTCGATCGGGATCGGCAGCCCCTTGAGCAGCACGCGGATGATGTATTTCGCCAGCTCGTCCTGCGTCTTCACGCCGCCCTCCTCCAGCAGCGCGTCGAGCTTGTAGTCCTCGCGGTAGTCGATCACGTACACGCCCGTATCGGGATGGCTTTCCACGTGGAGAAGCGAATAGATCAGTCCCCGGAACACAAACAGCCCCGCGCCGATCCCCAGCACCAACACAAGACAGACGGCAAGCAGCACCCGCCGCAGAACCTTTTTCTTCTTTTTCATACCCGGCACCTTCCTTTTTCGTGATGCCTTTATTATGGACCGCGCGCCCGAAAAAGTCAACACGTGACGGAGATTTTCAGCTTTCATAGTTTCGCCACTCGTCGACATACCCCTGCCGACTTGCCGTTTAAAAGATACGGTCCGCCACGCGTGACGGACCGTTTTCGGCGTTCACAGACAGGGCGTCGCCCTCGCCCCCCCGCCGCGCAGTCTGCCTTCGCCGCGCAGCAGCGGTTTATTCTTCCGTTCACGGATTTTTCGGATTCTCAGGCTTGACTTCCCGGCGGGAATGCGGCTATAATAAACCCAGACCAACGCGAAAAGAGGAATCACCATGCTGGCATTTCTGCAAAAAATCATCGCGGCGCTGCTGTCCATGACGGCGCTGTTCACCGGCGCGTTCCGCATCCAATGGGACGACCGCATGGCGGGGCACGACTTCCCGCTGATCGAAGCCGGGGAAAAGGCAGAGGGGGACCTGCGCGTCATGTCCATGAACGTGCGGTGTGAGGACAACAACGGCGTGCCGCGCGTCGCCCGCAAGCACCTTGTGGTGAAGGAGATTTTGAAGCTGCGTCCCGACTCCCTCGGCGTGCAGGAGGCCACCCCCGAATGGATGCTTTCGCTGCAGGCCGACCTGCCCGAATACGGAAGCGTGGGCGTCGCGCGGGACAACGGCAAAAGCGTGTTCCGGCGGGGCGAAAGCTGCGCGATCTTTTATCTCAGGGAAAAGCTGGAGCTGCTGGACCACGGCGACTTCTGGCTCTCCGAAACGCCGGACGAGCCTTCCGTTTATCCCGGCGCCGGCTGCAATCGCGTGTGCACCTGGGCGCTGTTCCGCGTGAAGGCGACCGGGCAGACCTATCTGCACGTGAACACCCACTTCGACAACGCGTCCGCTGAGGCGCGCGTCTTCGGGGCGCGGCTCATCTGCGACCGGCTGAACGGGATCCATCCCGATACCCCCACGGTGTTGACCGCCGATATGAACAGCGGGTCTTACGGGCAGGCCTATCGCGTCATGACGGACCGTCTGCCGGACGCCGCCCTGACCGCCGCCGACGCCGTGACCTACGGCACCTTCCACGACTGCGACCCCGAAACGAACGCGGACTGGGTGCTGGACTATATCCTCTGCTCCGACGACGTGACGGTCAACGTGTTCCGCGTCGTCACGGACGGGATCGAGGGGCGCTTCGTCTCCGACCACTTCCCGCTCTACGCGGACGTTGCCCTGCCCGCGTAAGGGCGCGATCAAAACGCAAAAGCACCGAGGCTCAGCCGAGTCCCGGTGCTTTGTTACGTGTCTGGCGCATTTTCCAAAAATCGCGCGGAGGGCGGCACGGGCGCGCCGCGCTCAGTCCCCGATCAGATACGCCGCCGCGATCTCGCCGAAATAGCAGACGTGGTCCTCCGCCTCCACGCTGTAGAATTTGCGGCGGATCTCCTCCGGCAGACGGGAAAAGGTCTGCTCCTCCCGGTAAAGCACGCGGCATTCGAGCGTGAGCGGGCATTCTTTGATCGCGGGCACGGAAACGACCTGCGGCGGCACGGGCGTGAGCCCGGCGGCGGCAAGCTTATCCAGATCCCTGCCGCTTTTCGTGCCGCAGACGGTCAAGGTCTGTTTGTCCAGCCCATCCGGCGCCACGTTGACCGTAAATTCCGGGTTCCGGTCCAGCATTTCGAGCGTATAGCGGTTCTTGCGCACGTAGGCGACGAAGACCGGGCGCTCCCAGATCCTGCCGATATGGCCCCAGCCGATCACCATGGAATTGACCTTGTCGCCGACCTTCGTCGTGAGCAGCGCGCCGCGCCGCAGGGCCTTTGTGATCACGTTCGCGTAATCGGTCGGGTCGACGTTTTGTATTTGCATAAGCGGATCCCTCTCTTTCCCCGCCGCAGGGCGGCGGCAAATCGTTTTGTATTTGTATATTTATAATAGCAGAAACGCGGCGGCTTCGCAAGCCGAAATCACAAAAAGAAGGAGGTCGGCTTCGGTTTTATTGTTCAGATAACACAATGTTTTCGTCAAAACTCCGCGATCCGGGCGGCTTTCTGCGCCGGAAGGCTTGCTTTCCCGCGCGAAAGCGTGTATAATGGTGCGTGATACCATTCATACAGGAAAGACCCGGTGATACCCATGAAACCGATCATATTTGCCTTTGCGGGCAAGGGAGGCGTGGGAAAGACCTCCCTGTCGGCGGCGTTCGTGCGTCTGCTGACGGAACAGTATCCCGAAAAAAAGATCCTTGCGGTGGACGCGGACCCCGCCGTGGGGCTGCTGACCGCGCTCGGCGTGGAGCCGCGGCTCACGCTGGACGATATCCGCATGCGGATCGCCGAAAGCATCGACCGGGGCGAGACCGCCGACGCGGTGGCGCTGCTGAGCGAAGCCCGCTTTCATCTGCTGGACTGCATTGCGGAGCGCGGCAACCTTTCGGTGCTCGCCATCGGGCGGCCGGAGGCGGCGGGCTGCTACTGCAAGGTCAACGCCTATTTAAAGCAGGTGCTGGAGAGCGCCGCGGGCAACTACGACTTTGTGGTCATCGACGGCGAGGCCGGGATCGAGCAGATCAACCGCCGCGTGATGGAGACCGTGACGAATCTGGTGCTGGTCAGCGACGGCAGCCGCAAGGGGCTGCAGGTGATCCGCACGATCGTGCGGGTGGCGGAGAGGCTCATGCCCGGCGTCAGGACCGGCGCGATCTTCAACCGTGTGCGCCCGGCGTTCGACCCTGCCGGACAAGCGGACCTGCCGCCGGTGCTGGCCGTGATCGGGGACGATCCGCGCCAGACGGAAAACGATATGCGCGGCGACACGGTCTTTGACCTGCCGGAGGATTCCCCCCTGTTCGTCGGCGCGAAGGCGGCGCTGCGGGCGCTGCTGGCGCCGGAGGAGGCGGACCATGCGGCTGTTTGACGACGTGATCGCGGGCGTGAACGCCCTGCTGCCGGGTCCCCCGACGAAGGCGGCGCCATACGACCCCGCCCGCTGCGCCACGGACGGGGAAAAGGACAGGATCCTGTTCCGCAGCGAGACCGCCTTTGAGCTCGGCGGCGGCGGAAAACCCTCCGTCTGCACCGTGCTGTTCGGCGACGAACCGGCGGAAAGCCGCGTGGAGCTTTACGGTCCGGACCTTGACGCGATCCGCGCCGATCAGCCCTTTGCGCACGTCACGTTCGCGCGGCTGCGCGTTTCGGACGGCAGCGCGGCGCACTATGAACAGATCCAGAAGCTCGGCTTCACCGTGTTTCAGGTCTACCCCGAGGGGTTCCTGATCCGCGTGTCGCCCATGAGTGGACGCGAGCAGGCGCGCGTGGCAAAGGCGGCGGTCGAATGCCGTCCGCCCCTGTCGCTGCTGAACGTCGGGTGCAGCCTGATCCGGGAATTCCGGAAGCACCCCGAGATCGCGGCGGTGCGCACGGCGTATATCACCGACCCCGCGTTCGACTATACGGCCCTGGCGGACCTTGCCGCCAAAGCCAGAAGCATCACCTCGGCGCTGGACCGGGCGCTGGGGGGCGGCGAGCTGGACTGCGCCGCCTGCAAAATGAAGCCGGTCTGCGACTCGGTGGAGGGACTCCGCGAGCTGCACTTCGGAAAGGAGAAAACATCATGAGCGAACACACGCACGACCACGGCGTTTCTTCCCCGGAAGAAGCCGTCGCCCTGCTCGGCTATATGGCGCACCACAACGACCACCATGCCGAGGAGCTGGAGGAGCTGATCCCCTCGCTGCCGGAGGCGGCGCGCGGGGACGTGAGCCATGCCGCGGACCTGATGCGGGAAGCCGCCGGCCTGCTGGCGCGGGCGCTGCAGAAAACGGGAGAATAATATGTGCTTATCCACGGTTTATAAACAGCAGAACGGCGAAAACGTGTTCCTGTGCAAAAACGTCGCGCGCGTGATCCCGCGGGGGGACGTCATTTCGCTGTATGACCTCATGGGGGTCAAAACCGAGATCCGCGGGTCCATTCTGGACGTGGATCTCATGGAAAACATCATTTTGGTAAAGGAAGAGGAAGCATGAAGTATTACGGCGGGTGCGACGTCGGGTCCACCTACACGAAAGCGGTGATCCTGGACGAAACGGGCAAAATCGCCGCAAGCACGATCCAGCGCAGCAAGATCAACGCCGCCCAGTCCTCACGCCTTGCGATGGACGCCTGCGTGTCGCAGGTCCCGGGGCTCACGTCCCCGGAGGACCTGAGCTATATCGTCGGCACGGGCTACGGGCGCAACCGCGTCCCCTTCGCGGCGGAGAACGTCTCCGAGATCTCCTGCCACGCGATGGGCGTGCACGTCACGGACCCCACCGTGCAGGCGATCATCGATATCGGCGGGCAGGACGTGAAGGGCATCGCCGTGGCGCCGGACGGCACGGTGAAGAATTTTGCGATGAACGACAAATGCGCCGCCGGGACCGGGCGGTTTTACGAGGCCATGGCGCGCTCCTTCGAGATGACGCTGGAGGAGTTCTCCACCCTGTCGCTGAAGGCGAAAAGCGCGATCCCGATCACGGCGCAGTGCACCGTGTTCGCGGAGTCGGAGGTGATCACGCTGGTGGGCGAGGGCAAGGCGCCCGAGGAGATCGCCGCCGGGATCCAGATGGCGGTGGCAAAGCGCTGCTTTGTGATGGCAAAAAAGGCAGGCGCGGTGAACCACATCACCCTGACCGGCGGCTGCGCGAAAAACGCGGGGCTGAAAAAGGCCATTGAAAAGGTGCTGAAGATCAAGGTGGTCGAGCTTTCCACCGACCCGCAGCTGATGGGAGCGCTGGGCGCGGCGGAATTCGCCCGCAGAAAGGGAGCGGCAAAATGAAGGATTTGAAATACCGGATCTTTTTTGAAG
Organism: Oscillospiraceae bacterium; assembly: GCA_902780565.1. GTDB lineage: Bacteria > Bacillota > Clostridia > Oscillospirales > Acutalibacteraceae > RUG806. Next base: position 10,113 of record CACZGD010000082.1, read on the forward strand.
AACTGTTGACGGACGTGAAAAACGAGCTGGTGGACCGCGCGCTGGACGACGGCAAGCTGGCGCTGGGCTATTCCTGCTATTACGTGCCGGAGGTCCTTCTGAACCTCGACGGCTGCTTTTCGGTGCGTATGCGCGCGCCCGGGATCGCCGATACCGCCATTGCGACTTACTATATGTCCGAAAAGACCTGCACCTATTCCAGAAGCCTGCTGGAGCGGGCGATCGAGGGCGGCTTCAACTTCCTGTCCGCGCTCATCAGCACCGAGACCTGCGGCATGATGCACCGCTCGCACGAGCATTTCGAGATGCTGCATCTGGTGTCGGACGTGAACGACCGCTTTTTCGTCAGCCATATCGACTCCCCCTTCGTCACGAAGGACTACGCCGTGAAGCACTATGAGCGGCAGTTGCAGAAGCACGTGCTGGATAAGCTCAGCGACGTTTACGGCGTGGACACGTCGGAGGAAAAGCTGCTGCGGGCGATCGAAAAGCATAACGAGGTCTGCCGCGTCGTGACCGCGATCGGGGACCTGCGCAAGCAGGAGAACCCGCCCATCACCGGCTATGAGTTCCACCTGATCGAGCTCGTGAGCGAGTGCTGCCCGCAGGACCTGATCCTGCCCTATCTCAAAGAGACGCTGGAGGAGCTGCAAACCCGGCAGCCGGACGAAACGCCGTGGTACCGCGTGCGCGTGGTGCTGGGCGGCGGCGAGAACGACGACCCCGCCTTCACCAAAATGATCGAGGACGCAGGCGCGTTCGTGGTGGCGGACCGCTATTGCTTCGGCTCCCTGCCGGGGCGCGAGGAGATCACGGTGCGGGAGGGCGAAACGGCGCTCGGCGCGATCGCCCGCCATTATATCGACACGAACCAGTGCCCGCGCTTCATGAACCCCGAAAAGGTGCAGGGCAGAAAGCAGTACTTAAAACAACTCGCCGACGACTATCACGCCGACGGGCTGATCGTGCAGCAGATGAAGTTCTGCGAATACTGGGAATACGAGCGTATGTACTGCCAGCAGGTGATGGAGCCGGACTACGGCCTGCCGTGCATGGGCATTGAAAAGGAATACGTCAACGTCTCCACCGGGCAGCTCCGCACGCGCTTCCAGGCGTTCGTGGAGGCGCTGGAGATCAAAAAGCTGCAGAAGAAGGAGGGCTGAGACATGGCAAAGAAACCGGACAGAGGCACCAGAAACCGCTTTTACGACGGCTATGAGCTGGCGCGCTGGCGCAAGTGGCGCGGCT
>CACZGD010000083.1 GCA_902780565.1 Oscillospiraceae bacterium
TTAATTCAAAAGTTTTTTGAAAAAATTATAATTTTATTTGATTCAGGGGATTTTTTTGCCTTTCAGGGCTATTTCTGCGGAGCGAGTGCTGTTCCCCGTGCCGCTTCAGGCTTCCGACATTTGCTTTGTTTGCAAATAACTTAATTCTTAAAGCGTACTCGCAAGGATCCCATTTCCGGTGAGACCGCTTCTCAAAACGCCTTTCACTAAGTAAGGAATAAGAACCCCTGTTTTTGTGGGTGCATATCCATAAAAATTATTAATATACGCTAAAGGATGTTTTCTTAACATTTTTCAAAGGATTCCTTTTTTTGAAACTTAAACGGGCATTTTTTGCCCCTCTACCATTACATTGCAAGCTTTATTAAACTTTGGAACGTTTTTTTTGGAATCTTTCTTCAAGCGTCATCCGTTCCATATCAACAGAAAAAAACCACAAAACAGCAAGACGCTTTTGCCGGCGGCATAAAAAGAGAAAATGAAAAATCACCCGGAAAACAAACAATGCGTTTCCGGATGATTTCGTTTTTTTTGATTATTCTTATGTTTTATATCGTTTTCTTTTGTTCCATAGTCCAGCGGTTAAGCAGGCTTATGAGATGGGAAAGACTCCTTAATAATACACAGATATGTAAACGTGGCCTCCTGTCAGATGCGACGTGAGGCCACGTTCCTTTATTTTTCCAAAAAGCTCTCAAGCCGATGATGAACACGGATATCGCCGTTATCCACCAATGCAGCAGAAAACCGTTGCAAGTACGCTGAAAAAGGCGTATAAGAAGCTGCGCGGCTATTTGCACGAAACCGATTATTTCGCCGATACGGATTTTGAAACAATCGGTAAAATCGAAATCGAGCGATACGAACGCCGTCGCGCCTGCGCAGAAGAACGAAAACAGAAGAATCCGCTTCCGACGGTGGCGTAATATGAATAAAAACACACCCGGAGATTTTCAAGTCTTTCTCGGGTGTTTTTCCTGCGTATTATAGAATTATTTTAAGCAAATAACCCAATAAGCCGTTGCGCTGCTATGACGGTGTCTTCGGGGCTGGCGAAAGTGGAGAAGCGGAAGAAACCCTCCCCGCAGCGCCCGAAGCCCTCGCCGGGAGTGCCAACCACCTGGATCTCGTTCAGCAGGTAGGAGAAAAAGGACCAGCTGTCCATACCGCCGGGGCACTTGAGCCAGATATACGGCGCGTTTTTGCCGCCGGTGTACCACACGCCGCAGGTGTCCAACGCTGCGGTCAGCGTAACGGCGTTGCGCTTATACAGGGCGATCTGGGTCTGGATCTGCCGCTGTCCCTCGGGGGTGAACACCGCCGCGCCGCCCCGCTGCAGGATATAGGAAACGCCGTTTGTTTTGGTTGTGCGGTTGCGAACCCACATGGAGTTCAGCGACAGACCCTGACGAGTTAGTGACTTCGGGATAATGGTATAGCCGAGGCGTGTGCCGGTGAAACCCGCCGTTTTTGAAAGTGAGCAGATCTCAATGGCGCAGGTATTGGCGCCGTCCAATTCAAAAATGCTATGCGGCAGGGTGGGGTCCTCAATATATGCCTCATAAGCGGCGTCAAACAGGATGACCGAACCCGTTTTGTTGGCATGGTCCACCCAGGCTTGTAATTGATCTCTGCCGAAAACTGCGCCGGTTGGGTTGTTTGGAGAACACAGATAGATGAGCGCCGCTTCCATCGTTTTCGGAGGGGAGGACAGAAAGCCGTTTTCGGGGGATGCCGGTACGTGGATGATCTTCCTGCCTGCAATAACGCTTGCGTCCAAATAAGCCGGATAGGCGGGTTCCAACACCATAGCAGGTGTTTCCGGCGAAAACAGATCTAAAATATCTCCCAACTCGTCGCTGGCGCCGGAGGAAACGAATACCTCCTCCGGTGAGAGCCAGACGCCACGTGCCGCGTAGAGGGCGGCGACGGCCTCCCTGAAAAACGGTGCGCCACACTCAGGTTGATAGCCATGGAAGCTTTCTGCGTGGGCCTGCGCCTCCACGGCCGCGTGCAGCGCATCGATCACCGCGGGGCACAGCGGTTGCGATACGTCCCCGATGCCCATACGGTAGAGCTTTTGCCCGGGATGGCTATCCAGATATGCCTGCGTCTTTTTTGCGATCCCCGCAAAAAGATAGGAATCTTTCAATTCCGCGTAGTTTTTGTTCAGATATATCATATCGTTTCTCCCTCGTAAACAAATTCTGCCGGGCCGGTCATCCACAGATAACGGTTTTCCGGGGCGGCAGTATTTCTTTTGTACTGCAGCCGCCGCGCTGGCGCAGGAGCCCGTGCCGCAGGCCATAGTGACGCCGCTGCCCCGTTCCCAAACGCGCATACGAAGCTCCGTTTCGGAGCGAACCTCAACGAATTCCACGTTGACACCGCCGGGAAAATCAGGGTGATGCTCAATTATCGGACCTAAGGATTCCAGTGGAACGGCTTCGACGTTTTCCACAAAAATAACCGCATGCGGATTGCCGACGGAAACAGGTATGTACGTTATGCTTTTTCCGTTTATTGTTAACGTCTGTTCTGGATGCGTCTCAGTTTTTCCCATGGAAACAGAGACGTTTTTCACTTTCCCGCCGGACACCTGCAGACGAAGGAGCTTGACGCCGGAAAGCGTATCGATCTTCAGGTTCTTTTTATCTGTATAACCTTTGTCGTACACATATTTCCCAACGCAGCGGATACCGTTGCCGCACATCATGGCTTCACTGCCGTCCGCGTTAAAGATCCGCATTTTGAAATCCGCGATCCCGGAGGGCGAAATGTAGATCATGCCGTCCGCTCCGGCGCCGAAATGTCGGTCCGATAATTTTTGCGAAAGGGCTGCGATATTCTCCGGGACCTCGCCGTAAACATACAGATAGTCGTTGCCGAGTCCTTGCATTTTTGTAAAGTGCATCTTTTTTTCCCCCTTTACTCTGCATCGATTGTTGAAATACCGAGAGTGGATTCCTCCAGCACGTCCAGCAGCATGCGGACGGTATCCAGAGATGTGAGCATGGCCACGCCCTGCTGGGCGGCGCATCGCCGGATAGCGGCTCCGTCACCGTAATGGACGCCGGAGAGCACCGCACGGGTATTGACCACGTAGCTCACGTACCCCGCGCGGATAGATTCCAGCACCTCGTCGCTGCCTTCGCTGGGTTTACGGCGGATGCGGGTGCGGATGCCACCGGACTTCAGCACCTCCCCGGTCTTGGTGGTCGCCTCGATATTGAAGCCCATCTCGTAAAACCTGCGGATCAGCGGCACTGTCTCCTCCTTGTCCTCATCCGCCACGCTGACCAGTACCGTGCCGTATTTTTTCAGCGTCATACCGGAAGCAGTCAGCGCCTTGTAGGCGGCTCGGTGAAGCTTGTCGTCATAGCCGATGGCTTCGCCGGTGGATTTCATCTCCGGAGAGAGATAGCCGTCCAATCCGCCCAGTTTGGAAAAGGAAAATGCCGGGGCCTTTACATAATAGCGGTCCTTTTCCGGCGGATAGATGGAAAAGATCCCCTGTTCCGGCAGGGTCAGCCCCAGACAGGCTGCCGTGCCGATATCCGCCAGCGGGTACCCCGTGGCCTTTGACAGGAACGGAACCGTGCGGGAGGAGCGGGGATTGACCTCGATGATGTACACGTCCTCGTTTTCATCCACAATGAACTGGATATTGAACAAACCGACGATGCCGATGCCCATGCCCAGCTTTTCGGTGTATTCCAGAATTTTACTCTTCACCCGCAGGGAAAGGCTGAAGGGCGGATAGACGCTGACGGAATCGCCGGAATGGACGCCTGTGCGCTCCACCAGCTCCATGATGCCCGGCACGAACACGCTGCGCCCGTCGCAGACCGCGTCCACCTCCACTTCCTTGCCGCGGATGTAGTGGTCCACCAGCACCGGTTTATCTTCGTCGATCTCCACGGCGGTTTTCATGTACGTGCGCAGGTCCTCCTCCTTCGCCACGATCTGCATGGCGCGGCCGCCCAGCACAAAGCTGGGGCGCACGAGCACCGGGTAGCCGATCTCCCGCGCGGCGGCTACGCCCGCCTCCACGCTTGTCACGGCCTTGCCCTTCGGCTGGGGGATCTGCAGTTGTAAAAGCAGCTTTTCAAACTGATCCCGGTCCTCAGCCCGCTCAATGGCGGCGCAGTCCGTTCCGATAAGCTTCACGCCCCGCGCGTGCAATGCCGGGGCCAGATTGATCGCCGTCTGCCCGCCCAAGGTTGCGATCACGCCCTCGGGCTGCTCAAGCCGAATCACGTTCATCACGTCCTCCGGCGTCAACGGCTCGAAATAGAGCTTGTCGGAGCAGGTGTAGTCCGTGGAAACGGTTTCAGGGTTATTGTTGATGATGATGGCTTCATACCCGGCACTGCGGATGGTCTGCACCGCGTGGACGGTGGAATAATCGAATTCGATGCCCTGCCCGATGCGGATGGGGCCAGCTCCCAACACCACGATCTTTTTATTGTCGGAAACCACCGACTCATTCTCTTCTTCGTAGGTGGAATAGAAATAGGGCACGTAGCTTTCAAATTCCGAAGCGCAGGTGTCGATCATCTTATACACCGGCGTGACCCCGTTTCTCAGGCGCTTCTCGCAGACCGCCTCCTCCGTCGTGCCCCAGAGCCTTGCCACGGCGGCGTCCGAAAAGCCCATCCGTTTGGCGTTCAGCAGTTCTCCCACATCCCCTACGGCGGCGGACAGCGCTATTTCTTCACGAACGATATTATCCAGTTTTTGTATGAAGAACCGATCGATCGCCGTTGTCGCCGTGATCCTGTTTATCCCACACCCCAGACGGAGGAGCTGCGCCAGCGCGAACACGCGGTCGTCCGTGCCCTCCCTGACGTAGGTCAACAGCTCACTTTCCGTCATCCCGTCGAACTTGCGCAAATACAGATGGTCGGCGCCGGTTTCCAGCGAGCGGATCCCTTTCAGTAGGCTTTCTTCAAAGGTCCTGCCCACGCTCATCACTTCGCCGGTGGCCTTCATCTGGGTGGAAAGGGCGTGCTCCGCGTCGGTGAATTTATCAAACGGGAACCGGGGAAGTTTGGTGACCACGTAATCCAGCGCCGGTTCAAAGGCCGCGCAAGTGTTGGCAAGTATGATCTCATCCAGCGTCTTACCGATCCCGATCTTGGCCGAGACCCGCGCGATGGGATATCCACTGGCCTTGCTTGCCAGCGCCGAGGAGCGGGATACCCGGGGATTGACCTCGATGAGGTAATATTGAGAAGAGCGGGGATTCAGCGCGAACTGCACGTTGCAGCCGCCTTCGATCTGCAGCGCGCGGATGATCTTCAGGGCGCTGTCCCGCAGCATCTGGTAGTCTTTATTGGTGAGGGTCTGCGATGGGCAGACCACGATGGAATCGCCGGTGTGAATGCCCACCGGATCCATGTTTTCCATATTGCAGACGGTGATCGCGGTGTCGCCCGCGTCCCGCATTACCTCGTATTCGATCTCTTTGTAGCCCTTTACGCTCTTTTCGATCAGCACCTGTTCCACAGGGGAAAGCTTCAGACCGTTTTTCAGCAGGGGCAGCAGCTCGTCTTCATTTTGGGCAAAGCCGCCGCCGGTGCCGCCCAGCGTAAAGGCGGGGCGCAGCACCACGGGATAGCCGATCCTGTCCGCGATGCGCCGCCCCTCTTCCAGAGAACCGGCCACTTCGGAGGGCAGCACCGGCTCGCCAAGGGATTGGCACAGCGTCTTGAACTGTTCCCGGTCCTCCGCTCGGGCAATGGAGTCGCTTTTTGTGCCCAGCAGCTCCACGCCGCACTCCCGCAGCACGCCCTTTTTCTCCAGCTGCATGGCCAGGTTCAGCCCGGTCTGCCCGCCGATGCCGGGCAGCAGCGCGTCCGGCCGTTCAAAGCGGATGATCCGGGCTAGGTATTCCAGCGTCAGCGGCTCCATATAGACCTTGTCCGCCATGGCAGTATCCGTCATAATGGTAGCGGGGTTGGAGTTGCACAACACCACTTCATACCCCTCCTCTTTCAGGGCGAGGCAGGCCTGGGTGCCGGCGTAGTCGAACTCCGCCGCCTGCCCGATGACGATGGGGCCGGAGCCGATGACCAGAATTTTATGGATATCCGTTCTTTTCGGCATGTCAGTTCCCTTCTTTCATCAGGCGAATAAAGTCGTCAAACAGGTAGGCGCTGTCCTGCGGGCCGGGGGCGCTCTCAGGGTGATACTGAACGCCCATCGCTCTGTCACGCCCGCAGGCCACGCCCTCCACGGTGGAGTCCAGCAGATTGATATGCGTCACACAAAGCGGCGTGGCGGAAAGGCTGTCCGCGTCCACGGCGTAGGAGTGGTTCTGGGAGGTGATCTCGATTTTTCCGGTCCGCAGGTTTTTCACCGGATGGTTGCCGCCCCGGTGACCGAATTTCAGCTTGTAGGTCTTTGCGCCGTATGCCAGAGACAGAATCTGGTGACCGAGACAGATACCGAATATTGGCGCCTTTCCCAGCAGCGCCTGAACGGTGTGAACCGTCTCCGGCACGTCCGTGGGGTCGCCGGGACCGTTGGAGAGGAACACCCCGTCGGGCTTCAGCGCGAGGATGTCTTCAGCGGTTGTATTCCACGGCACGACCGTTATCCGGCAGCCCCTTCCGACAAGGGATCGAAGAATATTTTTCTTCATGCCGCAGTCCACGGCGACGACATGATACTTTGCCTCTGCGTTGCCCCTTTGATACGCGGCTTTGCAGCCAATGCGGGCCACTGCGTCTGTCGGCGGCGAAAACGCCGCAAGGCGGGTAAGACCTTCTTCCAAGGGGGTATTGGCAGCGGTAAGCAGCGCCGGACGGCTGCCGTGATCCCGGATGGAACGATTGAGCTTCCTTGTGTCCACGCCGGAAATCCCGACAATGCCGAAGCGGCGCATGACGTCGCCCGGCGTTTCCACGCTGCGGTAATGGGAGGGCTGGTCGTTATAGTCCCGCACGATCAGCGCGCCGATCGATGGCACGTCGGATTCATAGTCCTCCGCCGCCATGCCGTAGTTGCCGATCAGCGGATAGGTCATCACCACCGCCTGATCGGTGTAGGAAGGGTCAGACAGGATCTCCTGATACCCCGCCATGGACGTATTGAAAACAAGCTCCAGAATTGTTTCTTCCTCAGCACCGAAGGACGTTCCGAAGAACGTCTGCCCGTCCGGCAATATTATTTTTCTGTTTTTGAGTTGTTTCATGGCCTCCAAACCTCATTGCTCCGAATCCGAGAGACGCCGTTCAAAACGGTTCTTTCGTGTATCAGCTTGAATTGCCGTAGGATACCTCCCCGAAAAGCAAGCGTCGCAATAACCGGTATCCGTCAATTCGGAAAGACATTCCAATGGGAAATAACCAAGGGAATCCGCACCCAGTATCGTTTTGATTTCAGAAACGGTATGACTGTTCGCAATCAGATGCTTTTCCGAATCAATATCCGTCCCATAATAACAGGGATGCAAAAACGGCGGCGCGGCAACCCTGACGTGAATCTCCTTTGCGCCTGCCTCGCGGATAAGAGAAACGATGCTTTTCAGTGTTGTTCCGCGCACGATGGAATCGTCGATCAACACCACACGCTTGTTTTCCACCGTATGGCGGATCGCGGAAAGCTTGATCCTGACCTGATCCGTTCGGTTGTCAGGAGAAATAAAGGTTCTGCCGATATATTTATTTTTGATCAGCCCGATTCCATAGGGGATTGAGGATATTCGGCTGTACCCGACGGCGGCGTCGAGCCCGGAATCGGGCACGCCTACAACGATATCCGCCTGCACCGGATATCTCTGAGCAAGAATCTCTCCCGCGCGGAGCCTTGCCTGCTGCACAGAGACCGAATCGATCACGGAATCCGGCCGGGCAAAGTAAATATATTCAAAAATACAGAGTTTCCGTTCTTTTGTGCCGCAGTGCTCCCGAAGGGAGACGACCCCGGTTTTGCTGAAAATCAGAATCTCGCCCGGCTCCACGTCCCGGATCAGGGTGGCTCCGACGGCGGAAATCGCACAGCTTTCCGAGGCGACGACAAAGGAACCTCCCGGCGTTTGTCCGAAACACAGCGGGCGGAAGCCGTGCGGGTCCCGCACGCAGATAAGCTTTTGCGGGGACATGATCACAAGTGAATATGCTCCCTCGAGCTGATCCATCGCGCGGCTGACCGCTTCTTCTATAGACGGAGCGCCGAGGCGTTCTTTTGTGATGATATACGCAATGGTCTCCGTATCGCTTGTGCTGTGAAAAATCGCGCCGGACAATTCCAGATCGTTTCGCAAAGCCGCCGCGTTGGACAGATTACCGTTGTGCGCCAACGCCATGCGGCCTTTCTGATGATTGACTACGATGGGCTGACAGTTCGCCCGATTCGTGCCGCCGGTGGTACCGTAACGCGTGTGCGCCACGGCCATGGTCCCCTGCGGCAGAGAGGCGAGCCGTTCTTTTGTGAACGCTTCCCCCACAAGCCCCAACTCTTTGTAGGGAAAAAACAGTCCATCGTCGTTGACAACGATTCCGCAGCTTTCCTGTCCGCGGTGCTGCAGAGCATATAGCCCGTAATAACAATACTGCGCAGCGGGAATCGGCGTTTTGGAAAACACGCCGAATACGCCGCATTCTTCGTGAATACTCATTTATTTATCCTGTCGCTGACCGTAATTACCGGAAGCGGGAACCTCCCGTTTCCGGTCCGCACTTATTTTCCGCTGTCGCCGTAGTTGGAAAGCACCCGCGCCGACGGGTCGCTGACGTTGCAGCCCGCCCACGATTTGTTGGGCATCCAGAAGCCGGCGACCATCTCAGCCTGCCCGGGGTAATACTGCTCAAAAATCTCCCGGTAAAACAGCGATTCCTTGGTGAAGGGCTGCGCGTGGGTATACTGCTTTCTTTTTTCCTCGAATTCCTCATCCGTGTATCTCGTTTCGGCGAAGGCTTTCAGATCGTCCACCATGGAATGGCCCACCGCGTCCGAGAACGCCGCCTTCTCCCGCCACAAAATCTCATCCGGCAGGTACCCCAGCCCCTCGAAGGCGTGACGCAGCAGGTATTTGCCCTTACCGTATTTATTCAGCTTCATTTTCGGGTCCAGCGCCATCACGTACCGGGCAAAATCCAGGTCGCCGAAGGGCACGCGGGCTTCCAAAGAATTCACCGAGATGCAACGGTCCGCGCGCAGCACGTCGTACATATGCAGCTCCCGCACGCGTTTTTCGGCTTCCTTCTGGAATTCCGCCGCCGACGGGGCGAAATCGGTGTATTTATACCCGAACAGCTCGTCGGAGATCTCGCCGGTGAGCAGCACCCGGATATCGGTGGTCTCGTGGATGGCCTTGCACACCAGGTACATGCCCATGCTGGCGCGCACGGTGGTGATATCCCAGGTGCCAAGCGCCTCGATCACCGTTTCAAGGGAAGCAACCACCTCTTCCGGGGTCATATACACCTCGGTGTGGTCGCTGCCGATGAAGTCCGCGACCTGTCGGGCGTATTTCAGGTCGATGGCGTCCTTCTCCATGCCGATGGCGAAGGTGCGGATGGGTTCCTTGCTCTCTCTGGCGGCGATGGCGCACACCAGCGAGGAATCGAGCCCGCCGGAGAGCAGAAAGCCCACTTTCGCGTCGGCGACAAGGCGCTTTTTTACGCCCGCAATCAGCTTTTCGCGGATGTTCCGGCACGCCGTTTCCAAATCGTCCCGGCATACCTCCTTCACGGCGGAAATATCGTTGTAGCAGAAGAATACGCCGTCTTTGTAATAGTGCCCGGGCGGGAATGCCCGGATCTTCTCCGTCAGCCCCACAAGGTTTTTCGGCTCGCTGGCGAAAATGATCGCGCCGTTCTTATCGTAACCGTAATACAGCGGCCGGATGCCGAATGGATCGCGGGCGGCCACAAAGGAATGGGTTTTGCCGTCGTAAATCACGCAGGCAAATTCCGCGTCCAGCAGCCGGAACATATCCGTGCCGTATTCCCGCCACAGCGGCAGCAGCACCTCACAATCGGAATCGCTTTGAAAAACGTATCCTTTTGCTTTCAGCTCCCCCCGCAGAGGTAAAAAATCATAGATCTCACCGTTGCATACGACCGAATCCCCACGAAGAGAAAACGGCTGCATACCCTCCGGGTGAAGTCCCATAATGGAAAGTCGATGAAAGCCCAGTATCCCGCCGCCCACGTCTTTGATTCTTGTATCGTCCGGCCCGCGGGATTTCGTGCGGTAAAAAGCTCTGCAAAAATCGTCGCTCAAACATGCCGGATCACAGTATCCTATAATGGAACACATTTCTGTTACCTCTTTTATGTAAAGTCAATCCCAAGTCGTTGTGTTTTGTGCGAAACCGTCATCTGCAGGGGCTTCATAGAGACTTGTTTCTTCCTGCGAAACCTCGTTTTCCGGATGCAGTTGCACAGCATACTCGGAATGAATAAAAAACATCTGAGGTTGGTTTATTATCTTTTCTGTATCAGATTGTTTTGATTGCATCTTTATCACTCCGTTTTTTTATTCAACGTCCTGCAACGCGTCGTAGCCTTCTTCGCCGGTACGCACCTTTACCACGTTTTCAACGTCATACACAAAAATCTTTCCGTCGCCGATATGCCCCGTATAGAGTACCTTTTTCGCTGTTTCGATCACGCTGCGCACAGGGACCTTGCTGACGACGATATCCACCTGCACCTTCGGCAGGAGATTGGCCTCCACCTGTACGCCGCGGTAGTATTCCGGCTTGCCCTGCTGCACGCCGCAGCCCAGCACGTGGGATACCGTCATACCTGTGATGCCAAGCTGCATCATGGCCGTCTTCAGCGTCTCCAGACGGGATTCCTTGCAGACGATCTCGATTTTAGTGAATTTCGGCGAGCCATCGCTGAATGTGGGAACCTTTCTGACGGAAACCGCTTCCGCCGCCGGTATATCGCCGGGAACTTTAAGCGCCTCCGGATACCCATAATCCAGATTTTCCACTGCGGGAACGAAATCCGCATAGGCGCTGGGGAGACCGTGCTCCGTCTTGTCAAGTCCCTTGATCTCCTCTTCCTCCGTCACCCGGAGCCCTATGGTCTTTTTGATGAAGAAAAATGTTGCAGTCATTGTCATTGCAGTCCATACAAGGATCGCAAGGATCCCGAGTGTCTGAACGCCGAGCAACCGGAAGCTGCCCGTATAGAACAAACCCTTAAGTCCTGCAGGCGCATCGGGATCAGCCAGAAGCCCCACGGCGAGGGTTCCCCAAACACCGTTCGCGAAGTGTACGCCCACAGCGCCGACAGGATCGTCAATGTGGCATTTCAGATCCAGTATTTCAACAGCCGCAACCACAAGGATGCCGGATACGACGCCCACGATCGCCGCGCCGAGCGCGTCAAGCGCGTCGCAGCCCGCCGTAATACCGACGAGTCCCGCTAAAGAAGCGTTAAGACACATGGAAACATCCGGCTTGCCGTTTTTGATCCATGTAAAAATCATCGTCGTGCAGGTTGCAACCGCCGGTGCAATCGTGGTGGTTACGAATATGGACGCCAGCGAATTCCCATCCCAGGCAGCCGCGCCATTGAAGCCGTACCAGCCGAACCAAAGGATAAAGCAGCCAAGCGCGCCAAGCGTAATAGAGTGACCCGGAACGGCGTTGACCTTTTTTACCTTTCCGGCTGCGTCCTTCGTGTATTTTCCAAGCCGCGGCCCCACCATCACCGCGCCGATGAGAGCGGTGATTCCGCCGACGGAATGGATGGCGGCGGAGCCCGCAAAATCATGAAAGCCCATCTGCGAGAGCCACCCCTGTTCATTCCAGACCCATCCGGCTTCCACAGGGTATACGATCAGCGAGATCACGCCGGAATAAATACAGTAAGAAAGGAATTTCGTGCGTTCGGCCATAGCGCCGGAAACGATGGTGGCGGCTGTGGCGCAGAACACAAGGTTGAAAACGAAGCTCGGCGCCTGCCCGCTCTTTAAGAAGCTCCCGAAATCGGTGAGGATATCGAGATTCGGCACACCGAACAAACCGAAAACGTAGTTTTCCGACATCATCAGGCTAAAGCCCAGCAGCACGAAGACTACGGTGCCGATACAGAAATCCATCAGGTTTTTCATGATGATGTTGCCGGCGTTCTTTGCGCGGGTAAAGCCGGTCTCCACCATGGCGAAGCCCGCCTGCATCAGGAAAACCAGCGCAGCGCCGATTAAAAACCAGACGCCGAATACCTCTTTTGTCACCGATTCTCCGATCACTTTCGAAATTTCTTCAATTGCCATAGCATATTTCCCCCTTATCTCATCTTGCTTATACGCCGAAGAGCAGCTCGGAATAGGTTGGGAACGGCCACGCGCTTTTATCCGTCAGCGTTTCGGCTTCGTCGCACACGGCTCTGAGCGCCGCCATCACGGGAAGCACCGTATCGCGGATCGCGGCGGCTTCGGCGATGATATCGCCCTCCGGGAGCACGGCGACCGCGGAGGTAAGGCTTTCGGCGTTATCCATGATCGCATCCGTCAGCGCAGAGAGCTTTTCCGCCCGCTGCGTTTCGTAGCGGCATGAAAGCTTCGGGTTGACCGCCCGCAACCGCGCTTCGTTGAGCGCGAGGGTCGCCGCAAAGCCCTCCACGGCGGGCACGATCTGCGTATTCGCCATCTGCGCCATCGTGCGGGCTTCGATCAGAACGGACTTGCAGTAGTTTTCCAGCATGATCTCGCAGCGGGAATGGAGCTCCGCTTCGCTGAACACGCCGTGGGAGATGAGCATATCGGCGTTCTTTTTGTCCAGCAGGTGCGGCATGCAGTCCGCCGTGGTGCGGTAGTTGCAAAGGCCCCGCTTTTCAGCTTCTTTCAGCCACGCGTCGTCGTAGCCGTTGCCGTTGAAAATGATGCGCTTATGGTCTTTGATCGTCTTTTTGATTATCTTGTGCAGGGTGGTCTCAAAATCCTCCGCCTGCTCCAGACGGTCGGCGTAGATTTTCAGGGATTCCGCCACCGCGGAGTTCAGCATGATGTTGGCGCAGGCGATGGAGTTGGACGAGCCCAGCATCCGGAATTCAAATTTGTTGCCGGTAAAAGCAAAGGGAGAGGTTCGGTTGCGGTCCGTGGTATCCCGGTTGAATTTCGGCAGCACGTCCACGCCGAGCTTCATCTGTGTTTTTTCGGCGCCGTGATAGGGCGTATCGGTCTCAATGGCGTCGAGTACCGCACTGAGTTCGTCCCCCAGGAAGACGGAAACTACCGCCGGCGGCGCTTCGTTCGCGCCGAGGCGATGGTCGTTGCCCGCTGTAGCCACGGAGATACGCAGAAGATCCTGATAATCGTCCACAGCTTTAATCACTGCGCAAAGGAACAGCAGGAACTGCGCGTTCTCGTAGGGCGTCTCGCCCGGAGAAAGCAGGTTTTGGCCGGCGTCTGTTGAAATCGACCAGTTGTTATGCTTGCCGCTGCCGTTCACTGCCGCTGCCGTTCACGCCCGCGAAGGGCTTTTCATGCAGCAGGCACACAAGGCCGTGCTTCAGCGCAACCTTCTGCATGATTTCCATGGTGAGCTGGTTCTGATCGGTGGCGAGGTTCGTTGTAGTGTAGATGGGCGCCAGCTCATGCTGCGCGGGAGCCACCTCGTTATGCTCGGTTTTCGTAAGGATTCCCAGCTTCCAGAGCTCGGCGTTGAGCTCCTCCATAAACGCCGCCACACGGGGCTTGATGACCCCGAAATAGTGGTCGTCCATCTCCTGTCCCTTGGGCGCGGGCGCGCCGAAGAGGGTGCGGCCCGTCAGCTTCAGATCCAGCCGCCGCTCGTAGAGCGCTTTGTCCACAAGGAAATATTCCTGCTCCGGCCCCACGTTGGTGCGGACGGACTTCACCGTATCGTTGCCGAACAGCCGCAGGATTCTGAGCGCCTGCTGATTGAGCGCCTCCATGGAGCGCAGGAGCGGTGTTTTCTTATCCAGCGCCTGCCCGCCGTAGGCGCAGAAGGCGGTGGGGATGCACAGCGTTTTGCCCTTGATAAACGCATAGCTCGTTGGGTCCCACGCCGTATAGCCGCGCGCTTCAAATGTCGCACGCAGGCCGCCGCTGGGAAAGGAGGAGGCGTCCGGCTCGCCCTTGATGAGCTCCTTGCCGGAAAACTCCATGATCACGCCGCCGTCCGGCGCGGGAGAAATAAAACTGTCGTGCTTTTCGGCGGTGACGCCGGTGAGCGGCTGGAACCAGTGGGTATAGTGCGTGGCGCCTTTTGCAACCGCCCAGTCCTTCATGGCGGCGGCAACGGCGTTCGCCAGACCGATATCGAGTTCTGCGCCCTCGTCGATTGTTTTTCGCAGGGACGCGTACGCCTTTGCCGGGAGCGTCGCCTTCATAACTCTGTCGTCAAATACGAGGCTGCCGAAATAATCCTTGATCGTTTCCATTTTAATATCCTCCTTCGTTTAGCAAAAGAAAAAGCGCCTTTTCGATCGCGGACCGTTCGACGCGAAGGAAAAAGAC
This sequence comes from Oscillospiraceae bacterium, assembly GCA_902780565.1. Taxonomy (GTDB): domain Bacteria; phylum Bacillota; class Clostridia; order Oscillospirales; family Acutalibacteraceae; genus RUG806. Next base: position 14,455 of record CACZGD010000083.1, read on the forward strand.
GCCTTTGCCTTTATTTATAAATTTTTCAAACCGAAAAGAGAAAACGTCCTTGAACAAGCCTGTTCAAAGACGCCTTTGCCTTTTCTGCCTTTTATTATACGCCGACCCGGAGATTTGTCAATGTGTTTTTCGTTGATTGTGAAAAGTTTGGCAAAATGTGACAAAAAAAACAGGAATTCTGAATTTGTTTTTTGGAAACATTCCGTTTTTGTTTGGCCATTTCATACTTGACGGCAGAAAAAAACAGGCGTATAATGCAAATGATGAGCAAAGACGTTCATTTTTGCGCGAAAACTTCGTGCAAAATTGGGCGTTTTTTCTTTTTTCAATCGGATAATCGGAAAGAAGGAACAGCCATGAGACCAACAGAAGGACAGGTCCGGATCCCCTCCGGCTGCGCTATCGCTGCGGTGATTGCAAGAGATGGGGAGCGGATGTCCGGCGAAAGCATGGTCCACGCCATGGAGCCGATGCACGACCGCTCCAACGGACTGGGCGGCGGATTTGCCGGTTACGGAATCTACCCCGAATATAAGGATTTTTATGCGCTGCATTTATTTTTTGACTGCCGCGACACGCGAAAGACCTGTGAAGCGTATCTGAAAACCGGGTTCGAGATCTATCATTCCGAACGGATCCCCACCCGTAAGATCCCTGCCATCACAGATGAACCGATTATATGGCGGTACTTTGTCGCGCCTTTGCAGTCGGTGCTGACGGATCTGCAGCTGGACGAAAAGGAATTTGTGGTGCGCACGGTAATGAAGATCAACACGGAGATGAAGGGCGCATACGTCTTTTCCAGCGGGAAGAATATGGGTACTTTCAAGGCTGTTGGCTTCCCTGAAGACGTGGGCATCTATTATAAATTGGAAGAATACGCAGGCTATTCCTGGACAGCCCACGGACGGTACCCCACAAATACGCCCGGTTGGTGGGGCGGCGCGCATCCATTTTCTTTGCTCGATTATTCCGTCGTGCACAACGGAGAGATCTCTTCTTACGACGCCAACCGTCGTTATATTGAAATGTTCGGTTATCACTGTACGCTGCAAACCGATACCGAGGTGATCACCTATATTATGGATTATCTGCTGCGGCGGCAGGGGCTGACGCTGAACGAGACAGCCGGGGTGATCGCCGCGCCCTTTTGGGAAACCATCGACAGAAAAACGGATCTGAAGGATAAAGAAAAGCATATCTTTCTGCGGACTGTCTTTCCGAGCCTGTTGATAACGGGCCCCTTCTCCATTGTACTTGGGTTTGAAGGCGGGCTGATGGCGCTCAACGACCGCCTGAAGCTGCGCAGTATGGTAGTGGGAGAAAAAGGCGACAGAGTCTATATCGCCAGCGAAGAGGCGGCCATCCGGCGGATTGAACCGAATGTGGAAAACGTCTGGTCGCCCGCCGGCGGCGAGCCGGTCGTCATCCGCGTTAAGGAGGGGGTGCATCTATGAATGGGATCTTCGTTACGCCTGAATTCGACGTAATCCGAAACGACGCGCGCTGTATTGCCTGCCGCGTGTGCGAGCGTCAGTGCGCCAATGGGGTCCACACGTTTCTCGGGGAAAAGGGCTTGATGGTCAGCGACGAAACGAAGTGCGTCAACTGTCAGCGCTGCGTTTCCCTTTGTCCGACCCACGCGCTGAAGATCGTTCAAAACCCCAACCGCCTGCGTGAAAACGCCAACTGGGATCACGGAACGATCCAGGAAATCTATAAACAGGCCAATTCCGGCGGCGTGCTGCTCTCTTCCATGGGCAACCCCAAGCCGCTGCCGGTCTATTGGGATAAGATCCTTATCAACGCTTCTCAGGTTACAAATCCACCCATAGATCCCCTGCGCGAGCCGATGGAGACCCGCGTCTTCCTCGGCAAAAAGCCGGAAAAGGTTTCCCGCGACGCCGACGGAAATCTAATGCCAACGCTGCCGCCGCAGATTGAACTGAGTATGCCCGTCATGTTTTCCGCCATGAGCTACGGTTCCATCAGCTACAACGCCCACGCATCATTGGCAAAAGCTGCAGCGCAGCTCGGCATTCTGTACAACACCGGCGAAGGAGGACTGCATGATGATTTCTATCCATACGGCAAGAATACCGTTGTGCAGGTCGCGAGCGGCCGATTCGGCGTGCACGAAGGGTATCTTGAAACAGGCGCTGCTATTGAGATCAAGATGGGACAGGGAGCCAAGCCTGGCATCGGCGGGCATCTGCCCGGCACAAAAATCGTGGGCGACGTTTCCCGCACCCGGATGATCCCAGAGGGGACGGACGCGATCTCGCCCGCGCCGCATCACGACATCTATTCTATAGAAGATCTGCGGCAGCTCGTTTTTTCTCTGAAGGAGGCGACGCGGTACAAAAAGCCCGTCATCGTAAAGGTGGCGGCGGTGCACAATATTGCCGCCATTGCCAGCGGCATCGCACGCAGCGGCGCAGATATTATCGCCATCGACGGATTTCGCGGCGGCACCGGCGCTGCCCCCACCCGCATCCGTGACAACGTGGGCATCCCCATTGAGCTGGCGCTGGCAGCCGTTGATCAGCGCCTCAGGGATGAAGGCATCCGGGGGAACGTTTCGCTGGTCATCGGCGGGTCCATACGCAGTGCCGCGGACGTGGTCAAAGCGCTGGCTCTGGGCGCGGATGCCTGTTACATTGCTACGGCGGCGCTGTTGGCGCTTGGTTGCCACCTGTGCCGCACCTGCCAGAGCGGCAAATGTAACTGGGGCATTGCAACACAGGAACCGAAGCTTGTAAAACGGCTGAACCCCACCCAGGGCAGCGAGAGGCTTGTGAATCTTATGAACGCCTGGCGGCACGAGATCATGGAATTGATGGGCGGCATGGGCATCAATTCCGTGGAAGCGCTGCGCGGAAACCGGCTGATGCTGCGGGGCGTTGGGCTTACGCAGAAGGAACTGGAGATCCTCGGGATCTCCCATGCGGGGGAATAAAAAGATGAAGCGGATCTATGTAAAAGAAGAATGGTGCCTTGGCTGCCATTTATGCGAATACAACTGCGCCTTTGCCAATTCGGGGTTATCCGATATGGTTCTGGCGCTGAAGGGCAAACCGATCTACCCCCGCATTCATGTAGAGGGCGGCGAGAAGATTACCTACGCCGTTTCCTGTCGCCACTGCGAGGACCCGATCTGCCTGAAAAGCTGTATCGCAGGGGCGATCACCCGCAATGAAGGCATTGTGAAGATCGACCGTGAAAAATGCGTTGGGTGCCTTACCTGCGTGCTCGTATGCCCCTACGGCGCGCTTGCCGCCGGAGAAGACGGGCTCATGCAAAAATGCGAGCTTTGCCTGCAAAACGCCTTCGGCGCTCCGGCTTGCGTCAGCGGATGCCCGAACGGCGCGATCGTATATGAAGAAACGGAGGGATCACAATGAAGCAATACGTGATTATCGGAAACGGCGTTGCCGCGGCAGGCTGCATAGAGGGAATACGGAGTCTCGATCAAAACGGCGGGATCACCGTTATTTCGGAAGAACCGTATGCGGTTTATTGCAGGCCTCTGATTTCCTATTATCTTGAGGAAAAAACAGATCCCGACCGGATGCGCTACCGTGAAATCGATTTCTATAAAAAGAGCGGGGTGCGCGTTCTTTACGGAGAAAAAGCAACGGCAATTGACGCGCAGAAAAAAAAGGTATCGCTGGCTTCGGGAGATCCCCTTTGTTACGACGCGCTGTGCGTCGCGGCGGGCTCCTCTCCTTTCGTACCGCCGTTTGAAGGACTGGAAACCGTCGAACACAAATATTCATTTTTCACGCTTGACGATGCTTTCGCGTTGGAAAAGGACACAGATAAAAAGAAAAAAGTCCTCATTGTCGGCGCCGGATTGATCGGTTTGAAATGCGCCGAGGGGTTACGTGACCGTGTTGGAGATATTACGGTCTGCGACCTTTCAGACCGAATTCTTTCCAGTATTCTCGACGCAAAACGGGCCGCCGCAGTACAGCGGCACCTTGAAGCTAACGGCATACGCTTTCTGCTCAAAAACAGTGTGAAACAATTTGACCGGCATACGGCGTTGATGCAAAACGGAGAACGCGTTCCCTTTGATTTTCTTGTGCTTGCCGTCGGGGTCCGGCCGAACAAAGAATTGGTTCAGAAAGCCGGGGGTGAAGTGAACCGCGGCGTCTGCGTTGACGACAGAATGCAAACTTCCTTTCCGTCCGTTTTCTCCGCCGGCGACTGCGCAGAAGGAACGGACTCTTCCTGCGGAGAAAAACGCGTGCTCGCCATTATGCCAAACGCCTATCTGCAGGGCTTTACGGCAGGCGTCAACATGGCGGGAGGAGACGCGGTGTTCAATAACGCGATCCCCATGAACGCGATAGGTTTTTTCGGCTTGCACGTAATGACGGCGGGAACCTATACAGGCGACGTTTATGAGGAATCGGATGAAGCCGGAAGCAAAACGTTTTTTATAAAAGACGGCTTCTTGAAAGGGTTCATTCTGATCGGAAAAACAGCGCGCGCGGGGCTTTATACGTCGCTGATCAGGGAGCAAATCCCCTTGGATCAGATTGATTTTGAACGGATGAAAAAAAGCGCGACCTCTGCCGCTTTTTCAGAACAAAAAAGAAAAACTATGTTTGGAGGCAAGAAAGATGCTGCAGTTTGACGCCGCGGGAATGGATCATAAAGAAATCAACCGTAAGCTGCAAACCGTACAGGATCGCTGCGAGCTTAAAAACTGCTGCGGACAGCGTTTTATCGGCGCGGGACTTTCCGACCGGGAGATCCTGATAAAAGGAACGCCGGGGAACGCCTTAGGCGCATATCTAAACGGCGCGTCTATCACCATTTACGGCAACGCGCAGGACGCTGTGGGCGATACGATGAACGCCGGGAAGATCGTGGTCCACGGGAATATCGGCGACGCC
>CACZGD010000084.1 GCA_902780565.1 Oscillospiraceae bacterium
GACAGAATTTCAGTATTTGGTTTCAGGAGATGAGTGGACTGTATCAATTAGATAAATCGGTAGTTTGAAGGAAAGGTTAAAAATGATAATTAAGAACAAATATCCTGTTTGTGAGTTCGATACAAGCAGAAGCACAATAATTAAACCTACAGATTTTTTGGAAAAGACGCTTCCATCTAAATGTGTCATTACATTTTTTAGGAAAGAACTTGAGCAGTTTGTTGAAGATGAAAAACTCCCTGTAATTGGGTATCTTCATTCTGAGGTTTTAGACATTCCTATTTACGAATACAACAAATCTAAGGACAGAATTTGTATTACCATGCCCTTTTGTACAGCTCCTGGTGCGGCTGGAACAATCGAAGAATTATACGCTATGGGATGTGAAAAATTCATTATATGTGGTGGTGCAGGCTCTATTAAAAAAGGATCTAAAGTAGGGGAGATAATTGTTCCTGTTGCTGCTGTTAGAGATGAGGGAACGTCTTATCATTATTTAGAACCTTCCCGTGAAGTGGAATGTCATAAAGAAACTACAGATTATGTTATTTCTGGGTTGGAAAAATTAGGGATACCTTATACAACAGGGAAAACATGGACAACAGACGCTATGTACAGAGAAACCCCCGAAATGATTGAGCTAAGAAGAAATGAGGGATGTATAACGGTTGAAATGGAAACAGCAGCGTTTTTTGCGGTATCTAAGTATTATGATATTCATTTAGCTCAATTACTTTATGCAGGTGATGATGTGAGCGGCGAAAAATGGGACACGCGGAATTGGAATCATCAAATGAATGTCCGTTCAAATATGATTATTACCGCAGTTAAACTAATGGAAGAATTATAAGATAAATGTGTTTATCGAAACGAAAGCACTGTTAGGTGGAGTTATGCTCCGCCTAATAGTGCTGTAAATCGTCATTTGCAGGTAATTAAAATGGATAATTGTGACTGGTGCAATCTATCTGAAGAAGACAAACAGTTTCAGATATATGAAAGTAAATCATGGTCTATTTTCCAAAGTAAATCATGGTCTATTTTCCTTTCAGATGAGCAAGACTATATTGGACGATGCATATTGGTTTTGAAGCGTCATTGTCCTTCATTGTCAGAGCTAACAGATGATGAATGGGATGAGCTTCGTGACCTAATTTGCAAAGTGGAGGCATGCTTAAAGACCGTTTTAGGAGCAACTCTATGTAAGGGCCTGATAAGGTACACGGGCGTCATGCTGAAAGGCAAAATGGAGGTACTGACAGCCCCGGAGACGAAAGAAATGATCTGGCGTAAGGGCGATACGATGTATTACCCGGGCGGCGTTACAGATCCCGATTACTGCGTTCTGCTCTTTACGGCGGAAAGCGGAAGATATTACTGCGACCTGAAAACAGAGAGCTTCACGCTGAAATAAGCCTTGCTTGGGAGATATCATATGGAACGGTTTTATTTTGAAAGGCCTTCCGCAGCAAGAAAAGCGGATATTGTTGAATATTTGAATGAGTTTTCTGCTGCCGGGTCTGAAATCCACGGCAGCGGGTCTTTGGACAGAATCCTCTCCGGCTGGACGTTTGAACAGGCGTTGGACCGGTGTCTTCGCATGGAAGACAAGGCGTATGCCGAGAAAGCAGGTCGCTGCCCCGGTAAGACCTTCCTGCTGATTCGAGAGAATGACAACAGGCTTGTCGGAACCGTAAACGTGCGCTGGGATCTGCATGAAGCAATGCTCCGTTTCGGCGGCCATATCGGATATGGGATCAGACCGTCCGAGCGCAGAAAAGGGTATAACAAAATCAATCTGTATCTTGCTTTGAAGGAAGCGAAAAAACTGGGACTGGAGCGCGTCATGATCGACTGTGCCGTCGATAACGTCGCCTCGGACAAAACGATCCGGGCCCTTGGCGGCGTTTTGGAACGGTGCGAAAGGGACCCTGCGGATGGGGAAATGACCAACGTTTATTGGATCAATATTGAAGAGACCCTGAGGACATACAAAGCAGTTTATGAGCCTTACATCTATGATCCTGTCATGCATACAGAACAACTGAAACTGAAAGATCTTCAACCTTCGCAATTCTTTATTTCGGAGAAAAAGCTTCATGATATTGAGGCTTGGCTGGATCCGGCGGACCTGTCCGGTTTTGAACCAATTCCGGTAAAGATATTGGATGGCGTGCCTGTCATGACAGACGGGCATACCCGGGCTGTCGCTGCATTGAAAGCCGGTCTCTCTGCGGTACCGCTGATTCCGGATGAAGATGAGCTGGATTGGGATATGTACCGCGCCTGTGTAAACGCATGCAGAGAGAGAAATATCATCTCTCCGGCAGATCTGCTATCCCGCATCATTTCCGAGGAAGCGTATCAAGAGAAATGGGATCGATGGTGCGATACGCTGCAGGCAGAAATCCGCCGAAACCGGATCACGGTCAAACCGTATACCGAAAAAGAATTGCCGGACGTTCTGGATTTTGAAAGACGTCTGCGTGAGGAGGAGGATTTTTGGGGCTGGGAGATCGATGAACAGTACGTCAAAAGCGTAAGCGCCAGCTTTCAGAATCCAAAATTTGATAACGCGATTTCTTTTCTGGCGTATTTGGACGGTATCGTTACGGGGCGCATCGACGCGGTCCTTCTGCCGTCCCATTTTGACGGCTCTGTAAAAGCATATCTGGACTGGATCTGTGTGATCAAAAGCTATCGGCATCGGGGAATCGCGCAGGCGCTTTTGGCTGAATTAAAGCAATATCTGAAAGAGAAAGGCATTAACACTCTGATCGCGCTGACCGCCAGTAATGAAGAGGCACGGCGTTTTTACAGAAGTATTCCCGATTCTCAGATGAAGGATACGGGCATCTGGATCGATATCAAATAAACCGGATTTCCTGCGATTCCATTCACAGGAAAACAAATCATCATAACATCGCAAAGGGAGGATATCAGTATGGTTTTTGCACCAATTACAGCAGCACGCGTCTATCGAAACTGCGCTGTTGTGCGCAGAAAAGCCGCAGTCGCGCTGCAGGCCGGGGATAATGACGTGATCCTTTCCGGAATCAGCGATACTGCCGATCCGGACAGTCTGCGTTTGTTTTTCTCCTCCGGCGTCGTCGGTAAGGATATGCGGATCATTCCGTTCTCGGAAGGCGTCGATCGGTTGCCTTCCGCCGACGTAACGGAGGAGATCGCTGAATTGCAGAACAAGATCCACACACTGAAAACTGTGGAGGACCTTTGGATCGCGAACGGGAATTTTACCAATCGGGAAGGATGGTCCGCCGAAAACGTGGAGGGGTTCCTCGGCGCGCTCCCTGCGCATCTGGAAAACCTGCGGGAGCAAAAGAGAGCCCTCTGCCGTCAGATCGAGGCGCTGGAGATAAAAAAGAACGCGTTGGAACAAAAAGAAGCCTTCCGTGTCGTCAAGCTGGTGATTGCAGTGCAGGAAGCCTGCGAAGCTGTTTTTGAGATGGAATACTTTGATAACGCCGCGCATTGGACCGCCACCTATGAGATCCATACGACGTCGGATTCTGACAGCATCAGCGCCATCAGCCGCGCAAGGATCGTGCAGAATACGGGCGAAGATTGGGAGAATATCCGGCTCACCCTGTATACCGGCAGTCCCGCCGCCCGTATGGAGATCCCGGAACTGAAAAAACTGAATCTGCGTTTCCGTCCTGAAATGCCGGGCGCGAAAATGATGCGCAGCGCATCAATGGAGGCGTTCGGCGCCGCCGCTCCCATGCCGATGATGAGTATGATGGCGGATATGGCTTCGCCGAATCGCATGGTCATGGAAGAATCGGAAGAGGTAGACGCGGACACCATGACGGGTTATGTGCTTCCGGGCATACGAACTGTCATTTCCGGATCGGACGGCACGATGGCGGATCTGAAAACGGATACGATCCCGGCAGACAAGCGCATTGTTTGCGTCCCGAAGCTGGACGACAGCGCGTATCTCGCGGCCATGATCAAGACTGCGGACTGGCCTTTGAAGCCAGCAAAGGCCAAGATATATCTGAATGAAAACTACTGCGGGGAGATCTTCGTCTCCCCGGACCCCGATAAGGAAGTCTTTATACTCTCCCTCGGTCGGGACGAGCGGATCGGCGTGAACAGAACAGAGCTACGCACGAAGACGGAGGACGTGCTGCTGAAGGGGCAGAAGCGTCAGATCTCGGAATATGCGATTCGCATCCGTAACAATCAGGAAAAGCCGCTCACCGTGCTTGTCTGGGATCAGATCCCCGTTTCCGTGGAAAAGCAGATCGTTGTGGATCACGTTTCTGTCGACGGCGCTTCTCTGGACGAAACGACAGGAAAGCTGAACTGGAATCTGACCGTTCCCGGAAAAGAAGTCATCGAAAAACGGCTTTCTTATACGGTGACGCATCCGAAAGATAAAAGCATTCAGGAAACGCGGACCGAGGCGGCAGGCGGTTTGAAGATTTGCATGAACTGCGGCGCATACGCGGAGGGGAAATTCTGCCCAGTTTGCGGCAGCCGGATGGAATGATTCTCTGTATTCGTGAGAAAGCAAACAGGAGTACGCATTATGGCTTCAAGAAAGGAATATTTGGATTATATCATGGAACAGCTTTCGCAGGCGGATGAAGTATCCTATCGTCCCATGATGGGGGAGTACGTCGTCTATTATCGCGGAAAGGTGATCGGCGGCGTGTATGACGACCGGTTCCTCGTGAAGAAAACGAAATCTGCGAGGGAGCTGCTCCCCGACGCGCAAACTGCGCTTCCGTATGAAGGCGGCAAGGAAATGCTGCTTGTTGATCAGCTTGAGGACCGCGCCCTGCTGCATGACCTGCTGAACGCGCTCGATGCGGATCTGCCGGCTTTAAGGAAAAGGTGAACGCGCTTTGCGTTCCGAAAGGAGAATGGACATGAAAATTGCAGTTGTCACAGGCGCTTCTTCCGGCATGGGGCGTGAGTTTGTTCTCGCCGTTGATCGTTCATATCAGCTCGATGAGATCTGGGTGATCGCCAGAAGGACGGAGCGTCTGAAAGATCTGCAGGCGCAATGTGCCACAAAGCTCCGAGCCCTGTCCTGGGACCTGACGGACAGGGAAAGCTTTAACGAATATGCTGATCTGCTGAAAGCGGAGCAGCCGCAGATCCGTATCCTGATCAATGCCGCCGGTTACGGACTGTTCGGCGCGTTTGAAGAATTGCCTTTGGATGGGCAGCTCGGCATCCCGGACCTGAATGACAAAGCGCTGACTGCGATGTGCCTGCTGTCCCTGCCTTATATGCAGGAGGGCGATGAGATCGTCAATCTCGGCTCGAATTCAAGCTGGCAGCCTGTTCCGTATATCGCGGTGTACGCGGCAAGCAAAGCCTATGTGCTGAGCTTCAGCCGGGCGCTCGGACGCGAGCTGAAGCGCAGGGGCGTCCACGTCATGTGCGTTTGTCCCGGCTGGGTCAAAACGGAGTTTATGGACCGCGCCGTGCGCGACGATACGATCCGGTATTACGATCGCTGGTATACGGCGGAGGACGTCGTGGCCAGGGCGATGAGGGATCTGAAAAAAAGAAAGACCGTTTCGATCCTCGGCGCCCCTGTCAGACGTCAGGTCCGGCTTGTAAAGCATCTGCCGACAGCTCTGATCATGAACGTCTGGTGCAAACAACAGGGAAAATCATGAGAGAGGATCTGCATGTCAATAAGGAGGTATATACATGAAAAACAGAACACAGCGCTTCATCGCGTCCGCTGCAGCGCTTCTTCTGCTGCTGCTCGGATGCCTGTCGGGCTGCGCGGACAAGAAGCCCGAAGCAAACGAACTCGGAATCCAGCACGAGCTGGAGTTCGGCGGCGTTTACGTCCTCGTCACGATCGACGATTTCAACGCACTTGGGTTTACTTACGGCGACAGTCTGAACGTCTCATTTTCAAACGGTTATACGCTTGAGGGGCTGCCATACTATAACGGCTATTATACGCAGACCGGGGAGCCTCTTGTGGTCGCCTATCCAGGCTATCCCTACGTCAAGGTCTGCATCAACAACGGCGACGACCTGTTTGAAGTCGCGGGGCTTTCGGAATCCGATCGGGCGACGATCACCCTGAAGGAGAAAGCGGCGTTCTTCTCGATCCAGAACGCGCGCGATATTCATTATAAGGACGACCGTTCTTTATTTGACAGCGATGAGATGTTTGCCAATTTCCGTGCGGTCTCCGCAGGGCAGATCAAAGCGAATACGCTTTACCGCTCCGCATCCCCCTGCGACAATCAGCATAACCGCGCGCCGTACGTCGATACGCTGATGGGGCAGGCCGGTGTGAAGCTGATCATCGATCTGGCGGATAATGATGAAAAGATCGCAGGGTATATGCAAAAGGAGGATTTTAACTCTCCCTATTTCAAAACCCTTTACGAACAGAACAGCGTTGTGCCGCTGGCGCTGAACACAAATTATGGGTCGGAGGCGTTTCAGAAAAAGCTTCTGAAGGGACTTGAGGCCATGGCAGCCTCCTCCGGGCCCTATCTCGTGCACTGTACGGAGGGCAAGGACAGAACCGGATTTGTTTGTATGCTGCTGGAGGCGCTTTGCGGCGCGACGTATCAGGAGATCGTGGACGACTATATGATCACGTATCAGAATTACTACAGGATCACAAAAGAATCCGATCCCGACCGCTATGACGTGATTGTACATGAGGTTTTGGAGCCGATGATAAAACTTGTCGTCGGGAAAGACGTCGATCTCAAAACTGCGGATTATGCAGCCTTGACTGCGGCGTACCTGACAAACGCCGGGATGACGGCGCAGCAGGTCGAAGCGCTGCGCGCAGGTCTCACGACGAAATAGAATTGCATATAACGCCCGGAAACATAACCGGGCGTTATATTTAATGCTGTATATTTCCGGGGAAAGCGTTTCATAGCACGAAAAATGCGATTAATCCTTGACTTCCTTTGTCGAAACGTGTATAATACTTTTGATTTTTAGGGAGAATAGAGGAGGTATTTCCCTTGGGAAGAAAACTGTTTTGCGATATCAGTCCCACTACGTATAAGATTTCGCTCCGAAAGGAGATCATGCTCCGCAAGCTCAAAGACGTCTGCAGCCAGGAGAAGCTGGCGACCACCCACGATGCAGATCCCTATCCGATCATTGTAAAAAGCCATTCTTCGATCCTGATCCGAAAGCTGCACGGCGTCGATCTCCGCCTGCAGGAGAACAAAGTCACAAACATCAAACTCGCCTGCAATAAGATCAACGGCATTGTGATTCATCCCGGTGAAGTGTTTTCTTTTTGGCATACGCTCGGTGAGGCGACCGAAAAGAAAGGCTACAAAGAAGGGCTTGTGATCAGCAGCGGCAAAATGATCTCCGGCATCGGCGGCGGCTTGTGCCAGATGGCAAATATGATCCACTGGCTCGTGCTGAACAGCCCGCTGACCGTCACGGAGCTGCATCATCACTCTGATGCGCTGTTCCCGGATGAGCGCAGACGCGTTCCCTTCGGCACGGGCACTTCCGTTTGTTATAATAATATCGACTATCGTTTCCGGAATACAACGGATCAGAACGTGCAGATCCTCGTATGGGTCGAAGACGGTGAGCTGTGCGGCGAGCTGCGCAGTGAAAAGCCGTTCCCCAACAGATATAAACTTGTCGAGGAAAACAATCACTTCCGGAAGGAAGGCGATACCTTCTACAGAATCTCTCAGGTCTATCGTCTTGTGATCGATCGGGAGACCAATCAGGAGATCGACAAGGAACTGATTCTTGATAACCATTCCAAGGTCATGTATGATTACAGCCTGATCCCTGCGGAGCAGATCCGGGATGATTAAAGTATTACAACGCGTCGCCAGTTGCGTCGAGGCCGCGCCCGATCGCATTGCATATCAGAACAGCACGGAATCTCTCACCTATGGCGAACTATGGCGCGAATCTGAAAAAACAGCAGATCTGCTTTGTCGGCAGGGTACCGGACCGGTATTGTTGTACGGCAACAAAGAAGCCGATCTCGTGATCTCAATGCTTGCCTGTCTGATGGCCGGCAGGGTCTACGTGCCGCTGCACCATGCGGCCCCGCTTGCCCGCATCAAAAAGATCGCATCGCTGACCGGCAGTGATCTTCTCCTGTCCCGGGCCGCTTTGGAGATTGAAGGCATAACCTGCTGCAATCGCAATGCGCTGTCCATGTTTCAGGAGCAGCCCAAGCTTTCCCCACCCGGGGATATTGCTTATATGATCTTTACCTCCGGCAGCACCGGCGACCCAAAGGGCGTTCCGATCTCGCCGGAGAATCTGGAAAGCTTTGTGCGATGGATCAGTGCTTTTCCTCCTCTTTCCGATTACCGCGCCTGCTGCGTGATGAATCAGGCGAGCTTCAGTTTTGATCTCAGCGTTGCGGATCTCTATTACTCGTTCTGTAACGGACACACGCTTGTCGCGCTGGATCGGGACGTTTCAAAAGATTACAACGCGATATTTATTCCGCTTGCAAAAGCAAACGTCGCTGTGATGACGCCGACTTTTATGAAGCTGTGCCTGATGGAGCCGTCGTTCTGCGCGGAGAATTACCCTGCTCTGAAATGCGTTTATTTCTGCGGGGAGCCACTGGAGCCAAAAACCGTCAGACGCTTGCTTACGGCGTTTCCCTCGCTTTGCGTTATAAACGCCTACGGTCCCACCGAGGCGACATCCGCGGTGTCGGCGATCCGGATCACAAAGGAAATGGCGGCGGACGAAAAGATTTTACCCGTCGGGCGGGCGGACGCTTTTGCCACGGAAATCAGTATCATAGACGGCGAGATCGTCCTGAAGGGCGACAGCGTTTTCGGCGGGTACCTCGGCGGCATCCCAGGCGGACATTATACGGAAAACGGCGTCAATTGCTACCGCACCGGCGACCTCGGGTGCATCAAAAACGGGTTGCTGTATTGCTCTGGCAGAATGGACAGCCAGATCAAGTGGAAGGGCTACCGGATCGAACTCGGCGAGATCGAAGCGCAGCTGGACCGTCTGCCGCAGGTGGACGCTTGCGCGGTCGTTGCCAAGCGCAGTCCGGACGGATCTGTCAAATCGATCCACGCTTTCGTGGTCCCGGGCTGTGAAGTGGAAGGGGCGGCGCTGCAGGCAAAGCTCGGTGAGACGCTTCCTTCTTATATGATCCCGCGCGTGATCGAATTTGTCGATGCGCTTCCCGTAAACCAGAACGGAAAAACTGACAGAAAGGCGTTGAGTAAAAGATGATACCTGTTTCGGATATTTTGTATGAGATTACAGAGGACCGCACCGTATACGATGCGAATACGGATCTGATCGAAAGCGGGATCCTGGATTCCTATACGTTGATAGAGCTTTTCGCGGCGCTGGAAGATCACGGCGTTTTCCTGCAGCCGACAAGGATCGATCGCGCTCTTCTGAGAACGGTCCGGGGGATCGAGGAATTGATCGACAAATATCAGAATCAGACACTTTGATCAATTGCCGACGTGTTTTTGCGTCGGCATTTTGTGTCATTGCTCTGCTTCCCTGAATTGACACGGTTTACGGTTATTTACGGATTTTCGGAAATCCGAATTTCAAATTTTTTTAAGAAATTCAAATTTTATCTGTTCATTTCCCGTGATATTTGTTATAATAAAAATTCAGATAATAACTGATGGAAAGAATGAGGAATCAATACCGATCGTTATGACATTCAGAGAGAAGCTGCGTCGGCGTCTGACCGAACAAAATCAAATGTCCGAGTCCTTTGTCCTGAGTCTGATCCTTGCGTTCAGCGGCGGCTTTCAGGACGCTTATACCTATATCGTTCGTCAACACGTTTTCGCAAACGCGCAAACCGGAAATATCGTTTTGATGAGCACGAATTTCCTTGCGGGACAGTGGCACAAAGGGCTGCGGTATCTGCTCCCTGTTCTTGCCTTTATTTTCGGCGTGTTCATTGCGGAACAGTTGGATCATTTTTTCCATGCTTCCGTGAAATTCCACTGGCGGCAGCTTGTTCTGATTCTGGAGATCCTGATCCTGATCGGCGTCGGGTTTATTCCTCTGTATCTGAATACGTTGGCAAATACGCTGGTGTCGTTTTCCTGCGCGATGCAGGTTCAGGCGTTTCGAACGGTCGGCGGAAACGCATATGCCAGCACTATGTGTATCGGGAATCTTCGCAGCGGTACGCAGGCGCTTTCGACTTATCTGCGGGAGCGCGACCGGCGGTATTTGCTGCAGGTCAAGGACTATTTCGGCGTGATCCTTGTGTTTGCGCTCGGCGCGGGTGCGGGCGGCAATATCTGTAAGGACCTGGGGGAGCGTTCCATCTGGATTTCAGCGTGTATCCTTGTGATCGGATGCCTTCTGATGGGATTGGACCGTCCGCTGCTGCTGGCGGTACAGCAGAAGGAAACTGAATGCAAAGAATAATGGAGTGATAGAATGGCTAAGAAAAAAGAATACGGCAACGAAAGCATTGAAAAGCTGGAAGGTGCGGACCGCGTTCGAAAGCGTCCGGCAGTCATTTTCGGCGACGACGGACTCGAAGGCTGCGAGCATTCGGTCTTTGAGATCATTTCCAATTCCATAGACGAAGCAAGAGCAGGCTTCGGCAACCGCATCATCGTTACGAGATTTCTGGACCATTCCGTTGAGGTTCAGGATTTCGGGCGCGGCATGCCTGTCGATTTCAACCCGAAATACCAGCAGTATAACTGGGAGCTGCTGTTTTGCGAGCTGTATGCCGGCGGCAAATATGACGCCGCCTCCAGCGGCGGCTATGATTTTTCGTTGGGTCTTAACGGACTCGGTCTTTGCGCCACACAGTATTCCTCGGAATACATGGAGGCGGAGATCCATACCGGCGGAACGCTGTATACCTTGTCCTTCAAAAAAGGCGAAAACGTGGGCGGGCTTCATAAGGAACCCTATGTGAAGAAAGATACGGGCACGCGGATCCGCTGGCGTCCGGACCTTGACGTGTTTACCGATATCGCGATTCCATTGGAGTATTTTCAGGAGACTATGAAAAAACAGGCCGTTGTCAACAACGGTCTGAAGCTGATTTTAAAAAATCAGATTTCGGAATCGAAATTCGAGACGTTTGAGTTTTTATATGAGCAGGGGATCGTTGATTATCTCAACGAGGAAGCCGACGGAGAAGCGCTGACGAACGTGCAGTACTGGGAGACGGAGAGAACCGGCAAGGACAGAGAGGATAAGAACGAATATAAGGTCCGTATCACCGCTGCCATTTGCTTCTCCGCGAAAAAGACCCTGAAGGAATACTACCATAATTCCAGCTTCCTTGAGCACGGCGGCGCGCCCGAAAAGGCTGTGCGCTCGGCGTTTGTTTCCCAGATCGACGCGTACCTCAAACAAAACGGTAAGTACAATAAAACCGACGCAAAGATCAATTTTCAGGATATCGAAGACTGCCTGATGCTTGTCGTGTCGTCCTTCTCCACGCAGACCTCCTATGAGAATCAGACGAAGAAGGCGATCACGAACAAGTTCATTCAGGAGGCCATGACCGCTTTCTTTAAGCATCAGCATGAGGTCTATTTTATCGAGAACAAGGTGGACGCCGAAAAGATCTGTGACCGGATCCTTGTTAATATGCGTTCCCGTGTGCGCGCGGAGGCTACGCGTCTGGACGTCCAGAAAAAGCTTTCCGGCGGGAAGGATATGCTGACGCGGATCGAAAAGTTCGCAGACTGCCGCTCCAAGGACGTCAATGAACGGGAGATCTTCATCGTGGAGGGCGACTCTGCGCTCGGCGCCTGCAAGCAGGCGCGCGACTCCACGTTCCAGGCGATCATCCCGGTGCGCGGTAAGATCTTAAACTGCCTGAAGGCAGACCTGTCTAAGGTCTTCAAAAGCGAGATCATTACGGATCTCATCAAGATCCTCGGCTGCGGCGTCGAGGTCTCCGGCAAGGCCGTCAAGGGCGTTCCGCCCTTCAATATTGACGACCTTCGGTGGAACAAGGTTATTATCTGCACCGATGCGGACGTCGACGGCTTTCAGATCCGGACGCTGATTCTGACCATGATCTACGTTTTGATGCCCACGCTCATCCGGGAGGGGAAGGTCTATATCGCGGAGTCCCCGCTTTACGAGATCACCTCCGGCAAGCAGACCTGGTTTGCCTATACCGAAAAAGAAAAGCAGCAG
>CACZGD010000085.1 GCA_902780565.1 Oscillospiraceae bacterium
GTCGCCGTCCGCCAAAAGGATCTGGAGGGCCTGCTGCTGGAACGCATCCGCGACCCCGGCCACGCGGAGATCTACACCAAAATGATCGCCGACTGCGAAGGGGATATTGCCGAACTTCAGACGAAGATAGAGGAGTTCAAAAACCTTGACGAGACGGTCCGCCAGCGGAAAAAGGAGATGAAAAAGAGCATGGACTTGCTGGACGCCATCGTCGCCGACGGCGCCGTCAGCGACGCCAACCTCCGGATGCTGGTGGACCGGATCGTGATCTTTGACGTCGGCGGTCGGCTGAAGGTGCAGATCTTCCTCAACGGTGACTTCCGCCGCAAAATCAACTGCTTCGACGAATCCGGCAACCTGACCGACCATATCGCCGAGAACTGGTGGTACGAAGATGATGATACATGGGCAAAAATGCCGCTGACAGAAGAGGATCTGCAGGGGTATATAAATCAACCGGGGAGAGGCGAACCCCTTTTCCCGGATAATTAAGATACCTTGTCGCTTGTACCAGAGCCGCGAACCCCTTTTCCCGGATAATTAAGATACCTTGTCGCTTGTACCAGAGCCGCTATCGCTACCGTTTCCTTTTGTTCCACTGAAGAAACCGCTGTCAGCTTTACTCATCTCGCCTGC
Organism: Oscillospiraceae bacterium; assembly: GCA_902780565.1. Lineage (GTDB taxonomy): Bacteria > Bacillota > Clostridia > Oscillospirales > Acutalibacteraceae > RUG806. The sequence continues at coordinate 637 of CACZGD010000085.1, forward strand.
CTCCTTTTATCGAAGGCCGACGCGGTGCTGCCGGGGTAGGCGATAACCTTGATTCCCTGATCGATGAGCTTGTCAAAGCACGGATAATTGGCGGAGCCGTAAACAAGGATCGTGTGCGGCTGCAGGATGCGGACGAGCTCTTCCAGCCCTTTTTCAAAGCGTTCCCGGTCGATGAGCTTGTGCGGGCTGCCGCCGGCGGTGCCGATGCAGGAGTGTCCACCTAAAAGGCAGACACTCCTGCATGAACGAGCTTAATACTTATTTGGTTAAAATGATAGACCTCTATTATCGCGTAAGATTCCTGACCATCCCTGATGACCGTTCCCTCATATACTATTGCCATTTGAAATGGTTTGTTGAGCATATAATTTAACTCGTCTTCGGGATCGTCCTCGTTACCTTTTGTGATTCCGGAATACAGATTCTTCACTATAATGAAGTCTTCTTCAGAAAGAGTGTCGCCAAAATCTTCGTCTGAGAACATGTCATACTGCATTATTACATCAGGAATAACGGAGCTGAACATATCAGGCCAATCTGCCCAATTCATCGAAGTCGCCTTCCACATCTTTTTACAGATGAGCGTCCAGTCTCTTTCGGGATATTTGTTTAAAAGATAAGCTTCTACACACATGATGACATATGCCATTCTTCCATTCATAGACACGTTGCTAAGTTTGTTAGTCATCTTGTTCTCCTTCCTTCCATCCGGAAGAATTCTCTTTTTCTCCGCCCATGACTTTACGCGCTCATTGGAATATGATTTTATTTGTGCATAAGATCGTTTGGAACTTTTTCCTTCAGATCCGGATCCACTACCGCTTGTTCCGTGAAACAGTCCGCTACTGCTCTTGCTCATCTCGTCCGCCTCCTTTTATCGAAGGCCGACGCGGTGCTGCCGGGGTAGGCGATCACCTTGATTCCCTGATCGATGAGCTTGTCAAAGCACGGATAATTGGCGGAACCGTAAACGAGGATCGAATGCGGATACAGGACGCGGACGAGCTCTTCCAGCCCTTTTTCAAAGCGTTCCCGGTCGATGAGCTTGCGCGGATTGCCGCCGGCGGTGCCGATGCATACGATGCTGTTCGTCGGTATCCCGTCCCAGCAATAGCGCCACGTTTCCGGCGTTCCCCAGCGGACGTTGTTGACGACGGCGATCCCGTTCTTGCCGAGCCAGTAACCGAATACGCGCATCCGGTATGTATTATAGAGCTTCAGCGGTTCCGGAAAATCCTGATAGGTGGAAAAATCCGGCGTGATCGCCCCAGCGAAATGACGGAGAACTTTTAATACGAACGCGCTGTCGTGCCAGATGCCGCGCGGTCCGTCGAACTTGTAATCGTCGATGAACCAACAGACAAACACATCGCAGAAAAAGTGTTTATCGCCTCGGGCGAGCGCATTTCTGTAAAGCCGCTTGGCTTCGTCCCACGGGATAATCGCCGCGGGGAGCGCCGTCGCCGTTGTGGGGCAGAACGGGATATCGTTGTTGCTGTGGCTGAAATCGGCGCCTTCGCACATATAGGCGTTCCAGACGTCTTTGCAGCCTTTTCTCGTTTTGTTAATCATATCATATAACTCCTTTGTATTCAAGTGATTGGTTGGATTCTTTATCTGTGTCGTCATTTTTGTTTACCTCCAGGTAGAATTTGATTTGACCAGACAGTAAAACAAAACGACGATCAGGATGAATCGTTATAGGCCGCTTTGCCGTTTATCACAGGAAACAAGCTCGGATTTGCCATGTCTTTTCCTCCCCGGATTCGTATTTCCGGGTTTATTCTATCTAAAGCCGGGAGAAAAAAACTTAGCTGAGACTTCTAAAAAACTTCAAATTCAGTAGACACCTTATACACTTTGTAAAAAATCAGCGAAAACAAACCGGATGTTTACAGATAAAAAACAAATCTTGTCTTTTGCGAAGAAATATGATATAATTTTTTTAATTTGTTTTGGGGGAGCGGTTATGGCTTTTAGTTATAATAAGCTTTGGAAACTGTTGATTGACAGAAAGCTGCTGAAAAAGGATTTGATGATGATTACCGGAATAACCTCAACGACAATGGCAAAAATGGGAAAAGGTCAGCCTGTAAGTTTAGAAGTCCTTGGACGGATTTGCAATGCGTTGGATGTTAACATCGGCGATATTGTGGATTACGAAAGGGATTGACCGGAGGATAAGAGATGGTGCTCTGCTTCAGCACATTTTCTTCAATACTGGTAAAATGCAAAGCGCAAAGCACAAAGCAGGTTGCGCTGGGACGCGCTATGCTGAATGCTCTGCATCCGAATTGTGAAGGCGATTACAGTGACTCTTCTATATCGGATCTGGTTCATGGCAAAAAGAATATCCCAATTCTGGATGTTGATGATGCAAAAAACTGTAATCCGAAAAAGCTGGCAGAACAATTCAGAAAAGACGTTATTCCTTTACTTGACTCAAATAAAATTGGGAACATAGTCCTTGCACTAAAAGATGTTGTTTCACAGGATTCGATAATTGAAAGAAATACGATTGTTGAACTGGTTAATAACATGACAAAGCAAGCGTTTTTAGAGAAAGACGCTTTTGTGTTTGCCGATTTACTCGCGGGATTGTTGCTTTACATTATCAGGAATACAAATAACAGTGGAACAAAAAGTGACGCGGATTCAGTTACGTCGGAATATGTGACGAGCTTTGATTTGCAAAAAGATAGTATTGTTTTTCTTGATTCATACAGCAATGAAAGCAGTCTCATATCTGTGTCCTTGATGGCAACTGCTCACGAGGCGGTGTTATTAGCCGAATCTGAAGGCAAATGTATCCGCTGCGGGCGTCCGATTGCCGTCGGCGGCGACAACGCGGTTAAACGTGCCACCCTTGTCACATTGCCGGACGGGACGGATATCGTCACCTGCGCCGATTGCGCGTGTGTCGTTGCCGCTATGAACGAAGCTGAACAAAAAGCACTGACCGAAAAACAAATGGCGGCGCGGGAACTGAACCGTATTCGGGATGATATCGCAATTGAAAGGATTGACGGCGACATCGAAGCCGTTCTCCGTTCCGTCGATCAGCTTAATGAGGATGACAATACGGAATTGCGTCTTGATCCGCTGACGATCGACAAAAAAATAACCGAAAAACGCCTCCGTGAACATATACGCACGGACGTTTTATCTCTTTATCCGGGCGTCAATGAAACGCTGGACCGCCTGGCGGGTGAGGGGCGGATTAACCCAACGCGCTTTGCCAGACAGATCCGACGGATTTTTGAAAACGCTGATTCCCCCGTTCTATCAGAGCGCGAGATATACGACCTGATCGTCGATAAACTGAACACGGTCGGCGGCGGCAGATATAAAACCGCCTGTGAGGTCATTGTTTCGTATTTCGTACAGAGATGTGAGGTTTTCAATGAGATTGCCGAGTAAAACAACGCAGTATGAGCGCAGCGTCATCCCGTATTTTTCCCGGATCGCCGGAATTCTGGAGAACGGAGACGCCGCGCCGCAAACGGTTTATGAAAAGCTGGATATGAAAGATAAAAACATCGGCGATTATCTGGATGCGCTGGATTGTATGTACGCGCTCGGCAGAATGGAACTGACGGAAGGGGGCTTGCTGCATTATGCTGGTTGAGATCCGATGCGACAGCTTTGCCGCGGCCCACAGAACGATCACTTTCGGGGCGGGGCTGAATACCGTTCTCGGCAGCGCCGGCGGCACCAACGCGATCGGCAAATCCACCTTTCTGTGGATGATCGATTACGCTTTCGGCGGAGAAGAATATAACAGGATATGGAAAGAGATCGTACCGCATATCGGTAAACACCCTGTTTTCTTTACGTTCCTGTTTGATGAGGAGCTTCATTATTTCTACCGTTCCCTTGAAGATCCGAGGAGCGTTTGCCGCTGCACAAAAAACGGAAAGCTGATTGAAAAGCTGACGCTGGACAAATACCGGAAATGGCTGCTTGAAAGCTATCGCGTCACATGCGCCGATATTGAGTTCCGGGAACTGACCGGGCGCTTTGACCGTATCTACGGTGGAGAAAACGTATATGAAAAAACGCCGTATTATATCAGACCGAGAGAACCTGAAGAAAAGGCCACGGATTTCCTGATCCGTCTTTCGGGCGGTAACGATATTCTGAAGGCGATCGCCGCAGCGGAAGAAAAGCTCGGGATCAGCGCCGCGGATTTTGTTGAGAAAAAGCAAAAACCGGTCGACCTGTCAAAGCTTAAAGAAAATGAAAAAACGATCGCTTCGTTGAAGGAGCGGCTGGAGCAATTGTCCGAACAGGAGGAAGAGGCACAGCTTGCCTTTTTCGGGTTCGACACGGAAACGAATGACCGTATAAACCGATTGCGTAAGGATTTGCAAACGCTTGTGCGCCGCCGTAACCGTCTGCAGTCGCAGGTCAACGCCATTGCGCAGGTAGAGCCGTACGCCGAAGCGTATATGGAAGGCGAATTCGCGGAGCTTCAGCGGTTTTTCCCGACTGCGGAAATCAAACCGTTTGAGCAGATCGAGGGCTTTCATAAAAAGATCCGCCAGATCCTCAACGAAGAGGCGGCGGAAGAGATCAAACGGCTGTCAGCCGTTATTTCACAATGTGACGCGGAGATCGCGCGGTTAAAACAAGAAGTTCAAAAAAGCGGATACGCACGGGAAATGTCCGCCAGAGCGCTTGCGCAGTGCGTGAGCGTTGCCAAAAAAATCGACGAACTGACCGCTGAAAATGAAGAGTTGCTTCGGCAGAAGGAATTGCAGGACGCCCGCGCCAAAGCACAGGAGGAATTCAAGGAACTGCTGGAACGGCAGAAAACCTATATCGCCGAGCTTGAAATCACCGTCAACCGCAAGATTGCGGAAATCAACCGTACCGTGACAGGCGGAACGGAAACACCTCCGCATCTGCGGATCTTTGATACGAAGGAGATACGGTATAAAACGGAGGGCAACACCAGCGAGGGCACGGCGTTCAAAAGCATGGTCATATACGATCTGGCGCTGGCAACGCTTTACCCGATCCCGTTTCTGATCCACGATTCCAATATTATCAAACGCATCGCCGACGACCGGCTGGAGCATATTCTCAAATACTATCAGGCGCTCGGCAAGCAGGTGTTTATCGCGTTCGACAGAGCCGATTCCGTTACGCCTGCATCCAAAAAAATATTAGAGGAAACGGCGGTACTGACGCTGAACGACGGCAACGAACTGTACGGCAAATCATGGTCCAAGAAAAAGGCATAAGGAGAACCGACGATGGCTGCCATTCATGAGCTTTTGAAACAGGTGCAGGACCCCGCGCTGCGGGCGGAGCTTGAGAAAGAGATCCGCATCCTTTCAACCAATAAAAAATTCGGACTTGTGTTTGAAGAGCACAAGCCCGAATGCACGCCGTTATACGACGTCCCCGTCAGGCGCGGCGCGACCGTTGCCCGCAACCTGCCGGGAAAGCTGGATGAAACGTATAACGTGATCAAAATCGAAGGTGAAACCGCCGTTTGCTGTAAACAGGCGGATAAAACCGTGGTGGAGGAGATCCCGGTCGACGATCTGATCGCCGTGGCCAGATTCGGGGACCCGATCTATCCGTACCTGCAACCCATCGATTCCGTCTGCAACGCGCCGGATAGCGATTTATGGCATGCGCTGATCGAGGCGGATAACTATCACGCCCTGCAGCTTTTGGAGTACCTGTACGCCGGTAAGGTGGACTGTATCTATATCGACCCGCCTTATAACACGGGGGCGAAAGACTGGAAATACAACAACGATTACGTGGACAGCGCCGACAACTACCGTCACAGCAAATGGCTGTCCATGATGAAAAAGCGGCTGGAACTGGCAAAAAAACTGCTGAACCCGGCAGATTCGGTGCTGATCGTGACCATAGACGAAAAAGAATACCTGCATCTTGGGTGTTTGCTGGAAGAGATGTTTCCGGAAGCAAATATGCAGATGATTTCTTCTGTTATCAACCCTAAAGGAACTGCTCGGACTAATGAATTCAGCCGTGTTGATGAGTATATATTCTTTGTGATGGTCGGAAATTATAAACTAATACGCACTGGGAAAGACATGCTTACACAGGATGTGTCAAAAGACACCTCAGTTAGATGGCGTGGTTTCCCTCGCACTGGCAGAAAGGGACTTCGTCCTGTTAATCCGGGTTCGTGGTATCCAATTTATTTTAATAAACATGATGATTCTTTTCATTCGGTTGGTGATGCAGTATATGAGGGGCAAGAGCCTCCCCCTGAGCCCGAAGGAACATATGCGATTTGGCCGCCTATAAGGAATGGGGATGAGTATAGTTGGGCAATGATCCCGACGAGATTTCGCAACCTTAAAGAGATTGGAGCTATTAGGTTTGGGCGCTCGACAAAAGGGAAAGGTTGTTCAATTTCTTATCTTACAGACAATCAGCTTAAACAAATAAAAGATGGAACTATAATCGTTACTGGTCGAGATGCAAATGGAGCTCTCGAAGTTGCTTATGCAACTGATTCAAAAACAACCGCCCCAAAAACTCAGTGGAACCTAACATCACATGAAGCTGGTGCTTATGGCACAAATATTTTGGGAGCAATTATTCCAGGAAGACGTTTTTCTTTTCCCAAATCCATATATGCGGTCGAGGATGCTCTGCGGTTTTTTATAAAAGAAAAACCTGATGCCCGCATTGTTGATTTCTTCGCCGGTTCCGGCACAACGCTTCACGCCGTCAATTTGCTGAACGCAGAAGACGGCGGTCACCGTCGCTGTATTCTTGTGACCAACAATGAGGTTTCTGCGGATGAGGCAACAGCGCTGAAGAAAAAGGGATACCGTCCCGGCGATCCGGAATGGGAGGCGCTCGGCATCGCCCGCTACGTCACGTGGCCGCGCACGGTCTGCTCCATCGAGGGGCACGACGTCAATGGCGCGCCGCTGAGGGGCAATTATCTCGGCAGCGATATCCCCATGGCGGACGGCTTTCCCGCCAACTGCGAATATTTCAAGCTGGGCTTTTTAGAGAAGGACCGCGTCTCTCTCGGGATGCAGTTCCGAGAGATCCTGCCGCTGCTGTGGCTGAAATCCGGCGCGAAGGGCAAACGGCCCGAGATCGAGGGCGAAGAGATCCCCGATATGCTGATCCTGCCCGAAAACGGCTTCGCCGTACTGACCGAAGAGACGATGTTTTCCGTTTTTGCTAAACGGCTTGCCGAAACAGCCGGCGTTGATACGGTGTTTTTCGTCACAAACTCCGAAACGGCGTTCCGGGATATGTCTGAAAATGTAGATACGCAGAACACCTATCAGTTATACAGAGATTATCTGGAAAACTTTATGATCGGCGCAAGGAGGGCCTTGGGATGAGAGACACGTTATTCCCGTTTCAGGAAGCGGCGCTGGCTGAGCTGCATAGAAAAATATCGAACGCGCACCTGATGTGGGCAGAGGATAACCCGCAGATCATCTCTTTTTCGGCCCCCACAGGCGCGGGCAAAACGATCATTATGACTACGCTCTTTGAAGAGCTTTTCTTCGGCACGGCGGATACCCTCGCTGATCCGGAGGCTATCATCGTATGGCTTTCCGATTCACCGCAGCTGAACGAGCAGACGCGCATGAAAATCGAGAGCAAGTCCGATAAGATCCGCGTGGGCGATCTGGTCACGATCGATTCCGCCTTCAGCCGCGAATATCTGGAACCGGGGCATATCTATTTTCTGAACACGCAGAAGCTCGGTTCCGATAAGCTGCTGACCACCCGGTACGATTTTCATGAATATACGATCTGGGAAACGCTGACCAATACTGTCAAACGTGTCCCCCAGCATCTTTACGTTGTGATCGACGAGGCGCACCGAGGCACGATGCAGTCAAAACAGGCCGAAAACAAGGCGCAGTCCATCATGCAGAAGTTTATCAAGGGCAGCGAAGAGGACGGGCTCTGCGTGATGCCTCTGGTCATCGGCGTCACGGCGACGCCGCAGAAGTTTGATACCCTTGTCGCCGGAACGTCTTCCACGGTCCAGAAGGTCGTCGTTTCCCCGGCGGATGTGCGCGATTCGGGTCTGCTGAAAGACCGCATCATCCTGCACATGCCCGAAATGGCGATGATGGCGGATATGACGACGCTGGACAGCGCCGTGCACAACTGGCTTGATAAATGCGAGCACTGGAACGCTTACTGCAGAAAAGAAGGCAGCGCCGAGCCGGTCCTCCCCATCCTTGTGATCCAGGTGGAAGACGGCGGCGGCAGCGAAGCGACGCATACGGATATCGCAGCGTGTCTGACCGTCATTGAAGACGCGCTCGGGCGGCGGCTGATCACAGGCGAGGTCGTTCATACTTTCAACGACCGCGGTAATATCGATTTCGGCGAACTGGAGATCCGTCAGATCGAGGCCTCCCGTATTCAGGACGCGAACGACGTGAAAGTCGTATTTTTCAAAATGAACCTTTCCACCGGTTGGGATTGTCCCCGTGCCGAGACTATGATGTCCTTCCGTGGCGCACAGGATTATACATTTATCGCCCAGTTGCTTGGCCGCATGATTCGCACGCCGCTGGCGAGAAGGATCTCTTCCGACGCGACGTTGAACGACGTCAGCCTGTTTCTGCCGTATTTCGACAAAGATACCGCACAGACCGTGATCGACGCGCTGCGCGACAATGAAGCGGTCTTTCCTTCAGAGACGGGCACGGACAAGGAATTTGTGACATTAAACAGAAATCCCGCGTTTGCCGACGTGTTTGACGCAATGGATGGCCTTGTGACCTATCGGATCGATTCTTCTCGCAAACAACCGTATCTGCGGCTGTTGATCCAACTGTCCAGAAACCTGACAATGGATGAGATCGACCTGACCGCGCAGCGTACCACACGAAATGCGATTCTCGGTATGATGGACGACGCTGTTGCCGAGATGCGCACCGACGAACGTTATGACGCGGCTCGTGAAAGAATTACCGGCTTTGCGCTCGGTGCGCTGACGCTTGATTACGGCAGCAACACCTTATCGTATGATGAAGGCACGAAGACGACGTCCATTCTGGAATTCGATATCACCAGACATTTTGAAAAAGCCGGAAAAATCTTAGGCGAAGGGCTGCATAAAGAATACTGGATACGGCATTCCTCCCGCGAGGATTATACCGAAGTGCAGACCGAGGTGATTGTGCTTGCGTATGACGCCGATTTTATGGAAAAGCTGGAATCCTACGCAAAAACGCAGTTTGTCAATCTTTATGATACGCACAAGCGGGCTATTGCCCAACTGCCGGAGCACAGAAAAACGGCGTATGAGCGGCTGATCAACGCTTCCGCACTGCCAATCGAGATTCCGTGGACGCTGCCTGCAAGCATAGACTGGTCGCTTGCTCCGACAAGCCGCAGCTTTGAACGGCATATGTATATCATGGACGACGGCAGCTTCCGCTGCAGTCTGAACGATTGGGAAACCGAGCTCGTGGAAGAAGAGCTCGCCAAAGGCGCTGTTTGCTGGCTCCGCAATGTTGACAGAAAGCGCTGGGCGCTTTCCGTCCCCTATGAGGTCAACGGTGTTGCCACCCCCATGTATCCCGATTTCATTTTCGTCCGCGCCGATGCCCACGGTTATATGTTTGACGTGCTGGAGCCCCATGACCCAAGCAGAAAAGATAACTGTGCCAAAGCGGTCGGTCTTGCGAAATTTGCGGAAAAGCACTGGGATAAGTTCGGCAAGATCCAACTGATCCGCAAACAAAAAGGGCCTGACGGGCAAGAGCATTTGTATCGTCTGGATATGTCAAACACGTCGATTTGTCAAAAGGTTCGCGGTTTTACCTCAAACACACAACTGGATGATCTGTTTATGACCGACGCGATAAGAGAGGAAGCAAAAATTAATGGTGATTTGAACCATATTTCTATTGAACATCTGAAGTACTTCCAAATAAAACAGTCATTATGACATTGGAGAAAGGTAATCAGAATAATTATTGGCAGACGTGCTGCCTCCTGTCCCAAAAAACGGCGGGGGAGGCAGCGCGTCTGCCAATGGTTTTGCGGGTGTTTTCAGACAAAGAAAAACGCTGAAACCGTTGATATACAAGGTCTCAGCGTTGGTGCGGATGACGGGAGTCGAACCCACATGAACTTGCATTCACTGGCACCTGAAGCCAGCGCGTCTGCCAATTCCGCCACATCCGCATATTCAATTTTCACCGTTAAATTTTACTCGGCACGGTGATCCGAGAGCGGGGCATTTCTGAAATCGGGAAGTTCCACCGAGGTGACGCTCCCTGAAGCCAGCGCGTCTGCCAATTCCGCCACATCCGCATATTGAGTTTCACCGTTAAATTTTACTCGGCACGGTGATCCGAGAGCGGGGCGTTTCTGAAATCGGGAAGTTCCGCCGAGGCGACACTCCCTGAAGCCAGCGCATCTGCCGATTCCGCTTATTGCTTGAATATCTTACCACAGGAAAACGGATTTGTCAACAAGTTTTTTCAGGAAAATCGGCTTTTTTTACGCGCCGTTTTTTTGGGGGGATTTCGTCGGGGTTCGTCAGTTTTTTTTGCGAAAAAGACGAGGAAAGTTGACATCTTCCGCAAAATACTGTAAACTGTATGCTATGTAAAAAAGAACCGTACGCAGGCCGTACGGAAAATCCAGACGGACGGGAGGGGTATTTACGGACAGATTCGTGGCGTTTGATCTGGAAATGCCCAACCGTTTCGGCGACAGGATCAGCGCGATCGGCATTTCCGTCATCGAGGGCGGCCGTATCGTGAAGCGGTATTATTCGCTGGTAAATCCCGAATGCCGCTTCGATCCCTACGCGGCGGAGCTGACGGGCATCAACGCGGCGCTGGTGGCGGACAAGCCCACCTTCCCGGAGCTGTGGGACGACATCAAAGACCTTTTGACCGACGAAATTCTGGTGGCGCACAGCGTTCAGGGAGACCTGTACGTGCTGTCCAACTGCCTGAGCTCTTACGGCATCGAGTGGACGCCCACGGTAAAATGCCTTTGCACGCTGATGATGGGCAACGTCTGCTATCCCGATCTGGAAAGCCATCGCCTTGACGCCATGTGCGAGGCGCTTCATATAGAACTGAATCACCACAATGCGGGCAGCGACGCCGACGGCTCGGCGATGCTGCTGCTGAACTATCTGCAAAACGGCATGGACCCGGCGGAGCATATCAAGATCTAC